>CAZMWE010000005.1:0-50578 GCA_964570005.1 uncultured Candidatus Saccharibacteria bacterium | reverse complement strand
TGACAAACCCGCTCAACCCGAGCGACTCAACCGGCCAATACGCTGCCCACTCGGTTGCCGGTAATTACGTTGTGTTCTACGACAATGCCGGTACCTGGACACAGAGTACCGGGTGGACAATGTCCGTTGCAAACGTCGAGAACGGCGCTGGTCCAACACACAGGAACAACTACATCATACTTGCCAACAGCAGCGCTCTGAACGTTCCATTTGATACGCCGATACAGGTCATCTTCTTCGGTAGGACAAGCAACTACATCACCAACCCCGGTGCCGGTGCGTTCTTTGTCAAGATCAATACTTACAACGTTCAGTACGATGGTTCGACCATAACGACGGCAGACCTCGAACCTGCTAGCGACACCAACGTCGTTGACGGCGGTGTCACGGTGGCTAACGTGATGAACCAGTCCATCCAGATTACCACCAAGGTTCTGGAAACGATGGAATTCTCCGTAGGCACGGTTGACCCCGATACGCTCAGTAGTGCTGACGGTTCCAGTGGCGTCCAAAGTACATATGAAAAAGCAGAGGGCCTCGCGTCCGTCGGAGCAGGAAATACGCACAAACATGGTTCCTGCGATAATGTCTTGACAGGCATGCAACCAACCGATCCGGCAAATGTGCTGCAGCTTGGTAACCAGAATGCAGAAAGCTCGCTAGAAACCGACCATACCTTCAGTACGCATTCATTCTGGCGGCTAAGTTCCAACTCTAGTGCTGGTGCAACTGTGTACTACTCTGGTCATACGCTGTCTAACACAGAAAACGACCAGATTGCCCCGATTAATAATGGTTCTGGTACTAAATTGGCTCCGAACCACGGTACGGCACAGTTCGGTCTTGCTCTTGACAACAGCAACGGTACTCTTGGCACCAACGACACGGCAAATGTTGTGGACTATGGCCAAGAAGCGACCTACGAGAATGGTGCAGACAACGGACAGACGTCCTTGGCAACCACGGATACGGATAACACTAGCAATGCAAGTTACCACGACCCACAGCTCTATCCTCTGGTCCCGTTGACAAACTATGCAGATGGTACAGGTGGAGTCGAAATTTCACCTACGACAGAGTTTGCTTTCAACGTAAACTCAGATACGATTCCAGCCGCTGTTGCGACAGAAAGCAGCTCGGTCGTAGACTGTGTGACTGCCAAGGTTCGCTACGCGGCCGACATCGCAGCGACCACCCCAGCTGGTATCTACACTACCAAAATTAACTGGATTGCAGCTCCTCAGTACTAGGCATAGAACTAGCAAATATCACGCCACATAGTTTGGCAGAGCAAAACAAAAACTGGCTCCGGATTTTCCCGGAGCCAGTTTTTATTTGAGAGAAAGAGGGTTTGCTTAGCAACTCGCTCCGATTTTTTAGTACAATAGTGCTTATGCAAAGGTTGAAGCGGCTGAGAGTTGGCCTGCTGCCGCACCGTCTTATACTGGCACAAACGCTGGTGTTGCTTGCCTGCGCTTTTATAATCTTTGAGTCGCAGGCATCGGCAGTTATACGCTTCAATGATCGCTCGCTATTCATAAACAGTTCCGTGCCAAGCGCTACGACCAGCTATAAGATTTCGTTTACCTATAACAATGATAGTGTCTATACGACTACGGTCGGTTCCATAGATTTGCTTTTTTGCCTTGACCCTGTTCCAAGTGAGACCTTATCACCATTGAACCCGGTAGATCATCACCCGTGTGTGGCTCCGGCCGGATTGGACGTGTCGCATGCCGTACTTTCGAGTCAGACCGGCGAAACAGGTTTTAGCATCCTGTCTGAGTCAAGCAATGAAATTGTGCTAACGCGTACCCCCGGTGCTGTAAGTGAGACGCCCTCGACATACACCTTCAGCAATATCGTAAACCCCACGGATACTGCATACTCGTTCGCAATTCGCATGAGCGATTACCCTAGCACTGATGCGAGCGGCACGCTTATCAACCTGGGATCCGTACTCTCACAGGTGACCAATAGTATTGAGATTGACACTCAGGTGCCACCTGTCCTGATATTCTGTGTAGCCGGGCAGGTGAGCAGTGACTGTACTCAGCAGCTTGGCGGCAACGCCACAGACTTTGGGGACCTATTCCCCGACGAGACATCAGCGGCTACCTCGCAAATGGCTGTCGCGACTAATGCTCACAGCGGCTTTGTCATTACGGCAAACGGCCCGACTGTCGAGGCGGGTACGCATGTGATACCAGCCTTGCCTATCCAGACTGTCAGCGCTCCGGGCAACGATCAGTTCGGCATAAACCTGGTGGCAAATAATGACCCGCTGACCGGGCCAATCGGCAGCGACATACAGAATAATCCTGGAACACCAACCGCGTTTATCATGCCGAGTTACAACACACCCAATCAATATATGTACCACGATGGCGATATCGTCGCGGAGGGTAGCGGTGTCAACCTGGGCACTATTTTTACCGTTACCTATATCATAAATGACTCGCCTGATCTCCACCCCGGTGTCTATAGCACAACGATAACCTACATATGCAGCGGTCGGTTTTAATGCTACAATACCGCTTATTGTTGAAAACATAAGGTGAGAATTACAAGCGTATGAAACGGATTGCCAGTACCCTAAGTGCCGCGCTGTCGGTGCTGCTTATAGCTATTAGTGTTATGCCTGCTTCGGCTGCCACATCGGCGCAAACGAGTCAGCCAACTTCAAATAGTTCAGCAGGGTTGAGTATCCAACCCCGTAAGAACTACGTCATAAATCCTGGACAGACTATCAATGATAAGATAAACATCGGCAACCTAGACTCGACCAGCGGTTTGCATTTGACGCTTAGAGTCATAGACTTTACCTATACTGACCAGTCCGGTACGCCCAAGCTGTACTTAGCCGATAATGCCCCACAAACTCCGTGGTCCATTAAGCCTTTCCTGAATCTGCCAAAAACGCTTGATATAGGGCCCGGCGGGACCGAGACCATCAATTATAGCGTGAAGGTGCCCAAGAATCAGGGTGCCGGCAGCTATTACAGCGCCATTATGTATCAGTCCGGCGAAGGCAACGGAGGAAACGTTGGCCTGGGTGCTTCAGGTGTCACGTTGATGTTCGTAACGGTGCCGGGTACGGTCAACGAAAACCTGCAGCTCCAAAAGTTCGGCGCTTATGCCTCAAGTGACAATGGGGTTACGGGCGGGTATGTATATATCGCCCTCAATGCACCGCAGATGATCGCCTACACGCTTAAAAATACCGGTAATTCCACCGAGGCTCCCGCAGGCAGTATCACCCTTACCAATATGTTTGGTAAGACCATCGGAAGCATAAACAAAACTAATGATACCCAGTCCTTGGCTCTGATAGGCCAGACACGCCTCTTTACCACCTGTATCGACACCAAACAGGCGCAGGTTGCGAAGCTTGGCGGCGTGACTATAGATAATGCCGGCCAGAATACCTGTGTGGACCCTCACCTGTGGCCCGGCCTGTATACCGCAAAGTTGGACGTATTCTATGGTCAGAACGGCAACCAGACGCATGAAATAACCAGCACCGCTCACTTCTGGTACTTGCCCGCGTGGTTCATCCTCCTAATGATCGTCATCCTGGCGGTTCTCGGGTTTGGCGGCTGGTGGCTGCAGCGTAAAGTGCGCGGACTGGTAAAGGGCACAACCTACCACTCGGGCACCGGCATCAGCCGCCGGCGCTAGAGCCTCCAGGAAAGCTAGGCTGCCGCACGGTTTCGGGGTAGAATAAGCGTAAGTATTATGTGGGTGACTCGACTGAAGGCCAAAACATGGAGTATCGCCGGAGTGGCTCTGCTGGCCCTTGGCATGGTATTGCTGCCTGTGCGGACACACGCCATCACACCGATCCCAGACCCACCGCCGCGTGCAGGGTCATACGCGCTTGAAGCGACCAAGCCGCAGCCGCCCCCGCAAACGACCGCCACCATCTCCACACCAAGTAACGGTGCGTCGTTTACGACGTCGCCGACCACGATAACCGGCCTGTGTACGCAGGGCTTGCTGATACAGGTATACGACAATGGCGTACTGGTGGGGGCGGCTAACTGTACGACGGGCAGCTTTAGTCTGCAGATCTCACTGTTTACCGGCCAGAACGATATCAATATCTTTCAGTACGACGACTTGAACCAGTCCAGCCCGGACAGCAACCACATAACGGTCTCGTACAACAACTCTAGCTTTTCAGCGTTCGGGACGCTTATAACGCTGACCAGCAACTACGGACGGCGCGCAGCCGATCCCGGTGAGACGCTGACCTGGCCGTTGCTGATCAGCGGCGGCAACGGGCCGTACGCCTTCAGCATCGACTGGGGTGATGGCAGCTCGCCCGATCTCAAGAGCCAGTCGCTTGCCGGCGAGGTGGATATATCGCACGTCTACAAGGAGTCGGGTATCTATAGGGTGGTCGTGAAGGTGACGGATGTAAACGGCGTGACTGCCTTCCTTCAGCTGGTGGCGGTCGCCAATGGTAAGCCGACGGGAACCGGAACTTCAACTGGCAACAGCGGTACTAGTGGTTCGACGACTATTACAAAGGTAATCTGGTGGCCGGCGGTTGTCACTATGATACTCACGCTACCGAGTTTCTGGCTTGGCCGCCGCAGTGAGTTGGTCAGCTTGCACCGCCGGCTTGAGCGGGAGATGGATACCTACAAGTAGTCGTAGTTTTTGTGATACTTATCACGTCCACGACCCTTAAGCGAAGCGTAAGCTAAAAGTGTAACTTGAGGGGGTTGAGTGTGAAAAACAAATTGTTATTAAGTGCCAACATCTTGGTAGTTATATTACTCATTGTTGGATACAGCGGATTTGGTTCTGCAACCGCTGCTACGCAAACCCTAATGTCTTTAGACTCAGCTGGCGACCAGGGTAATGGCCAGCTTTGTGGCCAGTCACCCATGACTTCCTCAGACGGTAGATATGTGGCGTTTGGTTCTAACTCTACAAACTTAGTATCGGGCGGCACTATTAGCGGCCGTTGCAATATATATCTAAGGGACACCCAGGCGAGCACTACTACACTAGAAAGCGTTTCTACTTCTGGAGTGCAAGCGAACCAGTCTGTGACCGCTTTCACGATGTCAAGGAATGCCAGATACTTGTTGTTTGCCACCACCGCCACTAATCTGGATGACGGGACAACTACGTATAGTGGCGGTTATTCAATATATCTACGGGATACCCAGAACAACACGACACAGGTGGTTGTGGGCTCGTCGTATTACGATAACTATAACTTTCCTGCGGTAAGTGAAGACGGCAGGTTTATATATTATCGAGAGATAGGCTATCCTACTAGCTCCGAAGGCCTTTTCGTAAAAGACATGCTGCTCGGCACTACTATGCGGGTAGATGCTGCGGCTGATGGTACGCAGGAAAATACTGCACCTAGTAGTACCATTAGCACAGATTGCTCAGGTCGATTCGCGGTTTTTAACTCGAGCGCGACGAACCTTTCGTCTGATGGAATTGGTGGGCTATTCCTTGTGGAGACGGTTGGGTCTTCGCACACAATTCAAAAAATAGCTAACGACGGTAGCGAAGCACAATTAACATGTGATGGGGACCACGTAGTATTCAATAGTACTGAATCTGACCTTGTTTCGGGGGACACGAATGGCATGAGCGATGTCTTCGAATATGATATTGCTCGGGGTACGTATACGATGGTTTCAACTGACGCTTCAGGCAACGAGTATTCATCAAGTTGTTCAAGCGCTTCGCCCGGATGCCCTGACCTAGAAACCCATGGAGTGTTAGCCTCCATGGATGGTCGGTATGTAGTTATGGAGTACGGAAACTCAAGTTCCGCAAGTGAGTGGGTAAAGGATACCTATACTGGAGCTCTGACAGAGATATCACAAACTGGAAGTACTTTTAGTGCTGAGGCGGGCGTAACGGCTGATGCTAGGGAGACGTACTACAGGAACTTTTCTAGTGGACAACCACAAAGGCTGTATGTAGCAACAGACTATCTCTAGGAGTTCGTGCTCGGAAGCCTGTGGATAACTTGTCAAGCATAAAATGCAAAATTAGCTTGCGTGGCCAAGCATAAGCGTGGTATAAATGAACTGTTACTAACAAAATAAATAGTCAAAGCAAAATATAAATAAAGGGAAAGAAATGAAATCGTTAAGATTTTTAGACCGCCGAGTCGGCTTCAGCTTGGGAGCTGTGAGCCTGTTGCTTGGCACACTTGCTCCGGCTGTTGTTCCGGCGTTCGCTTCTGCGGATAACCAGATAACAACCCGGAGCATTCAGATGGGTACGTCTGCTCAAAGCGCGACGGGCGTTAAATATACTGTTACGTTTACGCCGGTGACCACCCTCACGGCTGGTGGTGGTGGTGATATTGTCATATGGTTTTGTCAAAATACTCCGTTAGTTGGTTCATCATGTACAGCACCTACCGGGATGAGTCTTGCAGGAGTGAACGTCGTAGGCGTAGGCTCAGAAGCTCCTGACACTACTGGTAGCTATGTGGCCAAGGGCGCAAACTATATAGTCATTAAAGCTGCGGCACTCACCGGGGGATCGCCTTACTCAGTCGTGCTCGATGGTGTAACGAACCCCGATGGCAGTAACTTGACAAACGGTACCTTCTACGGACGCGTTGAAACTTTTGCTAACACTACTGACGGCCAGGCTGCTGGTGGTGATGCAGGGCATGGTGGCACGTCTACTGGTACGGTCGTTACTAACATCAAAGACGACGGCTCAGTCGCAATGGCGGTGTCGGCGACGATAGGCGTAACGGCGGCGGTCTTGGAAAGTATGACTTTCTGTGTCTTTGGCGACCCGAACAATAACACGGCTACACCTACACAGGGTAGTGCAGATGCGAGTAGCTATCTAGGTACCTTGACTACTTCTGCAAATGGCCCTGGACTGGGCTGTGTCGACAACTCCACGACCAACGGAGGTCACTCTAACGGTGCCCCGAATCCTAGTACGCAATTAGGCCAAGTAAACAGCGGTGTAAGCGCACTTGATACTGGGCATATCAGCTATGCCGCGGACTGGGCGCAATTAAGCACAAACGCAAGTAAGGGAGCGATAGTGTTCCTAAAAACCGGTAACCAATGTGTTGGCTTGCACCGTACAAGTCAATCATCGCCTACAACTTGCGATATACCTTCCTTTGGCGCAACCGCTGGTAACACCAGTACAGCAGCAGGCACAGCTGGGTTCGGTCTTTCCTTCGGAGCTGCCTCTTCGGCCGGGACTGGTTCAAGTGGATCTGTTGACATCAACACTAATTATGACCACTCTACTGGAAGTTACGCTATGCTGGGCTCGGGTGCCTCAACATCCAGCGGACAGGCCAACTCTGCGGAAAACAGTCTAGTACAGGACACTACATCAGACTATGGTGGGTTTGTCTTCGGGACCGAAGGTGCTCCAATCGCAAGCATGGATGTGCCGTTCGCTCTTGCGGCCACTGTCGGAAACAACACGCCGGCCGGTAGCTACAAAGCTGACCTTAGCCTAATCGCTGTCGGTACCTTCTAATCTCGCTCTTGCAAGCGAAACCTAAAACCGCCCCTATGGGGCGGTTTTAGTGGGTTGTGCTCACGGTTTGGTGATTATCTATAAGCCTGCTATCATAAAGCTAAGTTATCTACCATGGGGAATGCAAGAGTGAAAAGCAAAAGAGTTCATAGTACCTTGTCCCTGCTTTTGTGCGGTGCGGTTTTGGCCTATGGCAGCACCTCCGTACTGGCGGCTACCTCCAGCACCACACCGAGCACTACTGCTAACAATCAGGAACTGAAAATTTCACCGGTCCGTACCGACCTGACCGTTGAGGCCGGCGCTACTGGAACGGTTAAAGTAGTAGCAACTAACTTGACGAATGCACCGATAACTGTGCAACCGATTGAAAACGATTTCGTAGCCGGCGGTGAACAAGGCCAACCTAATCTTATACTTGACTCAAACAGCTATGCGCCTTCGCACAGTCTTAAGCGTTTTATGGTTCCGATGTCGGACATTACCATCCCGGCAAATGGTACGATGCCGGTAACCGTTAACATCGCGGTTCCTAAAGCCGCTCAGGCGGGCGGTTACTTTGGAGCGCTGCGCCTTGCGCCCGTAACTGCCGGCATATCGGGAAGCAGCGCGGTCGGTTTGGGCGGGAGCGTCGCGTCACTTATCCTTATGACGGTGCCCGGTCCCACTACTGAACAGTTAACTATGACTGACTTCGCAGTACAGCAGAACGGTAATACTGCCGGTAATTTCCGCAATCCTAGCAACCTCAACCTGTTTGTGCGGTTTGAAAATAAAGGCAACCTCCAGGAGGCGCCGTTTGGCCAGGTGTACGTCCAGAAAGGTAAAAAACTGGTATATACCTACAATTTTAACCAGCAGAATCCCAAGTCAGAAATATTGCCGGACAGCTTCCGTAGGTGGAGTATACCTTTGCGAGGTCTGGGCAAGTTTGGCAAGTATACCGTCGGCGCAACTTTTACTTATGGCACGAAAGGCCAAACCATCGATGTTAGCAAGTCCGTCTGGATTATACCAACTGGCTACATCCTGGCCATGGTAGGTACGATTATTGTGCTTGTGCTGCTTATCGGTGGAGGCTTCCTGTTCCTGAAATCCTACAAGCGCCGCATATTGAAATCGTCCCGCCGTAGGTACTAGGCGGTCATGCAACGGTTGAAATCCGAGCGACCTTAGTTGTGGTGCTATTTGTGCCTATTTCCGTTTCTGATGTGCGTATTCCAGGTAAGAATGTTGTTGAATTCGCGTGTTAATTTGCTATAATCACTGATGAAAGGAGGGTACAATGCCTACGATTTTACCCATATCGGATTTACGAAATTATACGGAAGTCTTGAATCGTGTTGATGTTGATAAGCCCGTCTATTTAACCCGCAATGGACGCGGCACATATGTTATCTCGAAATTGGACGATTATGATCGAGAGGCCACGGTTGAGCAGCTGCTGAAAGAGATTAAAAAGGGAGAGCAATCCATTAAGCAAGATGGAGCGGCCCCTATAGATAAAGTTGCAAAGAACCTCAATATACAGTTATGAGGGTTGTATTCTCGCCCGCTGCTGAACATGACCTGATTGGCCTACACTCCTATATACAGAATGATCTGCAGAACCCAATCGCTGCCCACAATATAGCCGCGAAAATCTTACACCGTTCCCAGCAACTAGAGACTTTCCCTGAGATGGGGGCAAGCCTGAATAGCATCGACCGGCGATTGGATGGTTATCGCTACATATTGGCAGACAACTACCTGGTTATCTACAGAATTACTCATCCACAGGGCGTCATTATACGAATTCTCTATGCTCGCTCCGACTACGTACAACTACTGAAAGGTTGAGCACCCGGACTTGATTTGGTATAAAAACAAAATGACAGATACTCTCATTTTCTAAATAGCCCCGAATTCTATAACCAGGTGCCCAGGCGAGGTAAGAAATTTGCTATAATGTAGCTAATATGTCACAGAAAGTTTACGTCGGCATGTCCGGCGGTGTGGATTCGTCGGTCACGGCTGCCCTCTTGATTGAGCAGGGCTATCAAGTGACGGGTGTCTACATGAAAAACTGGAGTCAGGATCTGCCCGGTTTTGCCTGCCCATGGAAGCAGGACTATCAGGACGCCAAACGGGTGGCCGTGCAGCTCGGCATTCCGTTTAAAATGTATGATTTCGAGACGGAATACCGTCAGCGGGTGGTTAATTATATGGTTGATGAATACAAAGCTGGTCGTACGCCAAACCCGGACGTCATGTGCAACCAGGAAATCAAATTCAAAATGTTCCTAGAGACGGCGCTCGAAGACGGCGCTGACCTGATCGCTACCGGCCACTATGCCCGCGTACAAGACGGCCAGCTGCTTACGGCGGCGAATGTGGACAAAGACCAGACGTATTTCTTGTACCGTGTGTCTGAGCCTGCGCTTAAACGCGCACTTATGCCTATCGGTGAGTTTGCCACAAAAGCCGAGGTACGCGCGAAAGCGGCCGAGCTAAGGCTGGCTACTGCTGCCAAAAAGGACAGCCAGGGTATTTGCTTCGTGGGCAAGGTAGGCATTAAAGACTTTTTGCTGCACGAGCTGGGCGAGCAGCCGCACGGCGACATTGTCGACCAGCATGGAAAGGTCGTAGGTGAGCATGACGGCGCTATTTTCTACACCATCGGCCAGCGCCATGGTCTGCACGTGGGCGGTGGTCTGCCGTTTTATGTCACGGGCAAAGATATGGCAGCCAACGTGGTCTATGTAACCACCGACCTGCAGGATCCCGGCCTATGGCGCAGCGAGCTGCAAATAACGGATCTCCACTGGATAAACCAACCACCTGAACCTGGCAAAACTTACCAGATACGCACTCGTTACCGCTCCAATCTTATCTCCTGCAAAATCTCGCTAAAGGATAGCCCTCTGGCAGCTGGGTCAATGGAGACGGCAAAAATTGTTCTGGATGAAGAAGTGCGTGCCATAACGCCTGGCCAGTCGGCGGTGGTATATGACGGCAACTGCGTGCTGGGTGGTGGTATTGTCATTTAACCAGAAGGTACAACGCAGTCGAATTAAAGACTGTGAGAAATATCACAAAAAACTTGCAAACTAACAGATGGGGCGTATAATTTGCCACTATCAATTAGTTAAAGAAACACAGGCATTAATAGTACTTGTTCTGTTTTTTGGAGCGTTTAAATATGACTAAATGGGCTGAACATCTTGACATGAAACCAGAGATTAACTGGGCACCAGGGTGGTGGGACGTGGGCTATCTGGGACGATGGGTATACGTTGACGAAATGGGTGGGCGTCACGCACGATGGGAGGCCGAAGACGGAGAAGGGGCACGAGGTGAAGGTGTTGCCCCACCAGCGGTGGAAAGACTTACTGACTGGCCCGACTTTTGGAAGAGGTTCTGGGCGAGGGAAGTTGCTGAAGGTAGAGCTATAGCTGCTGCCGGCCATGTTGCTGTCGGGCAAACTGCAAAGGCTGACGTTGCTGCCCCGGCTGTAGAGCTCGCAGAAACCACTGCGACTGGTATATCTGTCCCTCGGACCATAGCGCCGTTCACTCCGGGCGTTAGTGGCGATAGTCCGTTTGGGCGTGGTGAAGAGCTTGTGCCTGTTGGCTCTAAAGTGTAGCGCCTATTTAGGCTATAAAAGGTTCGCGGACAACTAAAGCCGTGCTAAAATAAGTTGCATATGCTGGATAAGCTAAAGGGGTTTAAAGAGGTAGCGCAGAGTCAGGTACGCGCGCGTATGGCGGCGGCGAAGCCGGCTGAAGGCGGCGTGCAGCACCTGGTCGGTCTGGACATCGGTACCGAATACGTCAAGGCGCTGATCGGCCGGGTGAACGACGGTGAGATTGAGATTATTGGCGTCGGCCGTGCTCATCAGGGCCTGAGCGACATGCAGGCTGGGGCAGTGGCGGATATTGGGGCGGTAGTGGAAAACTGCGATAAGGCGCTCAATGACGCTGAAAAACAGGCGGGTGTCAGCGCGCGCGGGGCTATCATCGGCATTGCCGGCGAACTGGTGCAAGGTACGACGACGACCGTGCGCGTGGCGCGCAAGACTCCCGACAAAGCGCTCGATATCGCTGAGATCGAAAAGATTATCAAACTGGTCCAGGCGCGGGCTGAGGCCAAGGCTAAGAAGCAGCTGTCGCTGGAGTTGGGCGGCAAGGAAGTCGATGTTAAGCTCGTCAATAGCGCGTTGGTCAGCATGGAAATCGACGGTTATACAGTCACGAATCCCCTCGGTTTTCAGGGCCGCGACATGGTGGTGCAGCTCTATACGGCATTTGCGCCGTTGGTACATATTGGTGCGCTAGAACGAGTGGCCGAGCAACTCGACCTTAATCTGCTGGCGGTAGCGGCGGAGCCGTTTGCAGTGGCCCGTAGTGTCATCGGTGATGACCAGACGAACAACATGAGCGCTGTGCTGATGGACGTCGGCGGCGGTACGACTGATATCGCAGTTATTAATGAAGGCGGCGTGCAGGGCACCAAGATGTTCGGTATCGGTGGCCGAGCATATACGCGCAGTATCGAGCGTGGGCTCGGCGTGGAATTTGACATGGCCGAGAAACTCAAAGTGGGCTTAAGTGACAAAAAAGTGGCGGCCAAACAGGCTGTCCTGGTGGAAAAGGCGCTTAAAAAGACCTTGGAGGTCTGGATCAGCGGCGTGGAACTGGCACTAGGTGAATTTGACAAGCTGGATCATCTGCCCCACCGTCTGCTGCTCTGCGGCGGTGGTTCATCGTTGGACATGCTGATGGACCGCTTGCAGGATAGTGACTGGTACCGAGCCTTGCCGTTTACCCGTAAACCTGTCGTGCAACACATTCATCCTGACGAGGTAGTCGGCATAACTGATACGACTGGCTCCGTGAGTGACCATACGTTCATTACCGCCATGGGCCTGCTGCGGGTCGGTCTCGATACGGTACAATATAACGGCGCGGGCGGCGAGTCCGTGAAAGAGCGCATTGATCGCATCCTGCGCGTCTAAAGGTGTGCGATTTATAACAACAAGCGTTAGAATAGATACAGAATGGCGAACCTACAGACGGTAAATGGAACTGCCGGCAAAGAAACGATTTATGTCGACGTAGACGACGAGATTACGGCCGTCATCGACAAAGTCGCCGCCGCTAAAGGCAAAATAGTAGCGCTGGTATTGCCCAAGCGGTGCCCAGTGCTGCAGAGCGTGGTCAACATGAAGCTGCTCAAGCGGACTGCCGATAACGCCGATAAGAACCTGGTGTTGGTGACGAGCGAAGCTGGTCTGATGCCGCTGGCCGGCAGCGTCGGCCTATATGTCGCCAGTTCACCGAGCAGCAAGCCGAGCATACCGGAGATGGCGGCCCCGAAAGATTATGATGCAGCCGGCGAACCTCTGAAGATCGTAGACGGCAACGCTTCTGCGGACGGTGAGGATTTTGATCCCAAGAAAGCGGGCGCGACAAGTATCGGTGAGCTTGACGGTACCGGCAAAGCTTCGACAGCCGACGACGACACGATTGACCTTGGGGACGAGCCTGATGAAGCGCCGCTAGCGGCTGCTCCTGCGGCCACTAAAGCCCCCAAGCCCAAGAAAGACAAGAAGCTGCAAGTGCCTAACTTTGACAGTTTCCGCAAGAAGCTTGCTCTAGGTGTATTACTACTAGTGGCACTGGGAGTGGCAGGGTACTTTGCCTTTATGGTGTTGCCGGCGGCGACGATAACGATAGGCACCGACAGCAGTACTGTCCCCACGAACATGAGTCTGGCGCTCGACACTACGGCGACTAAGCTCGATACCACGACCAACACCGTGCCGGCCACCTCGCAAAGCCAGCAGAAGACCGTCACGCAGACGGTGCCGGCTACTGGCCAGCAAAACAATGGCCAGAAAGCCAGTGGTACGATTACGGTGATTAACTGCAGCAGTTCCGACGCCACCATCCCGGCAGGTGCTAGCTTTAGCTCCGGCGGCCATACCTTTATCGCTCAAAATACGACCCCCGTACCCGACAGCAATTTCAGCTCACCGGGCAGCGGCTCAAAGTGTAAAAACGATGGCAAGGCGAACGTACCGGTGACAGCCCTGAAGGGCGGCGGCGACTACAACCTGGCGCCGGCCGCGTATAGTATCTCGGGTAACTCCGAGGGCTTGAGTGCGCAGGGCTCACAGATGTCCGGTGGTACCGATGACATAACGACCATCGTGCAGCAGAGCGACATTGATAATGCGACCAGCAAGATAACCAGCGCGAGTGCTGACAGTATCAAACAGCAGCTGGTATCGAATCTGGAGTCCAAGGGCTTGCAGCCGGTGGCGGCAACGTTTCTAGCTGGTACTTCGCAGGTGACGACAAGTGCTCAGGCCGGTGATGCCGCTAGCAACGTAACGGTCACAGGTGTGACGACGTACACCATGCTGGGCGTGCAGAAATCCGACCTGCAGAAGCTGGTGGATAATAACGTGAATGGGCAATTGGACAAAGGTAAACAAGTTATTTTGGACGACGGCGTGGCCAACGCGCAGTTCAGCGAAAACACCCCTGGCTCGTCCACAAGTGCAACCGTAAGTATGAGCGTAACATCCCAGGCTGGACCACAGCTCAATGCCAGCAGCCTCAAAACCCAGTTGGCCGGCATGAAGAGCGCCGACGTGAAGTCCTTCATCAGCCAGACGCCAGGTGTGACTAGCGTCAAGGTAAAATACAGCCCGTTTTGGGTGGACTCCGTGCCAAAAAAGGCCAACAAAGTCACAATTACTATCCAAAAGGCGGGCAGCTAACGCTTCGCCGCGGCGCGTAAGGTTATGGCTGCTCCACAATACATCCTGGCGCTTGATTACGGCGAAAAGCGTGTGGGTGTGGCGATTTGTCACACGGTGGCACGATTGCCGCGGCCGCTGACCACACTGAATAATGATGATAAATTGATGTCAAACATACAACAACTAATTACCGATGAGCAGGCCGGTTTGGTGGTGGTAGGCCTGCCACGCGGCATGGACGGCGGATACACCGCGCAAACCCAAGCCGCTGAAGGGTTTGCTGATGAGCTGCGCGCCACGCTGGCGGTACCGGTAGAGCTCGCCGACGAAACACTGACAAGCGTAGACGCCGAAGCCTATCTAGGCGACGTATCGCATGCTAAAGGCGACATTGACGCGGCAGCAGCCAGCCTGATTTTGGAACGCTATTTGACAGATCACCCTGCGGAAGGAGCCCGGGCGTAATGTACCGGGTAAACAGCCGGATGCAGCGGCGGCCATGGATCAAACGGCTATTGGTAGCCGGTGGCATATTAGCGCTGACGATGGTCGTGGCAACGCTTGCCATCTGGCATTATTATTACCAGACACTAAAGCCGGTCAGCGTTACTGCCCGTGCACAGATCATTACGGTCGATGCGGGTACAAGCCCGCGGGGTATTGCCGATCTGTTACATGCCAAAGGTATTATCCGGAGCAGCTGGACGTTCCAGACCTATGTGCGTAAGGAAGGCGTGGGAAGTTATCTGCAAGCCGGTACGTACTCTTTGAGCGGTAGCCAGAGCGTGCAGGATATTGTTGCTCAGCTGACGCACGGCAAGGTACAGTCGCAGCTGGTGACGATATTGCCCGGGCAGCGACTAGACCAGGTTGAGCAGTCGCTTATCAACGATGGGTATAGCAAAGCGGATGTCGAGGCGGCGCTGCAGCCGGCTCAATATGAAGGCAATGCCGCACTGGTTGACAAACCGGCTGGCAACAATCTGGAAGGGTATCTGTACCCGGATAGTTTTGAACGCACCAGCGCTACAAGTGTCAAATCGATCGTCGAAGAGTCGATTAAGGAGATGCAAGACCATCTGACTCCGTCTATCCGTGCGGCCTTTGCGGGCGAGGGTCTGAGTACCTACCAGGGAATCGTTCTGGCATCAATCGTGGAACAGGAAGTAAACACGCCCAGCGACCGGGCACAAGCGGCTCAGGTTTTCTTAAAACGCCTGCAAATGAACATGCCGCTTGGCAGCGACGTGACGGCTCTGTATGGTTCGCTGCTGGCCGGCCAAGGGAAGTCGCTTTCCTATGACAGCCCATACAACACGCTGATCCACACCGGGCTGCCGCCTGCGCCGATCAGCAACGTGGATAATAGTGCGCTGCAGGCCGTGGCGCACCCGGCTAATACTGACTGGCTGTATTTCGTGACGGGCGATGACGGTGTAACGCACTTCTCGCAGACCGAGCAGGAGCACGAACAGCAGACACAGCAGTACTGCCATAAACTGTGCGCCAGCGAAACCAACTAACCATTACTTCTAAAAGTGCTACCTGCCTGTAATGTATCCCGGCTAGCTTGCTCAGTTATGCTACGCTATGGTTACAGAGGATGACATGACCGTTGGAACTGACGTAAATCGCGAGCGCCCGCTGTTCGGGCCACACACGCCATTTAGTGTTCTGCGTGAGCTTCACTCTCCTCGAACGGGACATCCGTTTAACCGAGTCGATAAAATCGATCCACACCTCCGAATCGGGTTTTCTAATGCCATCGATTCTCCTGATGCGAATAATTTCCTTACTGATGAAGTGCCCACCGCTGAGGAGTATGAGGGTATTTTGCGCAGATGTCGTAAAGTTGGCAGAAGGCCAACGTTCTATGTTCCGATCGAAGAACGCACAGAAGCGCTACGTCGGTTTCTGATTGATAAGGAGTATGAGGTTAGCCTGACAGATGCGTGGTTGAAGCCGAGTCCAGACCTGATGGCCAACCCGGGGCTGCTGGAAGTTAAAACTAGTCCGGCATCGGTTAGGGAGGCGAGGACGGAAAGTGACCGGTCCAAGTTCATGACCGTATACAAGTCGGCACATCAATTGAAACGAGAACCCGGAAAATCTGCCAACCCACGAGTAGATGCAGCTATTGGAGCAACCGCAGTCTCCGTTCAAAGACTCATCGACTCTGATAATGGGCACTGCTTTATCGTAGAGAGAGAAGAATATGGAAGGAAGGGACCGAAACCAGTGGCGATTGCGGCGCTCGCTATTTGCGGTACGGTTGCATATATATCCAAGGTGGCATCAAGGGAGGAGCGCCATGGTTATGCCCGCCTCGCCTTGGCGCAAGCAATCCGGGCGGCATTACCGGCCATACTCCCTTCAGCTTGCTTTTGGGAAACGGATCCCGTCATTTGCTTAGCTACCGACCCGAATGGCCCGGCATATCCAACTTTTCGAAAAATGGGACTTGATAATTACTTTACAGCCCAGTGCTTTACACTGACGGCATAATTTTTCTCTTAAACTTCGCGTGCCATAATACATTAACTGGGGTGAATCACGCTTGAAATGTTGGTGCGGTAGCGATATTTGGTATAATGAGCGGGTAACTTGAGAATGGTTATTCAGCCAATCTCAAGTTTATAGTGGTAAAAGCGAAGACGGTCGTAAGGCCTCAGCGCAGGAGCTATAGACATTAGTAATGTGAACATCGGGTCGCTATCGGCCCACATCGGCGGCCTGAAACGGACGCACGTAAGCTCTCGTTTGCAGAAAACGCTTAAGCGCAAGAGCGTTCGCAAGCGGCTGATTCGCTATGGGCTGGTGACGGCCAATGTGGTAATACTAGCCGCGGTTGTATTCTTTGTTACGGGTGGTTTCCATGCCAATGCTGCCGTGACGACCGGCGCTTTAAGTGACAATGCCGCCGCGAATCCGGTTGACGGCCTGACTTCATTTGACATTGCCGCCAATGTGGCGCGTATGGCTGATTTGCCGGAAAGCAACGCTGTCAATAACCAGGCACAGAGTGCGCAGGCTACTGTGGCGGTCAGTGCCAGTGAAACCAGTGTCGTGGCCAAGCCACAGATTGTGGCCACCGCCCTTAAAAGCCGGGATGATATTCAAACGTATACCGTCCAGAGTGGTGATACGCTTGCTTCCATCGCTCAAAAATTTAGCATTACGACTGATAGTATTCGTTGGTCTAACAGCATCACCGGTGCTACGGTAGCACTCGGTACTAAGCTTGTAATCCCTCCGGTAAATGGCCTCGTCTATACCGTACAGGCAGGCGATACTCTCCAGAGTCTGGCTGCCAAATTTAGCGCTAATTCAGACCAAATCACCGAATCTAATGATGCCGAGATAGCTGGCATTCATGTTGGTGAACAGGTGCTTATTCCTAATGGCCAAATAATTCAGGCTGCGCGGTCTAAATCTACATCTACATTTAGTATCTTGGGCGGCTCATTTACGCCCACTTATGGAAGCAATGGTTATGACCCGGGTTGGTGCACCTACTACGCTGCAGCCATGGCTGGCGTACCAAGCAACTGGGGTAATGCAAGTACTTGGGCATATTTTGCACGCCTGAGCGGATGGACGGTCAGTACTACGCCGGTAGCTGGAGCTGTGGTGCAGACTACACGCGGTAACCATGTGGGCATTGTCGACGCTGTATCCGCAGATCAGACCGAGATACAATACAGTGATATGAATGGGTTAGCGGGATTTAACCGTGTAGGACATAGCAAGGACTACCTTCCTAATGATGGGTGGGTGTCGGCGGCAACTGGTTTTGATGGCGGCCGGTATAGCGACGTTGTTTATATATATCGCTAGAACATATTTTTCGCTAGTTTGCCAGCGTATCTGCTATACTGTAGGTAATGAAGTTTATTGATCACGTAACGGTAGCGGCGCGAGCCGGTAATGGTGGTGACGGCCGGATGAGTTTTCGCCACGAAAAGTACGTTGACCGCGGCGGGCCGGATGGCGGTGACGGCGGCAATGGCGGTGACATTGTATTCGCGGCGAGCCGTAACCAGAATACGCTAGTGCAGTTCCGATATCACAAGGAGCTGAAGGCCGAGGATGGCGGCGCAGGTGACAAGGTGCGCAAGCACGGCCGGCGCGGCGTAGACTTGCATGTCGAGGTCCCAGTGGGCACGATCGTCACGAACGCGGAAGGCCTGACCCTGGCTGACCTGACCGAAGACGGTCAGGAGGCGGTGGTAGCTCACGGCGGGCGCGGCGGTTTCGGCAACGCACATTTCTTAAGCAGCACCCGCCAGGCGCCCAAATTCGCCGAAAAAGGGGAGGTGGGCGAGGAGCAGGAGCTGACACTGGAGCTCAAACTGATCGCTGATGTCGGTCTGGTCGGGCTGCCGAATGCCGGCAAATCCACGCTGCTTTCCGTGATCAGTAACGCCCGTCCGGAGATAGCAGACTACCCTTTCACAACCCTGACGCCGAATCTTGGTGTGGTGGATATCGACCGTGAAAGCAGCCTGCTGATCGCCGATATCCCGGGGCTCATTGAGGGTGCAGCCGAAGGTAAAGGCTTGGGTGATGAATTCCTGCGACACGTGGAGCGTACTGCCGTCTTGCTGCACCTGGTAGACGTGACGGGTGAAGATACGGTGGGCGATTACCAAACCATCCAGAACGAGCTCCAGACTTACCGGCAGAACCTGGCCGTTAAGCGCCAGATAGTGGTTTTAAGCAAAATCGATCTGATCCTGCCCGAAGAACTGGCCGCCAAACGGGCTGCATTTGAAAAAATGCTTCCTGCTGGTATGGAGCTGTTCGCCATCAGTAGCCAGGCACACGAAAACCTGAAGCCGTTACTCTATGCAGTGCGCGACGCCGTTGCTGCGGAGCGCAAAAAACAGGCCGAGTCCGAGCCGGAGGAAAAGCTGGTGCCGGTCCTGCGTCTAAAAGACCAGAGCATCTGGCGGGTTAGCCGCGAGAATGCCGACACCTTCCTGGTGACCGGCAGCAAGATCGAGCGCTTTGCCATCCGTACGGACTTTAATAACGACGAAGGGGTGCGGCGTCTGCGTGCCATCATGCAAAAGCAGGGCATCATGCACGAACTCCGCCGCCAAGGCATCGAGCCCGGCAATATCGTTCGCATCGCCGGCGGCAAGTTCGAGTATTAAGCAATCTGGAGCTTTAGTATAAAGCTATGACAGAGCCAAGAGATTTTGAAGTGAAAGTAGAAGTAGCGCAGTTCGTGGAGCTGTTGCCATATGATATAGCGGCCGAAGCTGATCTAGTGGCAAGCCGTAGAGCGGAAGAGGCGGCCAGCCAGAATTTTGTATTGGACGCTCTGTCAGAGGCTGGCGATCCTGCCGCTGAGTATCTGCGGCGATTTCTTGCTGCTAACGCCGAGTACGATCTGGACGATTGCTTGCAGGCTATTCGAGCTCAGGTTGATACCTATGGACCATCCTCAGACGTCGATCCCGCAGACCTTGTTGCGTTGTACAGGTTACGCTCTCTTGAGGAACGAGTCACTGCTGCCCGAGCGATTGTCGATGAATACAACATTTTTCTATTGGGCGGTACTTCTGATGCCACGGATCGGAAGCGGTCACTCCAAGCCAGCATATATACATCAAGCCACCTGACTGACGAGCAGAAGCTTAGGTACGCTACAGTGGCCGATCAGATGCTCCCAGGCGAAGGCATGTCGTCGGATGCTCCTGAAGTAGTCGAATATGCACATAGGGCGGATGAAGAGTACGACGCAGCCAGGTGGGGTGCGGACTTGAGGGGCCGTATGAAGGCTGCGCTCGTAGATATTTATACGGCTCGTGGCGTGCCAGCGCACGACGACATAGATAGGTTTGGTGGGGCGCTCAGGAATTACGTAATTGACGAGGATTCACGACACGGTCCGCTTCTGTACCGCATAGTGCGACACGTAGCTGCCAACATGGGTATAGATGACGCAACCCTAGAACTTGTAATTGACGACCTCCGGCGTGTTCGCGACAGCTTTTAGGATAGTCCTCGTGGCCGGCTAGGGAGTGCTCGTAAGAAATGCTACACTGGCCATATGGCGCAGAGTTTCTTCTGGTATGACCTGGAGACGTCGGGTATTAATAGCCGCGAGGCGCGGATTATGCAATTTGCCGGGCAGCGTACCGACATGGACTTGAACCTGGTTGGTGAGCCGGTAAACGTACTGATTCGGCTCAGCGAAGACATATTGCCCGATCCGGATGCCATTCTCATAACCGGTATCACGCCGCAGTCTACCTTGCAGGACGGTGTGACCGAGGCCGAGTTTTGTAAGTTATTCTTTGAGCAAGTCGCGTTGCGGGACACGATCTTTGTGGGTTACAACACGGTACGGTTCGATGATGAATTCATGCGCTTTTTGTTGTGGCGTAACTTTTACGACCCGTACGAATGGCAGTGGCAGGATGGCCGCAGCCGCTGGGACCTGTTGGACGTGGTGCGTATGACCCGGGCGCTCCGGCCGGATGGTATCAAGTGGCCGGTAGTAGACGGCAAGCCGACGAATCGGCTGGAGCTTATCACGAAACTGAACGGGGTTGACCACGATCATGCTCACGATGCGCTGAACGATGTGCTGGCTAGCATTGAAGTGGCTCGTCTGGTTAAAACCAAGCAGCCGAAGCTGTTTGAAACGCTTCTGAAAGTACGCGGCAAAAATGACGTGAAGCAGTTTTTGCAGGACAACTCCGTGTTTGTGTACAGCAGCGGCCGGTATGCTAATGAGACCGAAAAGACGGCCGTGGTGCAGCCAATACACATCGGTGACGACCGTGAGGGCGCGATCGTGTATGATTTACGCCATGACCCTAGTGAATTTAAGGGACTAGCTCCTGAGGAACTGGCTGCTCGCTGGCGGTTTACGAAAGATTCTGACGCCCCGCCGCGTTTGCCGGTTAAGACGCTCAAATATAACCACTGTCCGGCGATTGCACCAATCGGCATTCTGCAGCTGCCGGACGTGCAGGAGCGGCTGAAGATTACACCGGCGCTTATGGAAGGACATCGGGCTATACTGAAAGCGTTACCTGAACTGCGGGCTAATATCGTCAAAGCCCGCGATCTGCTGGACGACGAACGGGGCGAACACTGGAGTCGCAATGCGCCCGATGCGGATACGGCATTATACGACGGGTTTGTAGCTGAAGGCGATAAAAAACTGTCGAGCGTAGTGCGCGCGGCAAAACCCGCCGATCTTGGTGATTACACGGAAAAGTTCAATGACCAGCGGCTCAAAGATCTGCTGCCACGCTATAAAGCCCGCAATTTTTCCGGCAGCCTGACTGACGAAGAACGTGCGGAGTGGGAAAAATACCGCTACCACGTTTTGATGGACGGAGGCGCAGGTAGCAAGCTGGCGAAGTTCATGCACCGCCTGAGTCAGCTAGTGGAAAGCGGGCGCGGTGAAGAAAAGCTCTACTTACTCGAAGAGCTCCAGCTCTATGCCGAGAGCATTATGCCGGTCATGGACACGGAGTAGAGGCTGAGACTTAATCCGGAATTAGGCTGCCGCTGGCTGCAGCTCATAGTTTTTAATTGTGTGAGCAATCCGCCGCACGACTAGCTGGCGCTGCACATAACTGCATAAGGCCCACATACGCCGGCGAAACGTAACAAGTACAAGAATTGCCGTCACTGCCAGCCAGAAATTTAAGGTAGTCTGAATATTGGTCCCCGGGATTATCCCGAGGACGATGAAACTTTGCATCGCTGCCCCCTCTTTTCGTTTACTTACCTATGAGTGTACGATGCAGTTTGACAAAAATCAACAGATATTTTATAAAAGCTTATGCTTTAGTGGCGGCCCCGCAGGCGGTTTAGCCGGTCGCGGTTAGTGAGTGCTATAAACAGGGCAATAAAGAAGGCAGTAACGCCGAAACCCATTTGCAGGATACTGGCGTGACGTACTTCGAGCACAATCGTCAGTGCAAGCAACAGCATGACAAGCGCGTCATAGGCCCATTCGGCCAGTGGATTTCGGGGGAACAGCATCTGTGCCAGCTTGCCGCCATGCTTCAGGAACAGCACGCGCAGACGCCGGGCCCAGGCATTATTAATACTGAGCAACCCCAATCCGGCCAGCGCCAGCGGTACACCGCCGGGCCCGGGCAGCCAGCCGGTCGCGACGGCGGCTACAAGCAGCAAATACCCGGCCGCATCAATCGCGATCCGTTTAGTATTGCGCCGTATAAAATCCATAATCCGTATTGTAGCAAAGCGGGTCTCTGCAAAAGACAAATTATTTGACGAGCATACAGTATGCTTATATGATAGGCTGATGAATCTACAATTTGGCTTACGTGGGGCAGATATTGCCCGGAGAGAGATCGGCATTGTATCCTGGCTAAATTTTCGTGATCCCATGCGGGGAAAGGAACTTGGCGGCCTGTATGGCGAGTTAGTGACGGATCCATATGCACATCAAGTCGGTATGCTGACACAACTAGCCTTAAAGAATCTTGTGGTCAGAGGAACTGTCCGGCCGACAGATTTAGTGGATCGGGGTCTTGGTTATCGTGCCTATAGCCTTGTCGATCGATCTGCCGCTGGTGATGTTGACCCTGCCACCGTTGAATTAACGCCGCGAGAGATGGCTCTAATGGGCTTCCTGGACGTTCGACGTGGCAAAGCCCAAACTGCCGCAGAGCTTGATGAGCGCCTCGGCCTTGATCAACAGGCAGAGTTGCCTCACGCTTGGCGTACAGAAGCATGTCTAGGGCATCTAGCGAGCCTGCAATTGGTCGTAGCCGTTGCGAACCCGCCAGATGCTTATCGATTGCCGCAGCCAGACTAAAGTTTGCACTAGTTATGCCGAACAGACCTTAGTGGTGGTCTTTTGCGAAGGTAATTGAGTTAAGCATCTCTATAACCAAGACCGTACTGTTTGAAGTGAGGGCATGGCCAAAAACGAAAAAATCCGGTATAATTTACACGCTTATATGAGTGAGAGTATTGTCGTAAAAGGCGCGCGGGAGCATAACCTCAAAAATATTGATGTAACTATTCCGCGCAGCAAGTTGGTGGTGATTACGGGCTTGTCTGGATCGGGCAAGTCGTCTTTGGCTTTTGACACGATTTATGCCGAGGGGCAACGGCGGTACGTGGAATCCTTGAGTGCCTACGCGCGGCAGTTTTTGGGCCTGATGGAAAAACCGGATGTCGACCAGATTGACGGCTTGAGCCCGGCCATTTCTATCGACCAGAAATCGACTAGCCGCAATCCGCGCTCAACCGTTGCAACGGTTACCGAAATTTATGATTATCTGCGTTTGTTGTTTGCGCGCATCGGTGTGCCGCATTGCCCGATTGATGGTGAGCCGGTGGTACGCCAGACCACGCAGAACATCGTGGAGCAAATTGCGGCGTTGCCAGCTGGTGCTCGCCTGATGATCCTCGCGCCAGTGGTTATCGACAAAAAGGGTGCCTTTGAGCACATTCCGGAACAGTACCAGCGCGCCGGTTTTGCACGGGCCCGTGTGGACGGCGTGGTATACGCACTTGATGAATTCCCGGAACTCGACAAGGCCAAGCGCCACCGCATCGAAATCGTTGCTGACCGCCTGGTGAATGACGCAGATTCGCGCAGCCGTCTGGCCCAGAGCGTAGAGCAAGCACTGGAAGTGGCTGAGGGCCGCGTGGTAGTGCTAAATGCCGATAGTGACGAAGCTGAAACTTACAGTCTGATGTATGCCTGCCCGAACCACCCAGAGGTTTCAATTCCGGAGCTGGAGCCGCGGACGTTCAGTTTTAACTCGCCGCATGGTGCGTGTCCGGTGTGCACTGGTCTGGGGTCACGTCTGGAAGTCGATCCGGAACTGGTCATCCCGAACGGCCGCCTGACCATCGCCGAAGGCGCGATCCGACCCTATAACCGTATCAACATGGATAATTGGTATGTCAAAAAGCTGCAGGCGGTAGCCGAGCGTTTTGGCTTTAGCCTGCACGAGCCGACCGCTCAGATCGGTGCCGAAAATATGCAGCGGATTTTGTATGGTACCGGCGATGAAACGTACCGCGTGTCGCTCGGCGGCGGTCGTACGTTCAACACGACGTACGAGGGTGTAATCCCGAACCTGGAGCGCCGCCACAAAGAGACCGAGAGCGATTTTATGCGCCGCGACATCGAACGGTTCATGCAGGAAAAACCGTGCTTTGCGTGTCACGGTCTGCGCCTTAAGCCTGAGGTTCTGGCGATTACGGTTGCGGACAAGTCCATCATGGATATCTGCAGCCTGAGTATCGATGAGGCGCTGACGTTTGCAAGCAGTCTGAATCTGAATGAAAAGGACATGCAAATCGCGCGGCTGGTTCTGAAAGAGATTTGCGCCCGGCTGCAGTTCCTGCAAGATGTGGGGCTAAACTACCTGACGCTGCTGCGTTCGGCTACAACACTGAGCGGCGGCGAAGCGCAGCGCATCCGCCTGGCGACACAAATCGGGTCGGGACTCATGGGCGTGCTGTATGTGCTGGATGAACCGAGTATCGGGTTGCATCAGCGCGATAATGAACGGTTGATTTCTACACTCAAGCATCTGCGTGATCTGGGCAACACGGTTATCGTAGTGGAACACGACGAAGACACTATCCGTACGGCCGACTATCTGCTGGATATTGGTCCGGGTGCCGGCATCCATGGCGGTTACGTGGTGGCGAGCGGTACGCCGGCTGAGGTTGAGCAAGTGCCGGAAAGTATCACCGGCCAGTATTTGCGTGGTATCAAGAAGATTGCGGTGCCCAAAAAACGGCGGGCGGGCAACGGTAAAAAAATCCGTATCGTAGGTGCGCGCGAAAACAACCTCCAAAACGTTACCGTGGATATCCCGCTGGGCGAGCTGGTGGTAGTGAGCGGCGTGAGCGGTTCCGGTAAATCCAGCCTCATTAACGATATTCTTGCGAAAGAGCTGCAGGCGAGGCTGCACCGAGCGAGCACCGTACCGGGCAGACACGACGACATTGAAGGCATTGCTGAACTGGATAAGGCTATCATCATTGACCAGAGCCCGATCGGCCGCACGCCACGCAGCAACCCGGCGACCTACACCGGTCTGTTTACGCCCATCCGTGAACTATTTGCCAGCACGCCGGAGGCCAAATTGCGCGGCTACAGCGCGGGGCGCTTCAGCTTCAACGTCAAAGGCGGTAGGTGTGAAAATTGCGCCGGCGACGGCATCATTAAGATCGAAATGCACTTCCTGCCGGATGTGTATGTATCCTGTGAAGTCTGCCACGGCAAGCGCTACAACCGCGAGGCTCTGGAAATCCACTACAAGGATAAAGATATCAGCGAAGTGCTGGCTATGACGTGCGAACAGGCGCTGGACTTTTTTGCCAACCAGCCTGCTATCGCCCGCAAATTACAGACGCTTGTCGATGTCGGTCTGGGCTATATCAGCCTTGGCCAGCCAGCCACGCAGCTTAGTGGTGGTGAGGCGCAACGTATTAAACTGGCGAGCGAGCTCAGCCGCCGCCCGACCGGCCGCACGCTCTACATATTGGACGAGCCGACTACGGGGCTGCACATGGCGGATGTCGAAAAGCTGCTGGGTGTAATGCACGCGCTGATTGAGGCCGGTAACAGTATGGTTGTCATCGAGCACAACCTGGATGTAATTAAAAGCGCTGACTGGCTTATCGACATGGGCCCCGAAGGCGGCGACGCCGGCGGCCAGATTATTGCCGAAGGTACGCCCGAGCAAATCGTCAAAGTCCCTGCCAGCTACACCGGTCACTTCCTGAAGCACATGCTTTAGCGCGATATTGCATGTCGTATTGGCGGGTGGTATAGCCGCTACCAAAGTATGGCAGACATCGAATCTTTACAAACAGGAAACGGAAATTTTTCACATCCTGTAGCGTCTGAGCTTGCTGTACACCCGGGTATTGCTGTTCGATATCTACCCGACGCAGCAGTTACGGCTGGCGTTGATGAGTCTGGCATAGTACATAATCCAAACGTTACGAGATTACGAGGCGTAGCGATTGCCGCTAGTGAGTTAGATGACCGACGACAGAGTTTGCTTGCAGTTATTACTTCAGGTGATAGCATTTATGGCGTAGCGTCCGTGGGTGGGTATACGAGAAATAAGCCCATTGAAAATACGATAAAGATTCGATGGTCGGCCGAAGGTCATGTAATGCATCTGGCAGGCAGTGAAGATGATGCTGCCGGCGCTTGGTCCGATACGATGGTACTGATCAGGGCTGGCGATGATACGCAGGTTCCTGAGGTTTGTGGTGTAGCTGGCGATGGAGGCTGGGGCCAACCAGTCGTAGGTTTAGCCGTAGATGCTGACAGCCCGAGAGGGATGGCCAAGCGTTTTACAGTTCAATCCCTTCCGGGCGAGGAGGCAGTTATTACGGATCTAGGCTTGCCAGGGGGCACTGCAGTGTTGTGCGCGGAAGATGGAACTAGCCTACCTGTGCTGGACAGCTATCCAGGCAGCCTTTTACTCTCGGCAGAAGCCATTGAGCGGTCTCTTGCAATAACGGAAGAAATAATAAGAACACATAGAGCACGAGTTTGAGCCTAACCGCCTGCCGTTGCTATGTAAGTCAGGTGTGTTTTAAGTAAATTTGTACTCTCTTATGAACGGCCGAACCTGGTAGCAATCGCGGCGCGGATTTTAGGATCACGTGCGATGTGCCAGATAGTCGGCAACAGACACACGATAACCACGCAGATGAGCACCGGATCAATGTACTTTTCGATATTCGGAATGCGGCTGGCGACAAAATAGCCGAGCAGTGTCATAACAAGTGACCAGACAATACAGCCGATGGCGTCAAAAGCAGCGAATTGGCGATACGGCATTTTGGCTGCTCCGGCGGTCACCGGAATAAAAGCACGGATAACCGGTATGAAATGCGCCGCAAGCATGGTTTTGCTGCCATGCTTTTCGTAAAACGATTCGGCCTGCTCGATGTGTTCCTTGCGGAAAATAATGCTGTCGGGTTTATGAAACAGCCGGCGCCCTAGTCGGTGGCCTATATGGTAGCCGACGTTGTCACCCAGGACGGCTGCTACGGCCACCACGATAAGTACTGAGGCAATGTCGAGCTTACCGCCTGCTGCCAACACTCCCGCACTTAAAAGCAGGGTATCGCCGGGCAGGAAAAAACCGAGCATCAAACCGGTTTCGGAAAATATGATCAGCGCGATGAGTAACAGGCCACCGGTCTGGATTAAGTGCGTTACGTTAAACATCTTCGCTCTATTGTACCCTAAACGCGCCTCAAATGTTGCAAAGGCTACAGTGGCACGTCAGCTAAAAAGCTGTTAAACTATAGTGAACAAAGGAGGAGTAACGGCTATGTCTGACCAAATTACGCTTGCGGTTGAGCCGCGCGACACATTAGGTAAGGGTGTAAAACGCTTGCGCGCAGCGGGGGTTGTGCCCGGTGTGATTCACGATCACGGTAAGGCATCGGTGCATGTTCAGGCCGAATACCAGGCGCTTCATAAAGTTTACCTGACAGCCGGTAAACACCATCCAGTTGAGCTGACTGCGGCTGGCAAAAAATACACGACCATCGTCAAAGATGTGACGTTTGACCCGCGTTACCACAGCATCACCCACGTGGTGTTCGGCGCGGTAAAGGCGAACGAAAAGGTCGACGCTGAGATACCTGTGCGTCCTAGCTATGCTGAGGGTAACGATGCTAGCCCGGCTGAGCGCGCGGGCCTCATCGTGCTGGCTCAACTCGACACCGTGGAAGTGAAAGCTCTGCCGCGCGATCTGCCCGACGTTCTAACGTACGATGCTGAGAAGCTGGCCAAGGTCGGCGACCAGGCAACGGTTGAGGACTTGGTGGTGCCAGGTGGCGTGGAAGTTGAGACCGAGCCGCATCATGTGCTTGCGACCGTGTTTGAGCCGAGTGCGTTGGCTGCGGCGAACGATGACGCCGGTGGTACGGCTATGGCTGGTGATGAGCCGACCGTTGACTCTGACCACGAAAGTAATGCCGAAGAAAACACGCAGAAGGACGAAATCCGTCCAGGCGGCAAGGAACAGAAAGAGTCCAAGGACGAAGGCCGAAATCCCGAGAAATCTTAGTTTTCTAGAGGTAATAAAAGGCCCGCCTTTCAGCGGGCCTTTTTCTGTAGATGCCCTGCATTCAGCTATTCTTCAATGAATCCACCCGACTGATGTGCCCATAGTCTCGCATAAATGCCTTTAGCCGCCAGCAGTTTGTCATGTGAGCCATTTTCCACGATGCGACCATCGTCGAGTACTAATATACGGTCCATCTTTTGAATTGTACTAAGCCGGTGGGCGATAACCACGGCAGTCTTTCCGTCCATCAGCTCCCAGAGCGCCTTTTGAATTGCTTTTTCGCTCTCAGAGTCGAGCGCTGACGTGGCTTCATCTAAAACCAAAATTGGCGCATCTTTGAGTATGGCTCGGGCGATGGCGATACGTTGCCGCTGTCCGCCGCTCAGCTTCACACCGCGCTCGCCAACGACAGTTTTGTATTGTTCGGGCAATTTGCCAATGAAATCGTGCGCATAGGCCAGTCGTGCTGCCGCTTCAATTTTTTGTTGCGGGGCATCCGGGCTACCGTAGGCGATGTTTTCGCGGATGCTGCGATGAAATAAAAGCGGCTCTTGCGGTACGTACGAAATTGCCTCGCGCAGGGATGTCTGTGTAACGTGCCGGATATCCTGGCCATCAATGGTTATGGAGCCATCAGATATATCATCAAAGCGGAGCAACAGACGCGTGAGCGTAGATTTGCCACCGCCGCTATGGCCGACCAAGCCGATCTTTTCACCAGCTTGTATCGTAAGGTTGAGGTTGTCAAAGACGGTGTCTGTTTGCTTAGCGTCGGCATAGTGAAACGTTACACCGTGTAGCCCGATCGTCCCCTTAGTGACATGGAGTGGCTTGGCATCGGACACATCGGTGATTTCTATGGGCTGCAGTAGTATCTCGGTCATGGGCGAAGCGTTCAGGAAGCCCTCCTCAATTTGGCGCGTCAACGTGTTGATTGTAAAGAATCGGTTGATGAGCGTAAGTGTGTACGTAAACGCGAAAATGCCGGTGGTCAACAGGCGTGGATTATGGCGCGTCAGTAAAATTAAGGCGAGCAGCAGCATGGCCTGCATGAGTAACAAGAATCCCATGCGCAAGCTTTCGTCGGTTACGGTGATTTTCCAGTCTGCGGTACGGGCTTCTGCCAGACGGCGGGTAAGCTCGGAATCACCAGCCATCTCGTCCGTTTCGCGGGCAAACGTCTTAACCGTTATGGCGTTTACGATATTGTCAGAGATGTGTGAGGTGAGCTTTTTGGTAATCAGTAGGCGCTTATTACGGTTTGCTGAACGCCGATGTGAGGAGGCGGACGTCCACCACCCGAGTATTACCAGCATCACCAGGATGATGAGACCAATTATCCAATTACTGAACGTGACAATGGTCAACCCGATGACTACCGTGAAGAAAAAGCTGACGACATTAATGAAGATCGTATTAAAAAGCAAACCATAGGAATTCACGAAATCCAGCGCGTCACTGACCAGTTTACCGCCAATCTGGTTATTGAAAAACCCAACGCTGCGTTGCAGCAAGCGGGCAAACATAAGGTCGCCTAAGTCCCGCATGACGCGTGCCTGCAACGCCATACAGGCACGTATACCAATCGTGTTGCCGACAACAGCCAGGATGGCTAGTACGACAAACCAGGTAAAGTCGCGCCACAGGTGTGCATTGTTGCCAATGATATCGGCAAGTGTTTTGCTGGCGGCTAACGGTACAAAGACACTAAGTAAAATACTGCTGGCCGGCAGCACAAGCGCCAGCGACGCCTGACGCTTGTGCCGGATAGTGGCACGGTAGTAGAATTTCAGCGTTTGCTTGACGTGTATGTCGCCGCGCTCTTTGTTTTTTACCTTGGACATCATTCTATTCTACTCCTCTATGAACCCACCCGACTGGTGCGCCCACAGCTTGGCGTAAGTACCGTTCTTTTTAGTGACCAACTCTTTGTGCGAGCCTTCCTCAACAATTTTGCCGTTGTCCAGTACGATGATGCGGTCCATCTTCTGAATCGTGCTGAGCCGGTGCGCAATGACAATCGCGGTACGGCCTTCCATGAGTTTCCAAAGTGCTTTTTGGATGAGCACTTCGCTTTCAGAGTCGAGCGCGGACGTGGCTTCGTCCAGGGCTATGATCGGCGCGTTCTTAAGCATGGCGCGAGCAATGGCCACCCGCTGTCGTTGGCCGCCGCTTAGCTTCACTCCACGTTCGCCAACCAGAGTGCCATAGCCTTGTGGTAACGTGGCAATGAACTCGTGCGCGCTGGCCATTTTGGCGACTGCTTTGATGGACTGTTGTGACGCCTCCGGATCACCGTAGGCAATGTTTTCGGCAATGGTGCGGTGGAATAGCAGCGGTTCCTGTGGCACATAGGCAATTTGCGAATGCAAATCATCCTGCGTAACGTGCGCGATATTCTGACCATCGATTAGAATCTCTCCGTCCTGGATATCGCTGAACCGCAATAGCAGGCGGGTCAGCGTTGTTTTGCCTGAGCCGCTGTGCCCGACCAGACCGACTTTTTCGCCAGGTTTGATATGGAGGTTCAATGTGTTGAAGATCGGGTCGTCGGAGCCGTTATGCTGGAACATCACATCTTTAAAAGCGATGTCACCGTGACTCATACGCAGAGGTTCGGGTTCGGCTGGATCCTGTATTTCAGCTTCCTCATTCAATGTCTCAACCATGTCGGTTGCGTCGCCGACGGCCCGGCTATAGTTGCGCAAACCGTTGTTGCCAAACGCCCACAGTTGACCAATGATCATGCTGGTGTAGCTAAAGATCAGGAATACCGTGGCAATGTTGGCATGGAACTCCATGACAGCAATTACTGCCACCAGTAATGCCCCGGCAGAAATCAGCCGGCTCATACCGCCCATGATGTTCATTTGACGCTGGTTGGCACTGGCAACTGCCTGCAGGCGTTTGCGGGTGCCTTCGGCGACTTTGGCAAAACGCTCCTCCTCGTATTTCGTATGCGCAAAGCTTTTGATGGCCATCACGTTTGTCACTGCGTCGGCCAGGGAACCTGTCTGCTTGCTTTCCTGACTGGCATGGAGCGCAGCTAAACGGCGGACCGGCTTGGACACTTTCATAGCAACCAGCAAAAACAGTATCGAAAACAGCAGCAGACCTGCGGAATACAACGGAGCACGTGGGGCCAGGATTATCACGCTAACGACTATACCGGTAAGCATCGGGTAGGCCTGAAAAACTGTCGTATCGGCTGTTCGTACGTAGCTGCCGAGCAACTTGTTGGAATGTGACACGAGCGAGCCGCTAAAGTTGTTGGCATGGAAGTCCGCACTGCGCCGCAGTAAATGCTGGAAAATCTCTATGGCAATGTCGCGCTGAATATTTTGTTCCAACCGCCACATAAAGTAATCCACAACACGCCAGCCAACTGAACTCGACAGCAGCATTACCATATACACCACGATTGCCGGCCCGAAGCTGTGCCATAACTGGCCATCCACATACTGATGCTGACCTAGCCGTGCTAACACACTAGCCAAGATCAGTGATGGCAAATAGTTATCGAGCGCCACCGTTATAGGTAAGGCTATGAACGTACCGACGAGCAGCCGGCGGTACGCTTTGACGTGCCGCCAGTAGTACCGTGCCACGAGTTGTGCATTGGTCTTTTTTGATTCATTTTGCATGGTACGGTCCTCCTTGGTGCCGACCAGATTATGCCACTGCGCATGCAAACTCTCGCGAATGCAAAAAGCAGCAACAGCTACTAGTAAAATTGTTATTTTTGTTAAGTTTTTGCTCCCGGCTCACACTGCCGGTCTGGTTCAAAAACGGATTAAAGAGAGAAGGAAACGGCGCCGCCGACGGTCTCTGCTGGAATCTGCTTATACATGTTGTTGGCTCGCCCTTTCCTTTAAATTAATACTAACCAAAGCATTATAGCAGTCTTGTCAACTATCCCGCAACTTCTTCGGGTGCTGTCTGTCGGCGCTACCGATGTTATAATAGTTTAAAGTGGAAAAGATTCTGTTGTATTACAAATTCCAGCCGGTGGCTGACCCGGAGGCGGTCCGGTTATGGCAGCGCAGTTTGTGTGAAAATCTTAATTTGAAAGGCCGCATTCTTATTTCGGTGCACGGCATCAACGGCACTGTGGGTGGTGACGTTCAAGACCTGAAAACGTACGTGAGAGAGACGCGGGAGTATTTCAAAAAGATGGATTTCAAATGGAGTGAAGGCTCGCGCGACCATTTCCCGCGGTTGAGTGTCAAGGTCCGCGACGAAATCGTGAGCTTCGGTGCGGCGAAGGAGCTGCAAGTCGACGAGAACGGCGTGGTCGGCGGCGGCAAACATTTGAAGCCCGAAGAGGTCCATCAACTTGTCGCCGAAAAGGGCGACGACGTGGTATTTTTTGACGGCCGTAATAGTTACGAAGCGGGAGTCGGTAAATTCAAAAACGCAGTTGTGCCGGATACGCGCACGTCAAAAGATTTTATTACAGAGCTGGAAAGCGGTAAATACGACAACCTCAAATCAAAACCGGTTGTCACCTACTGCACGGGCGGCATCCGCTGCGAAATCCTGAGCAGTCTTATGAAAAACCGCGGCTTTCAAGAGGTGTACCAACTGGACGGCGGTATCGTGAAATACGGTGAAAGATACGGTGACGACGGATTGTGGGAAGGCTCGCTCTATGTGTTTGACGACCGTATGGGCGTCAAGTTCAGCGACCACGCCCAAGACGTTGGTGAATGTATCCATTGCGGATCTAAAACTAGTAACTATGAAAACTGCGCGCTCAAATCCTGCAACGAACTAGTGCTGATTTGCGAAACCTGCAAGCGGAACGAAGCAAAACTGTACCACATAAAAGAGTGCTACGATAAGGCAACAGTGGGAACTCGAGCATGAGCGCTGTGCAGCCGAAACGACTCATCACACACTCCGAAGATTTTCATACGGACGACGTGTTCGCGACCGCAATGTTGCTCGACCTATTTCCGGACGCAGAAATTGTCCGCACACGTGATGAAAAAATAATTGCCACCGGCGACATTGTGTACGATGTCGGCAAAGTGTTTGACCCGGCAAAGGGCCGGTTCGATCACCACCAGGCGCAAGCCGGCAAGCGGGAAAACGGGATTGTATATTCTGGCTTTGGTCTGTTATGGCGGGAATATGGAGTACAGTTTTGCGGCGGAGATGGGACAGTCGCCGAGGCTATTGAAGAGCGTTTGGTAATCCCGATTGATGCTATTGATAATGGCCAGACCCTGGTAACTCCCAAATTTGATGGGGTGCAGCCGTTTACTATTGACGACATTATCGCCATCATGAACCCACAGCCGTGGGCCGTTTCGACCGAGGAGCCTGACGCGCAGTTCATGAAAGCCGTGGAGCTGGCGCGTCTTGTCCTGAGCCGGCTTCGAACGGCCATCCGAAATGACCTGGCATCGCAGGCTTATTTGCTCGATCTGTATAACAAGGCTGAGGACAAACGGCTTATCGTTGCAGATAAGGCGGCATCGGTGTCCGGTATCTTAAATCAATGTCCGGGATTACTGTATGTTGTTTCGCCGCGGCCATCCGGCTCGTGGGGTGTGCTGGCCGTTTCGACCGAGCCCGGAAGTTTTGTGCTTCGCCGCCCGTTCCCTGAAGCCTGGCGTGCTTTAATGCCGGCAAAGCTCGTGGAAATCACTGGCGTAGCGGATGCTGCCTTCTGTCATGCCACGGGCTTCTATGCTGCGGCTGAGTCTAGAGCCGGTGCCATTAACCTGGCGTACAGGTCGCTTGCTACTGAATAGGCTGCCGGCTAAATCAGTGCGCCGGCAATGTAGAGCTTCGCTGGAGGCTCCGTGCGTGCGCGTAGTTGAGTGCCCACGATGCAGGCAACCGCTTCGCCCGCGTGATTTGCATGCAGGCTGAATGCCAGTTGGCTGTTATTGACGGCCGGGCACGATTCAGCGGCGTACAGGGTTGCCTGCCGTTGCGCTTCTGTCAGATCGCCAGGGCTAATGAGCCTGATAGTAAATTGCCCCAGCTGTCTTGGGGTGCTTCTACGCGGCAGCATAGCGTTTCGTACTCCAATGCCATCAATATCCCACTGTGAGCTTGCATCTATGGGCATAGTCTCATCAAGCTGTTTTGCAATCGCGCGGTACAACATGTGCACTGGTTCGAAGGTAGCTTTGAGACTCCTATCGAGCGGGTCTGAAACGAGAGAATCAGGATATCGCGCCGAAACTTTCGGGTCTCCGATCAACGGTACTATTTCACCGGTGAGTATCGGAGCAGAAAGATACGAAGCATGCTCCAGTCTATGTGCTTTGGCAATTGATTCAACGTACGGTCTCCCGGCAGTGGTCATGGCACTATTGAAGCACGCTGAGCACGGCATGGATGTAAAACGCATTACTCCTCAGTGAACCAGCCAAGCTTCTTGCAACTCGGCGGCGGACGCAGCTATTCCCTAGAAGCAACACGAAATTGACATCCTATCTATAATAGAGTGGTAATCTTAATTTTAAATGCCGTATGAACTCCGTAGTCTCTCACAACCAACATCCCCAAAGAAGCCGTATAGAGTATGCTACGGAACTGAGCGAACTCATCCGGACTGCTCTGAGAGGCCCAGAAGCGGATCTGATAGAACTTAATCAGCCTAGTGGTCCATATGCAGGCAGGAGCCCTTATATTGCCAATCTTGTCTGCATGGCTCAAGGTGAATTCAGTAGCGGTGTAGGCTATGCGACTGGCGATGGTAGGACAAACTTCTACCAGTACCAAATGGCTGTCCTGGCGAAGCGCCATGTCTAAGTAGACAGCACAATGGTAGAGATGCTTCGCTAGATGATGTCTGGCCGCGGATATTGTTGATGCTGTTAAATAGGCCTAATGGTATGTATGGGAGGATGACGATCGTCGAGAGGGGTTTATACGGTTCATATAGCAGTTACCAGACCGGATTCACAACGGAGGGGTGACGATTGGTTGCCTGGCTTGCTCTATAGTGTTCGTGAGCGTTCTGAAGATAAGAAGCTTACTAACCGGGAGCTGCTCGCAAGAATGGGTATGGTTCTAAGAGACGGCCAAATCGATACGCACCAACGCGCACGTGTTCGGTCAACAACTGACGAGCTCGCGCTAGGCCAGCTGGGATTACGCTACATTGGCGATGATCCGGCAGCCGTGCAAGCCAGTGAACGTTACTTCGCAGATATGACAGAGCGGCTGATAACGCCTGATAGTATAGATCTCATGCTGAATGAAACGTCTACGACCGGCTAGGTCATACTTCCGGTGCAAAGGACAGCCCTATATACTAAGAGTGTGAACAAGGCGCTGGAAGCCAAGTTAAAAACCCTGCCCAAAGAGCCGGGGGTGTATTTCCATAAAGATACATCCGGCGAGATTATTTATGTGGGCAAGGCGGCCGTGCTGCGTAACCGTGTGCGGCAGTATTTTCAGGCCTCTCGAGCGCGCGATCCCAAAACCGAAGCGCTAGTGGAGGAAATCCACGACACCGATTGGATGGTTGTGGACAGCGAGTTGGAAGCGCTATTTTTGGAAGCGGAAATGATCCGTCGCTATATGCCGCGCTACAACATTTTGCTGCGCGATGATAAGGCGATGAGCTATATCCGCATCGACTACGACAGCGACTACCCGACCGTCACAACTACGCGCCGGCCGCTCGATGACGGCGCCCGCTACTTCGGTCCATATTTTTCAACCTACGCCGTGCGCCAGGCGCTTAAACTTTTGCGCCGGATTTTCCCGTATGCCACACGGCGTACTGCCGGCCAAAAGCGCGCCACGCTGCACTACCACCTCGGTCTTGACCCAGGTCTGGAGGAAGGCAAAACCAGTCTGGAAGATTATCGCAAAAACCTGCGCAAACTGATGTCCGTCATTGAAGGCAAGCGTACGGCCATCATCAAAGAAATAGAGCATGACATGAAGCAGGCGGCCAAAACTCAGGATTATGAAACAGCTGCACATTACCGCAACCAGTTATTTTTATTGCAGAACTTAAGCAAACAGATCGTGTTTAGCGACAAAGAGTTTTTGGATATATCCAAAGATCGGGCCCTGAGCGGGCTAACCGAACTACTGAGGCTCGGCGACTATCCCAAGCGCATTGAAGGCTACGACATATCGCACACACAGGGCACGAACGTGGTGGCGAGCATGGTGGTGTTTACGAACGGCGTGAGCGACAAGGGTGAATATCGCAAATTCAAGACATCGCAGCGCAACGATGACCCGGGTAATATTCGTGAGACGCTGCTGCGCCGTTTGAATGAAAAACACCTGAAGGACTGGGGCGTCCCGGACCTGATTCTAATAGACGGCGGCACGCAGCAAGTGAGTGCCGCCGTCGAGGCTCAGGCGGAGCACGGTACGTATATTCCAATTATCGGTGTGGCCAAACGCGAGGAAGAAATCATCATTAAAATTGACGGATCAAATATTGATATATCGGGACTCGTGAGCGGCCCGGAATATACCGTTCAAAGCAGTAACGATTTCGTGACGGTTAATTTACACCCGGGGTTGTTTAAAACGTCCGGACACAGCTTAAATTTGCGTGGCGGCGGCAAAATCCATAAATATGATGACGTTATTAAGCTCATTCAACGGATTCGGGATGAGTCGCACCGGTTCGCAGTCACCTATCACAGTACGCTCAGAAGCAAGCAGCAAACCGCAAGTCTGCTTGACGATGTGCCGACCATCGGTCCGGCCACCCGTAAGAAGCTGATTAAAACTTTCGGCAGTATGCGCGGCGTGCTGCAGGCACGCGACTGGGAGCTCGCTAAAGTCGTTGGCGACAAGAAGGCGGCCATCCTCAAACAGTATCTCCGTCCCCTCCGCAAAGAACAAAGAGCGGCCGCCGAGGCTCAAAACGAGCAAGCATAAGCTACAATAGAACGCATGACGGCACGGACGCATGACTTAGCGGCGATTACGGCTTTGCTGGTCGCAGTGTTAGTGAGCGTGCCGGAGGGCTTGCGCTTGAGCACGCTGCTGCTGGCAGTATTTGCTAATCAGGTCGGCGGTATTGCGCCCGACATCGACCAGCCGACGGCGCCGCTGTGGCGCAATTTGCCGGAGGGGCATGTCGTGGGCAAGGTATTTGGCAAGTTGCTCGGCGGGCATCGGTTTATTAGCCACTCTATTCTTGGGTTGGCGCTGTTCGGCTGGCTGTGCAACCTGCTATTACATTTCTTGCATCCGCTAGTGCCGCATGTTGATACCCAACTAGTGTGGTATGCCTTTTTGATCGGCTACGTTAGCCACCTTGTCATGGATACGGTGACCAAAGAAGGTGTACCATGGCTGCTGCCTATTCCTGTTAAATTCGGCTTCCCGCCGCTTAAAAGGTTGCGCATTACTACCGGCAAATGGGTTGAGACGTGCGTGGTGTTGCCCGCGTTGTTGGCATTTGATCTCTGGCTTTGCTGGGAACATTACGACACGTTACTGATGCTGTTGCATCACGTTTCATCGTAAGGGTTGTTATCTCAGGTATATACTGATAACAGATGCAGCATATCCTTTGGGAAGGCGATACGCCGTACAGTCACTACCAGGTGGTGGATGAGCTTTATGACGGTCGGCCCGCGCGGGTACTGTATAGCGGTGACGGTTATGCTGCACAATCGGGGGTGGCGCAGGATGACAACGCTGACTTGTTGTTCGACTACAACCAACGCCTATACGAATTAGCGGTCGGTTTGATACCGGAACGAATTCTGCTGATCGGCGGCGGGGTGTTCACACTGCCGACGGTGCTGCTGCAGGTGTTGCCACATACGCATATCGACGTCGTTGAAGTTGATCCTGGTTTGCCGGAGCTGGCCAGGCGTTTTTTTAATCTGCCGGATAGTGACCGGTTACGTATTTTTACCACCGATGGCCGCAGTTACCTGCGCGAACACGGCATGCGGTACGACCTGATCCTTATAGACGCCTATAGCCACACCGCCATTCCGCGTGAGCTTAAAACACTGCAAGCATTTCAAGCGTATCTGAGTCACCTTGAAGTCATGGGCGTGTTGGCTATGAATGTGATAAGCGGCTATCACGGCTCAGCCGTCCGAACGCTCCGCGAAGTGTATACGGCCGCGATGCGTAGCTTCAATACGGTCGATATCTTTCTGGCGAGTCACGGTTACAGCTTGTGGCTGCCGCAGAATTTTATACTTACCGCACAAAAAGGCCGGGATGTGGACCTTAGGCCCTATCTTCGTTATGGATCGGTTAAACCTCCGGAAGTATTTCCGGATGAGACGCTGGAAGACAAAGGGTGAACGATCTTCTTATGGTTACTCGTCGCGGTGGCGTGACGGATGTCGTTTCTCGCCGAAAATGAGCCGCCAGACGCGTGCGAACACGATAGCCACCACGAGGGCCACGACAACATCTGTGACTAATCCCAAGATATTGAACTGCGAAGTGCGGCCGACCGTGGCGCTCTGGGGCTGCCCATCACAGGTTGCGGTTTGCGTAGTCGTGGTAGCCGAAGTGTAAGTAATGGGCGAGCCGGCCTTAGCGCTGTACTTGGTAGTACTACTGACGGAACCTTGCTTACCAAGACAGTCCAGGCTGGAATCACCTGTTGAGTAAGTAGTTGATGATAGGGGCAAGCTGTCCATGATCTTACCTGGCAGTAGGGGTGAAGCCAGGAGGGCGCCGAGCAGAATGAACACTATAAAGCCGACCAGACCGGCGTGCCCCGTGCGGTTTTTTTCGCGCGGACCATGGCTTTTGGCTGGCGATTGATCGTCGGACGTGGAGCTGGATGAGTGCTGCGTGGCAGTTGATGAGGTCGTTGATGTCGTCGTTGACAAGCTATTCGGAGCCGCAGGCCGTGTTATCCCAGGTTGTGGCTGAACCGGCCGAGATACCGGCTGGGCGTGTGACTGGGCTTGCGGTCGCGGTGAAAGAGCAGGAGTACCGGCCGATGTTGCAGACGGCGAGTGCATAACTGGCCGCATGCCTGATTGTGGCCGATGAGCCACAAAGCCGTCAACCACAGGTCGGCGAACAATCGGCTGAACTGGCCGGTTTGATGTGCCTGATTGTGGTCGCGGTGCCGACCCTGAAGATGTGTTATTGCCTGGTTCCATAAAACCGCTTTTTACTATTCATTAGTGTAAGCGAAAGCGCAATAATTACAACCTTTTCTGTCGGCAGCAGTGCTGATTATCCGACGAAATGGTAATAATCTCTCTACATTTACAGTGCGCTAGCCACAAGCGGGCTACCGGGGCTGTCCAGGGTAGGGGGGCTGCGTAGTGGGTGGCTGGCTCGGTTGCGCCAGGGGGGAGGGTGCCGGGGGTGTAGGCGGCTGAGGCAGGGGGCTGTTTGCCGGCGCGCTGTCTGACGTAAGCCCGCCGTCGCCCACCACAATGCCGGTTACGGGCATCGAACCGGCTGGCCGGAACTGTTTGAACGGCAACATCAGGAGTAAGCTGTGCAGACGTGACCGGCCGAAATATGCTGCCAGTATAATTACAGCGAATAATCCGAGTGCCGCACCCGGTGCTGCCGGCGATAACTGCATTGAAAGGCGTTTGTTCCCGCTTGTTGCGACGGTCGCCTCAAAAGATCGGGCGACCATGCCCGGGGCGGTTACGCTGACACGGTACGTGCCGGCTGCCAGACTGAAGTCGGTTTTACCCTCCGTGTCAGTGTAGTGTATGGTGTTGTCGTTGATGGCCACGCGTGCGCCGCCCAAAGGCCGACCCAGCGCGTCAGCTATGGCAAAATCTAGTGAGCCGTTTGGCCCCTGGGCAATGGATGTGCTGCTACCAGGTACAATGTTATTGCTGGCTGGCGTACCCCCTCCGGTAGAATTGTTGCCCGACCCGCTGTTTGATACGCCGGGCGGAACCGTTGCTGCAGCGCCTCCCGCCTTACCCTGGAGCGTGTAAGTCACATGTGGCAGGGAGCCGTCCCAAATGCTGCTGCCGGTGCTGTCGGTGATGTCGGTCGCGCTATTTCCACCCGCCGCCATAGCCAGTGTGGCGGTTCCAGGTCCAGCTACTGCAAACCGTAAGTCGGCAACTATTTCGGTGCCGTTGGCCGGAGTTAGCGCGGTACAGCGGAGGCTTACCCGGCCGTTGCCGGACGCCGGATCGACAGAGCAATTAACGCCGCCCGCTGCCGCCATATCGAGACTGTTATCGAAATTAGCTTGCTGAAATTGCAATCGGGATGTCGGGTAGCTGAGGTTGGCCCATACGGTCTGTACATTTGTGCCAGATTCGAGCAATTCCACGTCAATAGTACCGCCAACCTTAAATGTGCTGTTGTTATCGGCAAAGGCGAACCCGGCTGTCCCGCCGGTGGCAAACGCCTGGCGTGCCGGACTGATCACCAGCAGCACGACTCCAATAACTACGCTTGTTTGCCACAGGCGTCCGCGGGATCGCAGCCAGGTTTGTTTTGTCAGCATGCCGGTTATGATTACAAGCTTATTATCCCACAACCGGACCACCGGCTCCAATGTTCCGGCGATTGTCGGATTGCCTAGTAACGGGCTTCAGAACTGCTGCAGCATATGCTACGGGTTAGCGATTGATATCGGGTTCGTAGACTTTGACATGTGTATCAAAGAATTTTTCGCCAGTCTCTAGTGCTTTTAGATATACGGCCACTGGTGGGAAAAGTGGCTTCGGCAGATCTTCTAGGTCAAACCACTGCCAGTCGGTTGTCTCTTTCGGGGCGTGGTTGGTCGGCTCGCCGCTAACATACTCTGCCAAGAACGACACATCAACATAATGCTTGGGTGCTAGCTCAGTAAAGTTGTAGACTCCAAGAAAGGTTGGGTTGGCAACTCTTAAGTCTTCACCCGCCTCTTCTTTTAGTTCTCTCAGAGCTCCCGCCATCAGTGATTCTCCAAGCTCAAGATGGCCTCCGCCGCTTCCCCAATAGTTTGCGGCATGACTGCCTTTGCGTTGGTGGAGCATCACGTACTGCTTACCACCGTGCTTTTTAATAACGATTATTCCTACGCCAACTTTTGGAATGTCATTACTCATGCCGTTGATTGTACCCCAAATAAGTAACAAAGGCTTTACCTCGCTTAACTTTGGCTTAGCGGTCTCGAAAGTATAGAGTAGCCGCCCGCTTAAGGCAGATTACTCCATTTGACGAGTCCTACGGTGAAATGTAACCTCAACTTCGTACGGTGACTACTCTTGCTCGGGATAAAGGGCCTGAACCCTTAATTACCTCCCATGTGCTAACGTAGATGGTGTAATATTAATTAACGACGCTGGAGCTAAACTTCAATAGCAACCTGATTATAGAATGTATTTATGCTCGCTGACTCCAATAATCAACGAAATAAAAAACGGCTTTTGCTCAGTATATTTGTAGTAGTAATTTTTGTAGTGGGCTGGCTCATCTTTCGACTATTCAACCCAAGTGTGGGTTTTAAATACTATGAGCCCTCATATTTACCATCCAACGTATCCATTAAGGCACGGCGAATTAGCATCTTGCCAGATTCCAAAACAGTCGAGCAGAACTTTAGAACAGCTGACTGGGTTTACGAAATTCAGGAGTATAAGGCCAATAGCTCAATTGGTACAGCCCAACAGAACTATGATCCAAAAAGCGTAAAACCTACTTGCGATGTCTTAACCTCATCGGCCAAGCAGCAATATAGGCTGTGCCACTGGATTGATTACGGACACATTGATGTTCATCAAGTGATCTTCATTAAGAATGGTACGTATGTACGTTCGGATATTCCTACTACCTTACAGGAGCAAATAACCATTCCGCAAATTGCCGAGTATGTTGACTCGTTCAAACAGAGAAGTACCATAGGTCTGTCGGTAGTAAGGTCTAACTTTTAGATGGTTTGAATAAAGCTGACAGAGTATGGACTAGAAATTGCTAACGGAGGATTGGTACCCCGCACAGGGCTCGAACCTGCAACCTTTGGTACCGGAAACCAATGCTCTATCCAATTGAGCTAACGGGGCGTGCCAGCTATTATAACAGATAGGTGACAGGGGTAGAGAGACTACTTCAAAAGAGAGTGAATCACCACTGGTGTTCTAGACAGGTCACATACAAATGAAACCGAAGTAGTGCCTGGCGTGCCGGTGTGATATGGTAGGCTGGTGAACCACACCGTGCGCCGGGGACGTCCCGATTGGGCGGATATTCCGCAGGGGTCGCGCACCCGTTGGCAGCGGGCGGCGGCTGCAACACACGGGCTGGTTACTCTCGGTAATGTGGTGACTATAGTCGGGGTGGTGTTATCGCTTGTAGGAGCATGGCGTATTTATGACGGCGCGCTGGTGCTTGGCCTGGTGCTGCTGGTCGCGGGCCGGGCAGCCGATATGGCAGATGGTCTGGTGGCCGATCGTACTCATACCAAAAGCCCCCTCGGCGAACTATTGGATGCGGCTTGCGATAAGCTGGTGGCGGGCGTGGTGCTTATAACCTTCCTGGTAGCGCACACTGTACCACCGCTACCGCTGCTCGTGCTTTTGGCGCAGGCCATTATTAATATAGTCAGTAGCACCATAGCTAGGCGTCGGGGCAGGGAGTTGCATCCGTCTAAGCTGGGCAAGCGTGCTGCAGCCGTCGAATGGGTGGTAGTGTTCTGGTTTTTGCTGGCGCAGCTCATCGCGCCGCATAGTGCTTTTCTGGCTGATGCCTGTAACGCGGCCGGATACGCTAGCCTCTTGCTATTTATAATTTGGGGAGCGGACGCAAGTGTCGGCTATATCCGTCACGCCTTGCGATCCAAACCCGCGAATAAGTACGCGGACGATACGGGCCGGCTGCATATCATGGCAGGGGGGTTGTTCGCGGCATACCGGCGGCGCACCTGGCTGGTCGTGGTGAGTGCGATACTGGCGGTTATTAGCCTGTTTTGCATTTACTGTCTGGCGGCCAGTCCGTATAGCAGTGACAGCTTTGTGGAGACTCCGTTCACGACGCGTTATGTCGACGGGGAAGTTGTGCTGACGCAGCATTTTACGCCGCATGTGTACCGTGGTTGGTTTGCTAGTACGGTTGGCTACCTGGAGCAGACGGTGACCGATTTGTGGACGCGGCTGCGTAGTCCGAAGGAGCCCGCTGGTGACCTGCAGAGCATTACGGCGGCGATTCACGCGCAGCGGTTTGATCCGTCGAAACCATACGTTATATCTGGTGACCAGTTCCAAGGGCTATATTTGCGCAACCTGGGCGTGTTTTACCAGAGCTTGCTGGACCGGGATACGGCGCTGAACGCGGCTGACTGGCACAACCGCGAACGTATCGCCGTGCAGTCGCTGGCGTATGGTTTGAGCGCAACGCAGCAATTAGGCTATCCGGTAACAACGCTGCTGCCTATCAGCCAGCGTGGTGTATTGGCGGTGAACTTCTGGAGCTATCCGTCCGACACCATGTTCGCTCTGTTCAATATGCTGGCGCAGCTCAAGGTTGACCCTGAAACACGTCAGGCGGCACTGCAACTACAACGCGAATATGGCAGCGGTCTGCGTACCGCGTACCAAAACTACCTGGCCACGGTGCGTGACCCAAAAACCGGCCGGGTGCGCACAGGCATTCATATTTCCAGTGCGCGTGACGCCGTGCAGCGCGAGAGCAGCTTTTACGATAACGTCATTTTGTGGGGCACCGAACAATTAGCTACGCAGCTGGGCTATGACCACGCCAGCAGTGACACGCTGAGCTCGCTTCGTCAGGCCATACTGAGTCGTTATTGGGATGGCGCAGCTGGGTACTTTATCGACGGTGTAGCGCCGTACGAAAAAAGTTCGTATTCGTCGGATTGGCTCATTGCACTACCTACCGGTTTTCTGAACCCCGCCGATCCGGCTGACCGTACCAAACTGCAACGTATCTCCGCATACGTCGACAAAGAACACCTGGCTAGTCCGCTGCCGATCCGCTATACGGCGGACACCAGTACCGCCCACCAGGATTTCTTTGTGCACTACTTTGTGGGCAGTTACGGTAATACGGCTATTTGGAGCTATTGGGGCGATTTGTATATCCAAATGCAGGCCGATCTGTACCAGCAGACCGGCCAGATGCTGTACGCGCAGCATGCCGAAACGGCTTTGGTCGGCTGGCAGCGGGTAATCACGCGCGACCGGGGCTACCCCGAAACGCTGAATGCGCAGGGTAAGTTGCTGATGACCCCGGTGTATGAAAGCATCCGGCGCAACGGCTGGATCGTCGACTTTGAAGCTGCCCACTACAGCTGGAACCAGGTGGTGAAAGGAGCAAGGCAATGAATCAATCATCCACGCGGTTCCATCGTTTTCTGATTATCCGCAACCCGGTAAGCACGAATGCTGCCGTAGCGCTGAGGCGCATCACCGCTCTGCAGCGCGCTTTCCCCAACGCCGAGCATATAACGGTCGAAACGTTGCCTGGCGGCCGTGCAGCTAACGCCGCCTTGCTGGATCCGTATGCTGACAAACTCGGGCCGGATACGCTGCTGTGTATTGCCGGAGGTGACGGCACGATCAACATGGTACTTGAAAGCTTGCTTGGCAACCAGAATCTGCCGGCTCAAGCACACCAGACTCCGGTGCTGCCGCTGTGGGGCGGCAATGCCAACGACCTAGCCCATATGCTAAATGGCGCTGGCCGCAAAACCAATGTGCCGGAGCTAGTCCGTACCAGCAGCGTTACCAAAGTCCATCCGCTGATATGCACGCTCACCGACGCGAACGGCCAAGCAGTCACGCACATCGCCGCCTGCTACATCAGCTTCGGCGCTTCGGCGCTGACCGCTCAAACGTTGTCCACTACGTTTCGGGCCCGTACGCTATTGTCCCGGATACCGGTGCTAAGGTTTATCGGCGAGCTGCTGATTGTGGTACCGGCCATGACCCAGGCACAGACATTTCTGGCGACCGAAGACGGTAGTCGCAAAACCGTCTACGAATATATATTTTTTAATGGCCCGCGGTTTGCAAAGGTCAGCGGCGTTAAGCGTCGACTGGGTGAGCAGAATTTCCATCGGGCCTTGGTGGAGCACAAACGGCTCTTGAACGTGCTGAAGTCAGCGGTTGCACTTATGCACCCGGCACAGGCTGACAAGCTTAAGGCTACTCGTGCCGAGTTTACAGCGCTGGAGGCTACATGGGCGCAGTTCGACGGTGAAGCTACCCGGGTGTATGCGGGCACGCGTGTGGTTATCGCGGTTGCCGGTGAGCCGTTCTACGCGCTAAGTCGACGCATTTCCTAGCGTTTCTCAGCTCCCCCGTGCCCGAAAGTCTACGATGTACTCTATACTGTTCGGTATGGCAAAGGCAGCTCGGGCGATTATAGTGGAAGGCGGCAAAATCCTCGTCATGTACCGCAACAAGCACGGCAGTGAATATTACACACTGGTCGGCGGCCAGGTTGCGGAAGGTGAAACTACCGAACAGGCACTCGTGCGGGAGATAAAAGAAGAAACTGGCCTCATTATTACCCGCGCCCAGCTGGTGTTTATAGAGAATCACACGGAACCGTATAATCAGCAGTATATTTATGTTTGCGAGGTCGGGCCCCATAACGATGTGGCCATTCAGGAGACATCAGAAGAAGCTTACATGAACAGGCTGGATGCGAATATTCATAAGCCGCTGTGGGCAGATATTACGTCCTTTGATAGGTTAGCATTCCGGACACCAACGCTGCAGGCGGCGATTATCCAGGGGCTACGCAAGGGTTTTCCGGCTCAGCCGGTTGATCTGTCGAACGTGAGCCCGGTGACTACTAAAAAGGGCTGGTACGCTGGGCTGGCAAGCGTAGCGGCAAAGCTCACGAGACCGAAGAACCGCTAAAATACTTTTAGGAGCTAACCTAAGAGTTCCGATAGCTACTTCCTAGTAGCATGCGTACCGCCGACAACACGCCCGGCTACTCTAGCCACAATCCGGTTTAGTGCTTCCTCGGTCTTCGGGTCCAGAGGTAACCTGCTTTCGGCAGAGCAAACTACTTGCTGTCCGCTCGCATTGGTGACCAGTTGAAGTTGATCCGGATGTCGCTGGTCCCATATGTGGATCGCCGTCTCGTCTATGTCTAGCGCTGCATTTCTTCCGGCTATGCGTGCGGCAAGATCCCACGGACGCTGGTTGAGGCTGGCAGGAGGGGGAGTGACGGAGATCCGTGAGTGGCCTGTATGGGCTGGTAGGCCGCGAGGTATCGGCTGCATCGGTCCTGCGATAATCGTTGGTCTGTGTGTGGTCGCAGTGGTCGCGGGTGTGCTTCTGGTAGGACTGGTATTATGTACGGCAACACTCTGTCGGGCAGCTGACGGGGCTGCGTCTCCAGCTATCACGGGGGCTACCGTCACGGTGGTAACTGCTGCCAGCGCCATCGCGCCTACGGCAGCCCGTGCGGCATGCCTGCGGTTAAACCACTTGGCGGGCCTCTCTTCTTTGGCCTCTGGCTTTGCTGCGTGTCTGCCCTGATAGGTTGGCTTAACAACTTGCAGCGCGGCGTGCGCAAGACTCCTGATGCCGGTCATTACCCTATGTGGCTGTCTGTCTAATGTAGCGTGCTCGGGTGCGTCTGCTGCTATCGCTGCTATCTCAGCGCTTGCTGGCATTGGTCTTTGCTCCAAGTACAGTTGCTTAAGAAAAAGGGAATCTATATAACGGGCGGCTGTTATTTCGTCGGTCAAGCAGACGTCATCATCGCTCGGTGGTCTATCCTCTGAATACCACGTCACGGAAAACTGAGATGCGGGTGGTGTGGGCCCACTATATGCGGTTTGGGCAACGCGCCGAATGACGCCATAAACGGGGTCATAGGTTTTTCCTTCAGTGCGTTCGTCCGCATGAAAATATATCTGGTTGTCCGAGCCGAGTAACTCTCCCAGTGTTCCTGCCTTGATGCCCTTGTCGGTGATAACCCACAATATGGGTACGCCACTGTCTGACTCTAAGTCTGTATAGTGGTCCTCGATATATACCATATCGGGTGCTGGGTCAGGTCTGGCGAAAGGTGCTACTTCTAAATCACATGTGAAACCCACAATGTACCTCCTCCTAAATATTCCTAGCCTAACTGTCCGCCTTAGTTTTGACGTCTAGCTGTACAAATGCAGTAAATAATATTACTTTTGGCGAACTTTAATGTGCGAGAGGCCAACGAGATATGCCGACTCCGCAACCGGCGGCCATACCACTTTATGCTTGTTTATTGCTGAGGGAACGTGCTATAACGAAACTAGACAAGGGAGCAGCGTTATGGCCAAAGTATCAAACGGTCGCAAGCTGTACAACCATTCCAAATGGCGCGCCACCGGTGTGTGCCTACACACTTTTCTTGCAATACTGACCATAGCCAGAGGATCGGCTGGCAGAAAACTTACTCCCACCAGCCTGAAACACGCAACCAAAAAAGCCCTGCCCGACAGGGCTTTTTTGGGCTTGCCACTCTATCTGCTCCGAGTGGCTAATACGGCTGTTCTGCCATGTGTCATGCTGTTCACTTTAGCTAACCGGGTCACAGTCAGCCCAGGGGAGGGGACTATGTAGGACTCGCACGAACTAACATTTAAGAAGGGAGAATAGTATGAACGGGGAACTAAGAACTCTACAAACACATTGGTGGGCGCTCACGCTACGTGGGATTGTGGCAGTTATCTTTGGTATCGCGGCGGTGTTCTGGCCGGGTATCACGCTGGTGACACTGCTATACCTGTTTGCTGCCTGGGTACTGGTCGACGGTATCATTCGGCTAGCCACCGGCATCGTCCGTATTGGTGAGCATCAGCTGGGTTTCTTGACAGTACTGATCGGTCTGTTGCAGCTTGGCGCCGGCGTGTATTTGTTGCGTCATCCTCATGTGACGTTCGCGACACTTATTCTAATCATTGGCTTTTTGCTGATCATTTCCGGTGTTATCGAGGTGGTGGCGTCGCTGACTTCGGGCGACAGCGCGACTGGTAAGACGCTGGCCATAATCATCGGTGTGGCTGCTGTGATAGCCGGCATCATCCTGTTCTTCCAGCCGGCGAAATCGGGTGTGGCGTTCGTGTGGATCCTGGGCCTGTACGCGTTAATTGCCGGTCCGATGCTGATTGCGGAGTCGTTGGAACTTAAGGCTATCACGGATAAACGTGCCAAATAGAGTAAAAAGGAAAGGAGGGCATATGGTACAGCGAACCGTACCGAAACCGACCGGTTGGGTGGGCTGGGTCTTTTTTGCCGCGGCCATGTTGCTGGCTGTCGGCGGCATGCAGATCATTGCCGGGCTCGTCAGTATTTTTAACCATCAATATTACGCCGCCACGCGTATCGGGCTGGTGGCTTTCAGCTACACGGGCTGGGGGTGGATACAGCTGCTGCTCGGTACCGTCGCGATGCTGACCGGCATCGGCCTGTTGATCGGTTCTACTTGGGCACGGGTCGTGGCGGTGTTCGCAACGGTACTCGTCCTGATCGATAACGTCGCATTCATGAACGCGTACCCGCTTTGGGCGCTGGTGTCGCTAATAATCGGGGGATTTACCCTGTACGCGTTGACGATGCATGGCAACGAGCTCACAAACTAATTAGGCAAAGGAGATTGTGATGGCAAACGCTACACGTCAAGAGATTACCGGGTGGGTCGGTTGGATTTATTTTGCAGGTTTCATGATGCTGCTAGTCGGCTTCTTTCAGGCAGTTCTCGGCCTGACTGCGCTGCTGAATGACAAATTCTATATTTCCCTGCATGGCACGCTGCTGGTTTGGAACTATACTGCCTGGGGCTGGGTCCACCTTATTTTCGGGGTGATAACTTTGCTGGCCGGTATGAGTCTGTTTACTGGTAGTACCTGGTCGCGCGTTGTTGCTATGGTGTTGGTCACTTTGAACCTACTGACCCAGTTTGTTTTCGTTAGCGTGTATCCGATATGGTCAATAATCATGATGGTGATTGACGTACTAGTTTTGTATGCGCTGACGGTGCACGGATCGGAGGTTCGGGCGGAAGTTTAAGGCTGGCAGCCGGTAGTGGTAGGTATTGCCCGCATAGGGTGATCGACTACTGGCGCGTGGTCGTCTGCTCGTAAGCGCATGCAGCAATCGTTTGATCGTTACACCTATCGCTTACTTCTCGGCGCCTTGGTCGTCACATTGGCGGCCGGTACCCTGGTGTATCATTTGGTTGAAAAGTTCTCGTGGCTGAACGCTTATTACTTCAGCGTTGTCACGCTTGCTACTGTTGGCTATGGCGACTTTGTGCCGCAGACCGACTTCGGCAAAATCTTCACCACCTTTTATATCTTTGCCGGTGTCGGTATATTAACGACGTTCATCTCCTATACCATGCGCCGCCGCGCATACTTGTATGCTGAACGGCGTGGGCAGAAAAAGGCGCGACCAGGTATCGGGCGCAAGACGGGACATTAGGCGTTGGGGAAGGTAAGCGGGCGGGCAGTCTAGGAGGCCTTACTAAAAGCTGATCGACCAACCTGATCGACCACGTTATTAAGTTCCTGTTGTTCGCGAAGGTTCAAAGCAGCGCCATTGGTATGGAAAACCTGCAAGGTGCCATCGGCAGTTATGCCCAGGAGTAGGCGGTCATCAAGTTTTTTAACGTTCCATTCGGTAATAGCCGCATCCACAAGGTGTGTCGCTCGGTATTCTCCTACCCAGTAGGCTGCCACTGACCAAGGGTTACTATTGATGAGATCGGGACCGGGTCTGGCATCCGGAGATGAAGGTGCAATATAGTGGCTATGATGTGGCGGCATGTCCGTTTGCACGTCATGTGGTCCAACGGGAGCACCTATTGGGATCGGGTTCAATAATCCTGCAGTGATGCTGGTACTTGGCCTCGGAGTGACCGTGGGCGTCGGGCCGACGTCTACAGGTGCATTGCGGTTAACTTGTGGTGCAGGCGATGATGGTGAGGCGCCTGTCCCCGCTGCTAGTAACGCAGCCCCTGTGAGGACTAGGGCTCCGAGTGCTGCTAATATGCGCCGTCCTCTTCTGGGACGTTCTACTCCACGATCGTGGTGTATTGGTCGTCCGTCTGGTTGCTCAAGCCCTCTGAGTAGCCGTACGCCTGCTGCTGCCGCCGGCTGCCGCGAGGCTCTTCCAAAGCGGCTGAGTCCGAGTACCTCTAACAATCCGCCCCCTCGAGCAGTAGTCCGCCTTGTCGGGGGCGCTTCATCAAACTGTGCCATTAATTGTGGCCCTGTAACCCATACAGGAGTTCCCACCGGCCCTGCGGCTGTGTCGGGCTGTGCTTGCGGTGCCTCCAATGCTGCCAGTCTTGCCACTAGCTTCCTCTCGCT
>CAZMWE010000004.1:30063-54971 GCA_964570005.1 uncultured Candidatus Saccharibacteria bacterium | reverse complement strand
GCAGCCCAACCGGCTACCGACGCCTGTAAGTTACTAACGCTCAGCGCAGCAAAGCAGCTGCTGGGTAGTGGCGCTGTTTCCAGCGCGCCAACTGATACCTCCTCCATGCAGGCCAGCGATACTTCCTTAAGCGCCTGCGCCTACACGAGCGGCAGCAACAAGGTGCAGCTGGCAATACGTGCGCCTACAAGTTCACTCGGCAAATCAGAAAACACCGCCGTATTCGGATCGGGTAAGCCATCGAATGCGATCAATGTTACCGGGTACGGCCAAGCGGCCTTTTGGAATCCGGATGAACACACACTAAACATTTTGGGCGACAACAACTGGTATGTCATCACGCGCGGGTCTCATGGAAGTCAGGCCGATGCAGAGACGACCGCAGCGTTATTAAAATCCGGTTTCTGATGGGACGGAGGTGGGTATACTGGGGATGTCTGCTGCTTGTATTGCTTGGCTTATTGCTGATACTGCCGGCCTCGGCTTATACCGATCCGTCAGTAAAGTGTAGTAGTCTGATGGCTACTGCCAGTACCGGCTGGAGCTACACGTTCACCGCCATAGCATCAGGCAATAGCAATCTCATCACCGGCTATTCGTTCGATTTCGGCGATCGTCAATCATACACGGTTATCTTCAATCAGGCGGTCAAGACAAGCAGACTGACCACTACCGTCATGCACACCTACAACAAGCCGGGTGCTTACATGCCTCAGGTTCACGTAAACACACAAAATAACGGCAAGCACTTAACCGTGTCCTCTCCGGCCTGCCGAACAAATGTGGCGATAGGTCCACTAAAAAACGGCCTGCCAGATACCGGGGTCCGCAACCCCTGGGCTTTATTCGCCTTCGTCACCGTAATGAGCACATGCATGTGCCAGCTTTGGCTGCGCCGACGGCTCCATAAGCCCTAGCCACCAATGGTATTGCGGCTGTGAGATAAAGGACTTAGCATGTTCCATGGGTACCCTCCTGTGTCTTAGCAACAAAAGGGCGCCTCACTTTATATCTGATAGCTACGAAGGGGACTATGAAATGCGTTCATACAAGTTCTTTAGCATCGAAAAAGCCGTATGAGTTGTGATGGGAGAGAAATGATATTTGTGGTGGGTCACCCCTGCCCTTTTTCTCATCCGCCTCATACGGCTTGCCCTTTTGGCTCCGAAGCACCGTGACGGCTTCGGTTCGGCATCAAGCTTTGTTTGCCAAAAGGGTACATTCGTTTTTTCACCTCCGAGCTAGCCCGACACCAAGTGCTACGAGCCAGATCGCCGCGAGCACGTACATAAGTACAGACAGTACGTACAGTGCATGCGGATCAAATGCCACGGAGCTGAAGCTTGACATCGATATGTCAGACTTCGTAGCCGCCTGGACGACTTGTGTGAGTTGTCCAAGTGCGAGTAGTAGCGTCCCGAGCATTGCGGAGGTGATAGCTAGTGCGAGACGGGTGATGATAGATGGCACGTACATACCAGAGGTACCCCTTGTCTCTCGAGTGCATCTTTGTGCTTTGAACGAACAAGTTCATCATGCCACTTAGCAATGACTAATCGCCCTAATAATCAACTTCTCTTGATTATGTCAAAAAGACTTCTCAGAAGAGGTCAGGGTGCTTATGGTGGAGCACCTCGAAAAAAGTTCGCCCCTCATTTTTGAAGAGATAGTCAGATGGAAGGGTTTAATCTGGGAGGACTATCTGGATCACCGACAGGAGCAGGAACGACGAAAGAGGTTAGTAATCCCCTAGCGGTATGCACCCTTCACAGTACACTGAGAAGCTTTCGTATCAAATCTACTCGTTAAGGAATAACCTTAGATCGGTTGCGAGCCGTTCGCTTCCCCTAAACACAGCCGCCTGCATACCCAGCTTTCGAGCTGCTGTGACGTTTTCTAATCGATCGTCGATAAAGATCGTTTCCTGAGGCATGACTTCCAGTACCTTCAATATGTTGCTATAGGCTCTTTCGTCCGGTTTTGCAAGTCTGGTCTCATAAGATAGAAACAAACCCTCAAAGTCTTTGAGGTAATTGTTCTCACGCAGATAGGTACCAATACCAGGATCCATATTAGATAAGATAGCGACACGGTAACTGCTAGCTCTGAGACCACTAGCTATCGCAAGCGTCTCACCATCAAAGTTGGTAATTTCTTTGTAGGCAGAACTCCATGCCTGAGGTTGCTCTGGCGGCGATACCTTTAGCCTGTCGCATAGTTGCTGCCAGAATTCGCCCTCATCAATTATTCCGAGTTCTACCTTGGCATAGTACTCCATAAATATCGGATGGGTCGACTCATCAACGCTCAGTGTCTCCTTTACGAGATCAAAGATTCGAAAGCGTTTGGTCGCTAAAACACCCCAAAAGTCAAAGATGACTGTGGTTATCATCGTAAGCCAAACGATACATTGAGCGAAATCAGGAATTTCATACCCTGGAAATATATATGACTCTCAAAGATCCCACAAGGGAGACATCTGGAAGTTCTTGGTGGAAGTTTTGATACCCATTGTCAGTGTGTAGTGGGTCTGAAACAAAAATGACCTCATTCTAGAGAGGTCATAATGCTTATGCTTTGGTGGAGCTGGTGGGTACCGCCCCCACGTCCGCCGGCGTTTTAGTTAGTCGTCTACAGGCATAGTCCGTTTTACTGTCTTAGCGTTACTGTATCGAAACAGACAAACATCAGTAACGAGCAATCCTAATCTTAGCAAGTAAGCTGGATGGTCAAACTTGAGCGTCCAGAAATATGAAACGCGATTACACTATCTGGTGTCATGCAAGGCATTTTCGCAGTGATTAAGCTGCGAGTGCGAAGGCATCAGGAGTCAGGCTCATTGCCTTGATGGCAGCGACTGTGCTCTTTACCTTAGCGAAAGATGTATTTGCATCTGTAATTGATTGCCTATAACGCTGACAAGCGACCTGCTGATCTAACCGTAACGTACCAACGTCGAGCTTAAAATTCAGCCCCATAACGTTATCGCCATCTCTGACGTATCACTATTATACCATAAGCAGGGCGAAAACCGAAAACCTATATGTACGCTCTACAAAGCGCATACCAGTCATCCAGCGAGAGCGCCTGGGCGCGCTGACCCGGTTGGATACCGGCAGCTTCAAGCAGCTGGCGAGCCTGGTCTTTAGAGATAGCCAAACCACCGCTTAAGGCATTTTCGAGCGTCTTGCGTTTTTGGCTGAAGCCAGCGCGCACGACCCTGAAAAATAGTCTAGTATTTAAATCATTTCCAAATCTTGGCTTGGCGAGGTATTTAAGCACCAGTACCTGGCTATCTACTTTTGGCGGCGGTGTGAACAGTTCGGCCGGCACGACCGGCCCCAAAGAGACGTCGCAGTAAAACTGTGCACTCACACTCAAAAGTGACATTTGTCCCGGCCCGGCTGCCGCACGTTCGGCTACTTCTTTTTGGATTAGGAGCGCGGCCACACTGAACGGGTTCGTACTTTCGGTCAGCACCCGCAAAAGGTTACTCGTCAGATAATATGGGATGTTCGCCACGACTTTGTAACCAGGCGGCAACTGGGTAAGATCAAACCGCAGAATATCCTCTCGCACTACCGTCAAATCGCTTGCTAAAGGGCTGTCCTTTAGCAAAGCTTTCTGCAAGCTTTGGGCGAGAGATTGGTCAAATTCTACCGCTGTTACCTGCGCACCTTTGGCCAGCAAGCGGCGGGTCAGCGTGCCGAGGCCCGGGCCGATTTCGAGCACCGGGTCGCCCGCACCAACATCAGCAGCATCAATGATCGCGTCCAGGGTCGCCTCATCATGCAGCCAATGCTGCCCCAACGCTTTCTTCGGAACTACTGCACTCATTTCCCTGATGGTATCAAGAAAAGCATCACATTACCACCGGCCAACGAAGAGCAGCCGAAGACCAACGAGTCTACTTCACTGCGCAGCGTAATGAAGAGGCATTCCAGCCCCTCATTCGGGGCAGCTACTACCAGTTATGATACGTGGTCCAGTGGTCATACGCCCCTGCCCAGCTTCCGTAGCGGCCATCTGCGTAACCGGTGGCCCAGCGGATCTGCGTCGCCGCGTTGGTGGCCCAGTCACTACCTGCCGACGCCATTTTCTTGCCTGGCGTCGCCTGGAATATGCCGTAGCCACCATAAGACGGAACATTGCTGGGGTCCATATAGCCGGGACAATCATGCGAGCCCTGAATTTTCGTGGGACACCAGCCACCTTCATGGCTGGCAATGTAATCAACGTATTTGTAGTCATCTTCGGCAATACCCGCCTCGGCCATCACTGCCTGCTTGTCAGCCGGGATACTAACCGCCTGCCCGCGCGCCACAATTTGCGGTACCGGTTGCACGGTGACCACCGCCTGCAGCAAGGTGCGGCTCACTTCCACACCATTCACGGTGTTTACCTGGTAAGTCAGCACCTGGGTGCCCACGCTACCTGCCTGTCGCACGACCGTAGTACCAAAGCTTAACGAATCGTCCGTAACGGCCTGTACCGGCGCCGGGATAGGCTGCGTTACAGTCACAATTTGTGTACCCTTGCGATTCACAAAAATCTGCAAGTTGGGTGTAATCTGCGTATTGCCATCCGGGATAACCGTATCCTGCGGCCGCAGCCTAACACCTCGGTCTTGCAGCAGCGCTGCCACCGTGGCCACATGCGTGCGCAGCGGCAGCACAGTGCCGTACACATTAAGCGTCACCGGCACGGCACGGTTAATGACGATACTCTCTCCCAGGCTCTGCTGCGACACAAGATCGACGGCCGGCTGCGCCGTCACCTCGTCTTCCGGATAGATGGTTAAGCCCGCCTGAGTAACGGCGCCGCGTGGCGTACCGGCGGCACTATACGTCGTAATGGTGGTCGGGCCGTCGGCGATAGTCACTGGTACGGCACGGTAGATGTTTACACGGAAGTTATCCTGCACGATGGGCGTATCCAGTCCCGGTTCAACCCGGTCGCGTGAGCCAGTGTGGATATTCAATTTTTGCAGCAGCGCACCGACAGTCGGTTCGTTTGTCGGCACGGCTTGCGTTTCGCCGTCGTGTTTGATAATGACAATGTAGCTGGTATCCGGATGAAACGTAGTAGTCGTGTGAGTCGTCGAAAGCACAAGTAGCAGCATGCCGCCTAAAACCACAGCGGCCACGAACGCCATAACTGGGATACCAAGGGGATGCCGTTGCCAGCGCCAAAAGCGCTGTGTTTGCGCTTGGTGCCAGCGCCGGAATACTCGACGAATAGTTTGCATAAATATGGGGGCCTCGCTTTAGTATAGTTTTTCGAGCGGGGCGAAGGCAATATTCAGTTTTTTGAGGCCAACACCCTGGAACAGGATGGTGGCGACGTCACCGTCAAGCTCCGTGATAGTTCCACTACCAAATAACTGATGTTTGACACCGTCGCCGATTTCGTAGTCCGGCACATAACGTGGTTCGTTGTTATCGGCCACAGACGGCGGTGTAGGCGCGATATATTGTCTGTCGTCATAGCCCCCACCACCGAAATCGGCAGTGAAACTCACGCCGCTGGCTGTTTCGGTAACATACCCCGCGTCGATTTCGCTCAAAAACCGGCTGGGTGGATTATGCTGCATACCACCGTACAGCATCCGGCTCGTGGCATATATCATATATAGTTCCTCGCGGGCCCGGGTCATGCCTACGTAACAGAGCCGCCGCTCCTCTTCCATTTCAGCCGGGCTGTAAAGCGCCCGGGTGTGCGGGAAAATGGACTCTTCCATGCCGGTCATGCATACCACCGGGAACTCAAGCCCCTTGGCGGCGTGCAGAGTCATCAGCGTGACCACGTTGCCGTTCGGGTCATAGGTGTCAAGGTCGGAAATAAGCGCTACTTCTTCCAGAAAAAGCGCCATCCCCTGTTCCTGATAACTTTGTGCAACGCCCATAAATTCTTTCACGTTTTCCTGACGGCTTTCGGCCTGCGGCGTACCGTCATCCAGGTACTTCAGGTAGCCGATCCGCCGAACTAACGAATCGATGAGTGCCGCCGGCGGCACATCGACCATGAGTTGGCGCAGCGATTTCAGAATATCACCCAGCTCGACCAAGCCTTTTTTGGCCTTGCCAGTTATCATGCCGCAATGAACCGCTTGTTCCAGCCCATCACTTAACTGCAGGCCCAGTCCTTCGTACCATTCGTAAAAATTCTGTAGGCTTTTCGCACCGACGCCCCGCGTCGGCACATTCACAATCCGTTCAAAACTGATACGGTCTTCGGGCTGGTACATCAGCCTGAGGTACGCCACCAGGTCTTTGATTTCCTTGCGGTCATAGAAGCGCACGCCACCCACGATGCGATACGGGATACCATATTGAATAAACGCCTCTTCCACACTGCGGCTCTGGGCGTTGGTTCGATACAACACGGCATAGTCGCTGTACTGACGCCTGCCCGCATCCACGCCTGATTTTACCCGGCGCACGATGGCCTCGGCTTCGGCCCGTTCACTACCGACCTGCACAATCTGCACTTTTTCGCCTTCGCCCGCTGCCGTCCAGAGTTTTTTGTCCGAGCGCTGTTCGTTGCGGGTAATAATGCCGTGCGCGGCGTTCAGGATGTGGGAAGTAGAGCGATAGTTCTGCTCCAGTTTTATGACTGTACAACCCGGGTAGTCACGCTCGAAGTTCAGGATATTGCGGAAATCCGCTCCGCGCCAGGAATAAATCGAATTATGCACAACGATACCGCTGGCAATGTACGTATGCAGTTTCTCGACATCAAGATCAAACACCGGCCCGGTATACGGCTCCTCAACGACTGTCGCAACTTTGTCTTCAACGACGTCATTTCCGGTCATGACGGCAATTATCATACCAGGATGCATCTGACTGGCCGGTAACAGGTTAAATTTATGTTCCGTCAACATGGCATACCGAGCAATTGTCGGCTTTGCATCAGATGCCTGGCCGACCTCTTCTAGTATGTCTTCCAGCTGCGCGATGTCCGTAGACTGAATTTCACTCCGATATGTGTCCGCTTTAGCACTCCGCACACTGTAGCCAAGTTTCTCAAATACTACCAGGTCTTCAGGATTCGTAGTGTTCACAGAAATACGGCTTGTTGACCCCCGATTACCGCCGAGTAACACAACATTTATGAGCCAGCGACTTCGTGATTTGCACACCGTTGCCTGGGGCACGAAGTGGGGATAATCATATGCAATTCCTAGGTCAGCCATAAGTTCCCTGGCACGAGAGCGAGTATCTATCCGCTGGTAGAGCTCATCGATTTGTTCCTGCCCAAGCTGCATTGCCCGATTTTCGTACGCGTGGAATACCAGCATGGGGATGCCGTATTTATACGCGAATAAGGCTTCGTAATACTGCGCCTCAGGCCGGTCGGCGCAAACTTTGAGTACCCACATGCGGTCAGCACGTTCCTGGTTAGCTCGAACCCGCAGGCCAATGTCATACTTTTTGCCGTCAAAGCGAGATCCTTTTGTCATGCCTATGCGATAGCCGTATACTTCCGAATACATAAGATAGACCAGATACTCTTGCATGATATCCCAACGACCAAAAAGCACGTGATTGGGCGTGACACGCAAGACCTTACCTGTTGCCGTTGTAATCTGCAGTATCTTTCCGGTCGCGTGCGACGTTCTAATCCGGGCAACCACCGCATGCCGCGTTTTCCCGCGCCCGCTGGCCGCAACGACTACATCACCCTTTCGGATATCCTGTATCGCTCGCGAGCCCGCCGGCGTTACCACTAAAGTTTCTGGCGGGAGACACTGCCAGTCGTCGCCCACGACCGCAATGTTGTTGTGCGAATTTGTCAGGAGCTTAACGAGTTTATATTGTGCAGCGTTAGTATCCTGATACTCATCAATCATGATATAGGCGAATTGCTGCCGCCATTTTTCACGTATCTGTTGCACGGTTTGCAACAATTCTACCGTGCGGCCGATGAGGTCATCGAAATCAAGCGCGCTGCTGTCTTTCAGAATCCGCTGGTATATCGGGTAGACTTCGCTAGCAGCTCGTGTGGCCGGGCTACCGCCCGCCCGGTCGTAATCATCCGGTGTAATCAGTTCGTTTTTTGCGCTGCTGATCAGCCCGGCTATAACGCGGGGCGGGAAAGCTTTCTCGTCAATACCGAGCCGCTTGCTGGCCTGTTTGACAGCTGCTAGGCGATCGGCCTCATCAAAAATCACAAAGCTGCGCGGAATGCCGATGTGTTCGCCGTCCTGTCGCAGAATCCGCACACAAATACTATGGAACGTGCCCATGTACGGCATAAAGCCGCGATTTTCAGCATCTGCACCAAGCAAGCTGGCTACCCGTTCACGCATTTCGCGCGCCGCCTTATTGGTAAACGTCACCGCCAGGATGTTATAGGGCGTGGCTCGGTGCGTAGCGATCAGGTAGGCGATGCGGTGCGTGAGCGTTTTGGTTTTGCCGCTGCCTGCACCCGCTTGAATTAATAACGGCCCGTCGGTGGTTTCGACGGCCCGCCGCTGCTCCGGATTCAGCCCCTCAAAAAGATCTTCTGGCATCATCTTATTTTACCAAACGTAGACAGATTATCTGATGGTCCACTTTATGGCGCGCTCGAGCGGCCGGTAAAAGACCTTCTCAAGGGGGTGGTCAGCCGATCCAAGGCGGTCCACCCACGCTACCCGTGCTATGCCCGCACGATGGGCGGCAAGTACATCTACAAGCTTGTCACCGACGAAGGCTACCTCTCGCGCAGGCACATCAAGCTTAGAAAGCGCGGCATACACCATTGCCGGGCTGGGCTTACGGTCGGCCAACATGAGCGGTACATGATAGGTAGCGGCATCAATTTGGTTTGCTACCGCAGCTGCCCGCGCTGAGTGGCGGGGGCGCATATTACTGACCAAGCCGACCTGCACAATGCCCGACTTTCGTGCCCGGCGCAGCGCGCTTGCTACCTCATTATCGACCTGAGGATCAGCCCACGGCGTCAGCGTACCTTCGATATCAAACAACACCGCCCGTATACCGTATTGTTTGTGCCAGGCGGCAAAATCGATAGCCGTAACGCCCGGCGAAAATTCCAGCCATTCCAGCGACCGGCTGATAGCCCGCGTGTACTCCATGAACGACCGTATCGTCAGCAACGCGGCAACACTCAGCAATATAGCGGCAATCCAGGCGACCAGCTCCACCCACAGGCCTACAAGCATAGCGACGAGCCCGGCCATCAGCAACGCCGTTTTGAGCTTGGCAATGCGGCTCGCCGGCATCGGCCGGGACAGCACGAACCGGATCGTCATGGTGTATATGTCGTACGCACCAAAAATCGCAAAGAGTATCCAGTACCACACGCTTACATGTACGGCCGCGATAGCCAGCAGCGTCAGACACACCACTTTGTCGGCCAGCGGATCAAACGCGCTACCGAAGTTGCTTGTCACTCGCCAGCGGCGTGCCAGCCAGCCGTCCAGGAAGTCGGACGCGAAGGCCAGCAATGCCAGCGGGAGTAAGAAATCCCAGCGGCGCCACACCGCGCACACCGCGATTGCCGCCGCACATACGATCCGAAGCGCCGTTGTGCCGAATACTATGCTGGATAAGGTTGCTCGCTGACGGTTAGTTGTCACGCCCCGATAGTAACCTGTCGGGGCAGGTATGTCGAGACGTTTAATGGTCGGCTCGGGTTTGCCGATGCTAGCTCTTCGAGAAAAGGTGAGTATGCGGAATGCCCTGTGGCGCATTCACAGTGCCGACATCGAAAACCGCGTCGAGCAGCGCCAGCAAAAGCAGAATAGCCACTATACATAACAACATGATGTGCATACGTGAGCGCTTGCGCTGCACGGCGTTGACCGGAACGGCATATTTGCCGCTAGCGATTACGTCCTCCAGCTCCTGCTCACGCTTCGCTTTGGCTTCAGCGGCAGCCGCCTCTTCGGCGCTTATGGCGGCGGCCGGGTCACGGAGTACAGTTTTACCATCGGCGTCGTCATCAGAACTGCTCTCAGATGAGGATTCGGTTGGTGTCGCCTTTGCGGCCGCTGAATCGGAGGTAGTTATAGTCGCCACTGGCGTCTCAGGTGCCGGTTCGGAGGCTGCTTTCGATGTGTCTTCGGAAGTTTCGGACGGGTTACTATCCTCTGCTGGTTTAGGTTCCGGTGTAGCGGCTAGGAGAGTCGAAGTCGGTTCAACGGCCGCAGCCGGCTTAACCGTCGGAGCGGTCAAGGGCTCAATATTTTTGGCAGTGTGGTTGAGCGTGGCAGGTTCGGCCGGTGATTCGTCTTTTTTATCGGCATCTGAGCCCGGGGAAGCCAACATCGGGTCTGCTGTGGGGGTATCCGTATGATCAGTAACAAGAATCGGCCGGCTGGTAGCCGAAGGTAATACCCGGCCAGGCTGTTTGACGTCGTCAATTTTTATCGTTTTTGCCATTGTGACGCTAAACTTTCAGCCGCGTCTGATAGGCAATATCGACCATGGTCGCAAATTGATGATAATTCAGGCTGGCCGCGCCCACCAATGCTCCATCTACACCCGGAACTTCCAAGTAGGCCCGAGCATCCTGGTCGTCCACGCTGCCGCCGTAGAGTATCGAGATCCGGTCGGCGGCCCGTGGGCCGTAGAGCTCATGTATCTGCAGGCGTATGTACTTGATGGCCTGTTCAATTTCATGCGGCTTTGCCAAAATACCGTCAAAGGTGCTGATAGCCCAAACCGGTTCGTACGCCAGCACGATTTTATCGAGGTCCCGACTGGTAACGTTCATAAGTGCAGTCGTAAGCTGGTCGTGAATGACTTGGCGCCCCTGCCCTTCGTCGCGCTCCTGCTTCGTTTCACCGATACAGATGATGGGGCTGATGCCGTTGCGCACCGCAGCCGCCACCTTATCGCGGACCGTTTCCAGCGTTTCACCAAAATACAACCGCCGGGCGCTGTGACCGACGATGCAGTATTGCACCAAGTCGCCAAGCATAGCAAAACTGACTTCACCGGTAAAGCCGCCCTCGTCTTTAAAATAGGCATCCTGCGCGGCCAGCTTGAACTTGCGGTGGTCCATTTCCAGGCTTAACGGTTGCAGCGAAAGCATGCTGGGAGCCAGCACAACTTCGAGATTGCGATGTGTTTTTATACGCTCGTTCAGACGATACAGCAACAGGCTGGACTGATGCACAGTTAAGTGCATTTTCCAGTTGCCGACTATGATGGTTTTTCTGTCTGTAATCATTGTATTTATGGCTATTGTAGCATTTATTTTATTACTTGTTTTCCAAAGCCTCGACGCCGGGCAGTTTCCGACCGCTCATCAGCTCCAGGCTAGCACCGCCGCCGGTCGACACATGGTTAAACGCTGCCAGTAACTTACGGCCTTCGATATATCCTACCGTGTCACCGCCGCCTACCAGGCTAAACGGCCGGTTGCCGAACTGGCCGGTCATAGCCTCCACGAGCAATTCCGTACCATGTGCGAACGGGCCGACCGGCCCCTGTAAGCTCGTGGTTTCAGTCACACCGAGTGCGCCGTTCCACACCACCGTACCTGCCAGCTGAATCGCACCGGCAATGAACGCCCCGCTGAATGGTCCGATATCCAGGATCATCTCGTCTTCGTGTACAACTGCCGACTCGTGCGGCGGGTGTTTAGGGTAGTTTTCGACCTCGGCAATTACATGGGCGCTCCAGTCAACCAGACGCGTTTTGGCGCTTTTGTCGACTTTGCTCGCGACTACACCGTCCTGCGGCAGGTAAAATACGAACTTACCGCTGCGCGACTTGGCATCCGCCAGTTCCATAATTTCTTTGGCAAGCGGCAGGTCATCGGCATCAGTCTTGCTTTTGCCGATATGCACGCCCTTAGCTTGCAGGAACGTGTTGGCCATGGCGCCACCCACTGCTACTACGTCGGCGATATCGATAAAACGTTTGAGCACCTCAATCTTGTCGGCAATCTTGGCACCACCGATCACGGCTACTAACGGCCGCTGTGGCTTTTCCATCACATCGGTAATTATGTCAACCTCACGCTCCAAGAGTAATCCGGCCACACTTGGCAAAAAGTGAGTCACGGCCTCGGTGCTGGCATGCGCCCGGTGTACCACACCAAACCCGTCCTGCACAAACAGCTCAGCCAGCTCGGCCAGTTGACGGGCAAAGTTTTCGTCGTTTGCTTCTTCCTCCGCATGAAAGCGCAGATTCTCCAGAAGCACCACCTGCCCGGGCTGCAGATTCTCGGACGCCTTACGAGCACGGTCACCGATGCAGTCCGGCGCAAATTCCACGTCATGGCCCAGCAGCTCTTGTAGACGCTTGGCGACCGGCATCAGGCTGAAGCTAGGATCAGGTTTGCCATCTGGTCGGCCGAGGTGTGAGCAAACGATAACGCTCGCGCCGTGCTCCAACAAGAATGTAACCGTGGGCAAACTCTGCTGAACACGGTAGTCATCTGTTATATTGCCCTGGTCATCCAGCGGCACGTTGTAGTCGGCCCGCAGTAGCACTTTTTTGCCTTGCAGATCGATATCTTTGATTGTCTTCTTATAAAAGCTCATGTCCCCACCCTTATCTCGCTTTAGTATATGATATGCCTAACCAAAATCCTAAGCCCTAATCCAGCTGTCTGACTTTAATCGTGTCGGTCGTACCGACAACGCCCGGGTAGCGACCGCTGGCCGTCACCACGATGTCACCTTTTTTAAGTATGCCCGCTTCCTGCAGGAAATCAGTGAGTTTCACAGCCGCTTCGCGGCTGACTAGCCGGACATAGCTCTTTACCCCGTACACTATAGCTAACGCCTGGGCAGTATGCGGGTCATCCGTAACTGCTATCAGGGGGATCTCAGTCCGTTCGGAGGCAATTTGGAGGGCCGTGGCACCGGACTTGGTTTCAGCCACTATGGCAGCCGCCCCGATGCTGTCAGCTAGGCTTATGATGCCGCGGCTGATCGCCAGCTGTTTTGTCATCTGCCGGTCTGCGCCATCCCAAATCACAGCTCTAGGTGCCACATGACTTTCGGTGTACGTTATGACGCGCTTCATGACGCTCACCGCCTCTACGGGGTACTGCCCGGCAGCCGTTTCGTCGCTCAGCATCACGCAGTCGGCGCCGGCCAGTACGGCTGTAGCGATATCCGATACTTCGGCACGGGTAGGCTCCGGCATTTCCGTCATGCTGGCCAACATCTGCGTAGCAACAATGGTTGGCTTGCCGTACTTCAACCCCAGCCCGATAATCTGCCGCTGCACGATCGGCACACTCTCCGGCAAGGTTTCCACGGCTAGGTCACCGCGGGCGACCATTACTGCGTCACTGGCCTGCACGATCGCCTCAATATTCTCGACTGCAAGCTGCGTCTCTACCTTGGCAATAACTTTGCGGGCCACACCCAGATTCTTGATCAAACGCCGCATCTGCTCGATATCCTGTGCTGTTTGTACAAAGCTCATCGCTACATAGTCGATATCCTGCTGGCTGGCGTATGCCAGATCGGCCTTATCCTTTTCAGTGATCACGTCGCCGCCGAAATCCGTATCCGGCAAGTTCATACCCTTGCGCTGGATCAGGATGCCCGCATTCATGGCTTCGGCGCATACCACGCCGTCCCTGACGCTGGTGACCGTGCAGCGCACCTTGCCGTCGTACAGATACAGACGCTCGCCGCGCTTGATTTTGGTGCTCAGATCATACTGCGTAGGTATGGCGCCGCTGCCAACCCAATCAGCCTTATACGCAAAACGCAGCGTCTGGCCCTTTTGAACCTGAATAATGTCATCAAAATCACCGAGCCGAATCTTCGGTCCTTGCAAGTCCTGGATTATTGCTACCGGCTTCTTAAGTTCTTTGCCCGCTTTGCGGATCCAGGCGATTTGTTCGTCCCGCTGGGCGTTGGTACCGTGGCTGAAATTCAGCCGCAATCCGTTCGCACCACCGGCAATCAGCTGCTTGATAGCCTCATAGCTGTGGGTGGACGGCCCCACGGTCGCGATTATCTTAGTACGCTTGTAAGCCCTGAGCGGCACGCCTGCGGGTGGAGTCGTTGTCATATCCAACCAGAATAATACTAGAGTTTAGCAGCGGCGACAATTACGCGAGTTGAGGCTTTACGGCGATAAGAGCTCAAGGTTTCGTGCCTTCAACCGTTCTCGCTAGCCTCGACGGCAACTCCAGGTAGAATGTCGAGCCCTTGTTGAGCGCGCTCTGACACCACACCCGGCCGCCCAAGCGTTCAGCCAACTCATTGCACAGATATAATCCTAGGCCTGTGCCGCCAGTTTCCCGGACCCGATAGTCTTCCGCCCGGAAGAATTTTCTAAACAAGAACTTCTGGTCTTCGGCCGATATGCCTAGACCGCTGTCTTTGACGCTAAATACCACGCCGCCATTTTCGGTGGGTGCCGCTCTTAGCCTTACCGCACCGGTCTTACTGTATTTAATAGCGTTGGTCATGTAGTTTTGCAGTATTTCGCGGATGTAATTTTTCGTAGATACTATGGCCGGCAAACCGGCGACCACGTCCACTTTAAGTTCCAGGCCCTTGCGCTGCGCCTGCGCGGCAAAATCCTGCGCTATGCCATTCACCAGCTCAGCCGGATTTAGCTGGTCAAGCTTAATCGGCAGATTATCGTTCCTGGCATCAGCCAACATGGACAGTTCTTGCGCAATACTGCCCAGCAGCAGCGTATTGTCATATGCCTGCTTCAGCAGTGTGGCGGTAGTTTCTGTATCTACCTTCCCTTGGCCGCGCACCAGCGCTGACAGCGCCGCCTCCAGAATAGTAATCGGCGTACGCAGCTCATGTGACGCTACCGAGATAAATTCTGCCCGCTGCTCATCCAATGACCGCTCGTGAGTTATATCCTCACAGAGCACGATAGACCCCGTGGCATCGGAATGCGCCAGGCCTACCGGCCGTACCGTAATATCCAGATCCAGCGCCTGACCGCGTTTGTCAGTTAACACCAGGTCACGCCGATGCTGGAATCCTGACTGATCACCACCCTGATGGACATCCAGTACATCAACCGGCTTAGCCGCCAAATCGGACCGCACATGGAGTGACATCGCATCTTTGAATGCTTTGCCCTGTAAATTACCGGCCGTATTACCCAGCAGGGCCACGGCGGCGTCGTTGTGTTGGGTTATCTTGCCCTGATTGTCCACCACAAATACAGCGGTCTGCAGGCTGTCGATAAGCGTCAGCAACCGCGAACGCTCAGTTTCAATCTCATGGTTAAGCTGCCGCAGCCGCTCGTGCTCGTGCTGCTCAATACGGGTGTAGCGCTCAACCATCCAGCCACCCACCACCAACGCCATAAGCTGTACAACGGTAGTACGCACCCGGCTAAAGTGGAGCGGGGTAAGCCAGCTGATATGCACCTGTGACACTAGTAGCAGTAGCACTGCTTCCAATGCTATAGCCGTATACATGCCCTTCATCCGGTACTGGTAGGCGGCAGTGATAACCATAAAGATCAGAAAACTGATATACGGCGTGATAATACTGCCCTGCACACCGATAAAAATGCCACCAAAAATAATATCCAAGAGTATTACAGTTTTAGGCGAGCTGAATAAGTGATTACGCAGAAACGGACCGTAATAGCGCGACAGGTTATACAAAGCAAACAGAACGGTCAGCGCACAGACTATCCAAAACCGCGGTGTTACCAAGGGGAACGTGAGCAGGATAATGACGGTTACCAGCCATCGTACACTGCGGGTCGTTTCCTCGAATTCGCTGACCACAGGCGTATGCGCATGCACGTGTCTCATGAGAACCACCTATTACTTAAGAGCCACATTGCTGATTAAGCGGCCATAAGGCTGTGTATCCGCCCCATGACATCGTCTATAGTTACCTGGGATTTCACGATGAAATCATCGGCACCCAGACTTTTGGCCTTTTCAATGTCTTCCGGCTGGTTGAGGGCTGACATGACAATAATTTTGGCCGAGCCCAGCTCCACTATCGAGTGCAGGTTGTCCAGCACATCATAGCCGCTTAAGGAGGGCATCATCAGATCAACAATAATAAGGTCGGGGTGGAACTCGCGGGCCGCCTGCAGTGCCGATTCGCCGTCAGGAAAGTGCCGTACTTCAAATCCTTCCAGCTGCATGCGGGCTTTGTAGAGAGTGGCCAGCGTGTGGTCGTCTTCTATGTAGAGAATCTTCAGTTGCTTCTGTTTGTCGTCCATAGTGAGTAGTATAGAAGCCTGCCGGTGCTTTTGGCAATTTGACTGGTGAAAATAGCGCCCGTTTTTAATTCACTGTTCCTGATACCCTCTACATGCCACCGCGGCGACAGCCAGCGGCTGAGTCAGTATTGCCGTTCTACCTCTGTTGTGATACAATTTCGCAGTCTTTTGCTTTCAACGCAGCATTGAAATGGCCCCGTCGTCCAGCGGTTAAGACACCGGGTTTTCATCCCGGCAACCGGAGTTCGACTCTCCGCGGGGTCACCAAGCAAAGTAACAGATGCGCCACACGTTCCAGAAGACAGATTCTGGAACTTTTTTATTTCACCTCCTTAAAACAATACTCCTTGCCCGGATAGTCATCTGACTGACGCATAAAAGATTATGCTTTTCTTCTATACTGCAGCGAGTCCCTCCTCTGCCTTGACACTGATGACGCTTGTAGTTACAATGGTAATATCATGAGTAATTACATTGCCACTGTCGTAAAAACTGGGAATTCCTATGCGCTTCGAGTCCCGAAACAATACATCGAAGCCGCCCGATTAAAGCTAGGCCAGAAAGCTACCATAGGTTTACCGTTGCCCGACAAGAAACAGGACCGTAATAAAGTACAGGATATAATTCGCCAGCTACAGCAAACGGAGATCTACAAAGATATAAAAGATCCTGCTGCATGGCAGCGCGCTGTTCGTAAAGATCGTCCGCTACCAGGCCGGAGGTAGAATAATCGATGGTCATACTTGATTCAAACGTTTTCATCTATTTAGCTAACGGGACCCTTCAGCCACATGTCGTCGCAGATGTGGATGTCGCGCATGCAAGTATCACCAAGATAGAGACTCTTGGATTTTGGCAAATTCGGGCAAATGAGCTTTTACTGTTGGAGGCGCTCTTTAGCGAGTCATATAACCTAGCGTTAACTGACACGGTTGTTGATCGAGCAGTTAAACTACGCCAATCGCAAAACATAAGCTTAGGTGATGCGATCATCGCAGCTACAGCATTAGAGCACGACTATGAGCTTTGGACGGCAAACGAAGAAGATTTCGTGAAGGTTGAAGGCCTGCACATATACAATCCCCTAAGCCACTAGGCTGCAGAATCAATATTCGTCATGCAAATCTGATAGCTCAACTGGGCTCAATATAACCAAGCTCTTCTAACTTAAAGTATTTTTATTTTCAGGCATTTCCTATGTGTCATTTAAGTTCGAATCCTTGTGAGTGCAACCTGTCATGATGAAGCGAGGGATGAGAGGGTTGCCAACAAATCTACAATAGACGCCTACAGGTCGAGCATCGCTGAGTACAACGCAGCTGCCGTGCCAAGGGTTACTGGTGCAGTAAAAAAGGATGAGTTTGCGCAGTATAACGCCTTTGCTGATACTCCATTGACTCAGGGCCTATCCACACCACCATAAAACTGGCGGCAACCCACCATGTAAATCTGACTATTCGAATTCACAGTCCTGGAAGACGACAGCCATGTCAAGACCTGCCGGCAGTAGCCCCATATATAAATCTGGGGACTCAGTACGGTTAAGCTTGCACTCTGCTGTGCATGGAGCACAGCGAAAGTCTGCGGAGTTGCCATCGGCCCCTACCCTTGAATCAAGTAGCACTTGATTTGCGCCGACTTTAGCTCCTGGCGGCGCACGGGGGTCTAGGGTGATTTTCACTGCCCATCTCAAACAACCAGCCATAGCAGGGCTAGGCCCTACCGACTCACCGTTCTCTTTTTCAGGCTCCAATCCACCACCGCTACGCTCAACGCTTTTCATGTACGTAACCTTGTATTATTGGGATAAACTAACATGAACAGGCGATAACTACAATAGAGGCGTGTCAAACGGACGGAAAGGCCTAGTTTTTTGTTCGCACAAGCTGGCACTAGTACGAAAACGCCGGACCGGGCACCCTGAATCCTCGCTCTACAACATGAAAAAGCTAGCCATCGTCCGCGTAAACGTTAAGCTCTTCCAATTGCTCAGCCCAGTGGATCAAGCTCGGGCATAAGGCGTTCCATGTTTGGCTAATGTGGGTCACCAATTTATTTTTACAACAATCAACAGAGACGATCTTGCTTCCCGAAAATGTTATTTTCGGGAGCGTTTTTATTTGCAGCCAATTTCTATCTGTCATTTGAGTTCGACTCCTTTATGGCAGCCAAGAATAGTGATAATGTATGAGAGTATGTTTAACTTTAACCGTCGGATAAATGGCATAACTTATTACGCTGGAGTTGTGGCTAGTCTTCTAGTAGCAGCCGGAGCTACTTTAATAACTGATTTGCCAACTTTTGGAAAAATCATAGATATACTCATTGCGGTTTTTATACTTTTTGTCGTTGTAGTCCTTTTCATATATTGGATTTGCATTACACGCCAACGAGCAAACGATGTGGGTTGGCATCCGCTTATTCTTACCTTGCTTACATTTTGGACACCATTTTTCCTTTTGATAGGATTATTGCCTGGGCAGTCGACTCCCAATAAATTTGGTCCGAGCCCTTCAAAGGGCGTCAATTTGAGGTAATTAAATGAGCAATTCTAAGGGTTCACCTAGGTTCTATACACAAAACCAAAACATACAGATACGGCTCATAAAACAGCTATATATAGCTTATTCGTTTTAGCTGTATCGGCGCTGCTGATCGTAGGCCCCTGGCGGTACTTATCAGAAGAACAGCCTACGCCACCCACGTGGTACATAAACACCACGTATTATCTTTTTCCGGTAATACCTTTGGCAATTTACGGACTATTTTCGCTGCTACTTATTCCGAAGATTAAAGCAGGCAGAGAGTCATGGCGTCGCTATTTTAGCGTAGCTTTTATCCTTGGTATGCTAGCGACCGTTAGTGCGTTTCTTGGATATCTTCCATACAATGGTAATTGTGGAACTAGCTGTGGCCAGACCAAGCCTTCAATAATCACCGCATGTTTTATCGTATTGCTACTCATACCTCCGTTATGTGTGTATCCTAAGTATCTGATACGTAGATTTGATATTCTGTCCAAGTAAGACTAGTTGAGGGGTGGTTTCAGCGCGTGAATGTTCTGTCTTGCTTTCTCAAGATCAGCCAAATATACCGATCCTTTACTGTATTCCATACCTAGTACGACTAGTCGCTCGTAAAGAGCCATTAAGTCTTCCTCCAAAGAGTTGCGTAAAAATATACGAGGCTCACTATTGTGCTTATAACTTATACTATTGATATGAAAAAACCTAAATCCAAACATATACTACTTCCACTCTTAACGATAGTAGATACAGTTTCGGGATTTGTTATTCTGTATTTTGGCATAACGACCTCTGTAAGCCTTTTTCATAATACGACTGTCGCTTATACATGTAGCAATAATCAGCATGTATCGCAATTAAACAGGCATAATTTTGGCCAAGGCTTTATCGCCATAATCCTGGTTGTTATTTCAATCCTATTATTGCTTGGCCTGCTCAAATACAAGACATCGATACTATACAGAACGGTTTGTTTAGTTGCGTTTGTGATGCTCTTTCTTGTATTTATTATGCTGGGGCTCAGTTACGGTCTGCAGAACGGGGTTTTGGGACCCTGCTATACTTTTTAGCGTTTCATTCCATCTCAAAACCTCGACGACAACTATTTTATAAATCGAGGGGCTTAGGGTCACCAAAATTTTACCAGCAAAGCTACAGATGCAAGAGTTCCGCCATCTATCGTGTGGAGCTCTTTTTTGGTACCCGCCCCTGGGATATCGAGTTCAACTCTTTTATGGCGCGCATATGAATATTATCGTATGAAACTGATCCAGGCGCTCAACCATATGCTCTGACCTACTGGTCAGGGAGCTGCTGTTGTATTAGGGAATAATATAGCACAAGCAGCTACACACGAGGAACCTAATATATCCTAGCGCTCTGGTCTCGAAATTCTGGTTACGCTATACTTAGAAAAATGACACCGGAGCGGTTTGATCGATTATTCCGACCAGGCGTTTTATTGTCTATACTCTTGTGCACGTTTTCTATTATACCGAGCGTAGCCGCATCACCATTCGGCGAAGGAGCATTCGGCGCACAGGTACCATTTGGCTCTGCAACTTCGTTGAGTATTGCGCTCGGAGGCAACGTTAACTTGTCATTAACGCCGAGCGGCTCAAACTTTACAGGTTCGGGGAGTAATACAGTGACCGTAACATCTACCGACCCTGTCGGCTACTGGTTGTATATGTATACAGCAAGTGGCACGGATATGACGAACGGGTCAATACACATTCCAACCAGTAGCAATACATCAGCCGGTCCACTGTCAGTGAACTCTTGGGGCTACAATACCGATGGCTCAAGCAACTATCTCGGCATTACAAACACGCCCACACTTATTAAGAGCGGATCGGGTCCATTCGAATCAGGCGACAACACTACCGTAACGTACGGTATGCTTACTGACATCACACAGCCAGAAGGTAGTTACAGCGTCAGCGTTACCTATACAGCGGCCGCGCAAACAGATTAGACTACAAGCCCCGCTTGAATTAAGACTCCTCCGTCGGAGGCTTCCTGTGATAGTAAAACCTTATTCCCAGCAGCAACGCGGCAAGCAGAACAGCGATCGACCAAGGTGGGATAAACACTACCCAAGCAGACTGCTGAACCACCCAGTTTGTGCTTGTCTTATAGCCGTACGTAGCGTGATATATTCCCGGCAGTATAGGACTGGAGATACTGCTGGAAAGCGTACGTACCTTCCCCGGCAGTAGGATATGTGCGGTAGAGGTTTCCGGCTTTGGTACAAGCAGCCCGCTGAGATGGCCACTGAGATACACAAAGGTGTACACGTTACCCGTGTTAACTGGTTCCAGGCTATATGAAATCGTACGTCCGAAGACAAGATGACTAATAGAGCTTCCTTGCAGATGGCTGACGGTCGTAAGTTTGCCCGTCACCGTCAGATACACAAGATCTGCAACCTGAGTGGTGCTCATAAGCCCCTGTGCCGTCGTCGTCGTGCTAGCAAGTAAGGTGAAATAGTATCCGCCGGGGGCAGTATGAGCGGGTACAGAAATTGCATATGGCACATTCATTTCTTCATTTGGCGCCAATGTTGTGATCGTGGCTCCCGTATGTATCCAGTCGTTGGCCGGCGGTTGAAACGTATACCTATAGGTATAGTCGGCCACAGAGAACTGCTCGACTGAAAACATAACGGTACGTGAACTACTGGTATCATTACGGACACTAAAAGAACTACGTATCGTTGTACCCGCATCTACCGACAGGAACTGCTTAACGGGTGTCATGAATAAGCCCTTCGAAGATGACGCCGGATTCGTGGCAGCCACAGCTGAGCGAGCAGGCGCAAACAAAGAAAAGGACACCAGCAGCACGCATACGCTTATGCCGTGTCGTACTCGTGTCGATACCATCGTTTAGGAACGCTTCGTCAGTACTACCTGTACATCACTGACAACATTGATGTAGTGCTGAACGGCGAATGTCTGCGCCTCTTGGCTGCGATTTTGCCATTCGGGATTGATCACGTATCCGTAGCTAAAATCAAAGTCGCAAGAAATGGGATAGTGGTCAAGCCCATTATTAACGCGCCATTCCTTATTGAGGTATAAGAAACTCGCCTCACTGATGGCGCGCTGGTGCGTCGGATCCTGCCAGGCGCGCATGCTCGAGTAGTAGGGAGCGGTGATACGCGCAAAGCCTGTCTTCGCAATGTTCGGATTTACAGGATCAAACTCGGCTGGCTTAAGAATACGATGGATCTCGTCGAAGAACTGGAAGAACGGGTCGTCTCGGCTATCACCGTGTGGGATGTGCTCAACAAAATTCGAACACTCGATTTCGTCGACGGAGTTGTCGGCAAATTCGCTCCATGGGAAACTGAGCAGGTCCACAACGTAGTCAGTGACTTTGGTCTTAACAATATCAACACCTTTAAAACCTTCGGGCTTGTTACTGCCGCAGGCCAAGGAGAGCCTGAGCGGCTCGTTGGCTTTCTTCTCGGTCTTCTTCTTACTGTCCTTGGCTGGCATTGTCATATCTCCTATTACCATTACCACATTAGCTGGTTAGCGGCGTCGTAGTGGCCTACTTTAACCCGGGAATCACAAGCAAATTTGTAACCGTATTCGCGAGCATGCTGGAAAAACCACAGGTCTTGGGTAAATACCTGAGCGCCGCCGCCCGGTACTACTTCCTGCTTGGTCTTGAACCAATTGCCGTACTCAAAACGACTATCTTTAAGCATCTCAATGCGGAAGAGGGTAAAGCCCATACCGAGACCATTGCAGGGTGTAATCGTATCGGGCTGTGGAATTTGGGGGATAAAGTTGAGTGGCATAACGTCTGGGTTTCCATAGCACATTGGTTGCCCACCTTCTCCTTTTGTCCAGTAGAGGCCACCGACGGCGTCATACTCGTCAATCGATTCATAGAGCTTAACAAGCCCATCGGCCGGCGGGGCATTATCTTCCTCAATTGTGAGGAGAAACTTAAATTTACTAAGCTCCTCGTTTTCAAGGATCATCTTGATAACTTGGTTGTAGGCTTCCCCGACCTCCATGTTTTCCATGAAGATAGGGCCGATCACTTTTTGGTTCATCGGACGGATCATACCCTGCCAACTCTGCACGATGCGGGCTGGTATCAGACCACGAGTAGGGCAGACAATGATTGTTGAAAGATCGCGGTATGTCTTTTGCTTTTCAAGACGCGTCGCATAGTCACTGGCATTGTGTATACCGGCATTATCCGGTACAAGTATTTGCGGAACTCCCATATCCGTTTCATCATATCATGATTGTCGTATCTGTGAGTATTAAACCCGGCTGAGACTACGCAGTCAGCCATGCGCCGGTAGCCGTGTTACTATTCCCGCCGGCATATATCGTCACAATCGCTGCGGACCAGTCGGCGCCTACGCCGGTATTCGTCGCGTAGGTGTACGTGCCACCAGAGGAGGTAGCTATCTGGTAGCCGGCTTCGCAGTACTGGGAACCGGCACCGTTCCAGGAGTTCGTAAACCCGCTGGCTGCAGTCTGGACGATACCGTAGCCGACTGCCGCACCAACGATAAACTCATTGCTGTGTTGGATGGCACTTGTCGTACCGGAGCTTATGTTGCCGCTGCTTGCAAAGTTTCCGGAGGATTGGTCCATCGTCGGGCTGGCTCCAAGGCCCGAGACTTCATAGCATACCCAGCCGACATTGCTGTCGATGTTGCTATTCGAGCAGGTCAGGCCAAGCGTTGTGCCACCCCCTGTGCTGATATTAGGAAACATCCAGATCGCGCAGAAAACATTTCCCCCGCCGGTCGAGCACTTGGCGATAAGCTGGGAGGCGGCAGCGTACGCAGACCCGTTATATTTTGGGGTACTCGCTGTCATAGCGGTCCCAATGTCATACGAATATACTGCCAGGAATAGCGTATTACCCGCAGTCACGCCTGAACTGAACGACGCGTTCCAAGTCGAACCGCCAGTACCCATACCATTGTTTGATTGGACAAGGCTAATACTCATTGCCGGTCCTCGTCAGTTTGATGTTTGTACCTGCTGCTGACTACTCCGGAACTCTCCGGCCCTGCTGCATCAACTGCTACTGCCATGTAATTACATCCTTTTTAACTAAAACTTGTGTTATAAAATGCATGGTAGAAATTAGCGCGCATGACATTTGAAGTAGAAGTATTGTTAATCGAAGCGAGCGGGATAGATACAGGCATGCTGCCTACTGTCGTCTTATAGATACCTTGGCCGGGCAGGAAGCCATACGCGGATGCGCTACTAGCACCAATTGCTGCCAGTAGCGGTGTTGAAGCAGTGACCATCTGCGTATTTCCCCAGATCGTGTATGTGCCGTTCAAGCCGCCTGATGTCGATGTCGACAGCACCGCTCCAACCCAGTATGATCCAGGTGACATATTCATGTTCATCGGCACAGTGAGCTCGCGCATACCTGTTATTGTGCCGTAGTTACTACTGGCAGAACTTGCCCCTTGGAACGTGAAAGAGTTGTTGGCGCTACCTGAGGATGCTAATGAAAGGGTTTCACCATTCATGGTGTAGACGCCCATCCAAAGAGACATGCTGATAGAACCCGTTACCGGCCCAGTCGAGGTGGCAAGACCCAGAGATCCACCAATCTTAGCAGCTGTTGCCGAGACGTAGAGTGGTATCAGCTCGTTCTGTACCGATAATGAGCCCTGCGGTATGGTGTTCATCGAAACGAATTGTATCGTTGGGTTTTCCCATCGGGAAATTGTAACCGGGCTAGGTGCGCTAATGGAAATAGTTGAACCATTCGTTGAAAGCGATACAGCGCCAGCGCCTACGAGACTTGAGGTGGCTGGCACCGAGAAGTTTAGTGATTGGCTTGCTCCGTTGACAGAACTGCCGATTGTTATAGCACCACCGCCGGTTGTTACGAAATTTACCGTACCGCTTGTGTAGGTCGTACCTGCACCAGCAATGCCTACACCACCGCCACCTCCACCAGCACCAACGCTCAGCGCCAACCCATTTGAGTTCAATGTTCCTGTTGCGTTAGTTCCAGTGAAACCGGTGCCGGCAAGACCGGTAGCGTTCACACTGATTGTTGCCCCGGTAGCATTCGTGCTCTGTGACAAGCTGATGTTGTTACCGGCCGTCAGGATGACTTGGTTGCTAACAGTGCTGTTGGAAGCTACACCGGCGGAGAAGGCGCGTGCGCTAATGGAAATAGTTGAACCATTCGTTGAAAGCGATACAGCGCCAGCGCC
>CAZMWE010000004.1:0-29963 GCA_964570005.1 uncultured Candidatus Saccharibacteria bacterium | reverse complement strand
TCAGGATGACTTGGTTGCTAACAGTGCTGTTGGAAGCTACACCGGCGGAGAAGGCTGCAGGCGCAGAAAAGTTAATAGTATTACTGGTCTGGCTGAGGGTGATGTTGTTACCCCCAGCCAATACTAGCGTTCCCGTGGATACGAGCGCACCCACACCCGCGGTGTTACCACTGATGGTTGCATTAATTCTGCCGCCGTTTAGAGGAGGTTGATAGGCCATATCTAACTTCTACAGTATATACCAGGCGTATCCGTTCGAGGTAACAGCGAAGGCCGTATACTGCAGATCGAGCGTAAAACTGGTCATGCCGTCAATCGTATCGGAGCCGGTACGCCCCACGGTAACGGTATGCGATGAGTTATCTATGCGCTTGACATAAAAGCGATATCCGGCCATGGCGGACGCAGCAGGCAGCGTTATAGTCACATTGGAGCTTGTAGCGTCGGCAAATACTACGGTGTCTGAGCTAGTAATGGTATAGCTACTGGTCTGTGTGCTAGTAGCGTAATCGCTATTTGTATTTGCGGGGCTCCAGGCAGGTAGACCACCACTACTAACTCTGAGGGTTTGACCACTCGACCCAATGCCCAGGCGCACAAAGTTGCCCGAGCTATCCCGATAGTACGTATCACCCGTTGCGCCTGAGCTGTCGTCAAAGATCGCAACTTTTTTGCGGGTTGTACCTGTGGTGATCGTGAAGTACAGGCTATCACTATTAAACTCCATCGCCCCGCTCGAGGGACTGCTCAAGAGCGAGCCGCTGGTGAATGTAAGTGGTGCTTTCGACGTGGATCCGGCCCGGATTGTCACATTTTGGTGACCGCCATTTACGGCGTTATCGGTGTCGTCGTTGTAATGCTCTTTCATGAGGTACTGGCGGATAATATCCCCCCAGGTACCATCGTCACTACCGACTATCGGAAGACGTTGGGGTGTTGACATGTACTACTCTCCGAACTTTCGCGAGCCAAATCCACCCGTGGAAGCACCACTACCGCCGGATAGTAACTTTACGCCCGGGCCCTTCGTGTCACCGAAAAGTAGATTAATAAAATTATCAATCCCAAATAACGCCAAAAGGGCGAAGCCCATGTACTGCACAAACTCCTTGCGAGTTACTTCCTTGCTGAGACGTTGCCGTAAACCATCATGCATCCCGCTACCCCTACAATCTAAGCTTATGCTTAGTATATATAGCATATAACCGCGCTGCAAATGTTAAATCTAGCGATGCGAAAACGGCATCAGGCGGGCATAGTCGCCACACACGTTTATTTTGTTTCTTTTGTGTCGTAATCAGTCTTTTTAGCTGCAGCCTGCGACGCTAAAGCTTTTCGCACGGCTTTGTCGACGCGGCGCTTACCCCGCCAGCGTGCGAAGTACGTAAGTCCGCAGATGACTAGCAGGAGTAGGCCTATGGCCCGCCACGGCACGACCCAAAAGCTCACGGTGCCTTCGATGGGTATGTCATGTCCGGCGTAGCTATAAATCGCTACCAGGTGCGCCGTGTAGCGCCCAATGCGAAAGTGCGATAGCTGAGACCAGTCAAGCGTGAACCGCTGAATGGTCGTGCCGTCAGGCTGGCGTACAGCTTGTTCGTTAGGGAAACCATCGTCCCACGTAGCTGATATAACGCGGCTCTCGCCTGGCAGAATATAGCTTTTTGTAGTGTTGACGGCGAGCATTGTGAGAGGTATTTTGGCGTTTGCCGTGCGACCAATAAAAATGTTGCCATATGGCTGAACAATCGTGTTACCGGTATTCGCAAGGCGTACATTTAGGGTTACGGGCACATGTTCATAGAGCCATCTATCACTCGTAAAACTGACCACCTGCAACTGGCTCTTCGCGCCAGGTCGGTCTATGTTTATGAGGGTAAAAATCGCCAGAGAGCCTTTAATGGTACGTCCTGAGCTTGCAGTAGCCCCACTATTCAACTGATTGATTACCAGGGCGAACGAGTAACTAAAACTTGCGGACTTCGGAATATCAAACGTGACCTTCTCGTCCATCCATTGGCCGGGTTGCAACGCAAATGAAGGCGCTGAGAAACTTATCCATCCACCGATATCCGGTGGTGGAGTGTCAAGGAGGTGTATATTCGAGCTAGTACCGCTTAGCTTGAAGGCACGTGGTGAGATTTTAAGATCTTCGGGGCCCGTACCCCCGTTGTGAACTTTGAGAACAAGCTGGGTTTTTACTCCTGGCTCCAACGTGGCTACCAGTGGTTACGGCGTAACCTGCACATTGAATGCGGAAGCCGATGGATCAGCGAAGACACTGCCCGCTAGGCCCATTGAGCCAAGCAAAGCGAGTGTAAAAACACTCGCAAAGAACATTCTCCACTTCATTGTCTACTAGTATACTGTACGCGACTACATAGCATAGCTATAATCCGGTACTTGGAGACTGATCTTTAAAACAGGCCTGCACCAACTACTGTAATTGTGTCGGTGTAATCAGTCGCTTCAGGCGTAGAGCCACTAATTGAAGCGTTGTTCGTCAGAGTAAGTACGGCGTTGTTGGCCGTCCCGCCTGAACTGGCGAGAGCCGCAAGGCTAGTGTTTAGACCACCGCCCTTGCCGGTGCTCCCGCCCACAAAGGGAGTGGCTACCGTAATTGTACCGGTACCACCGGTCTGGCTGCTTGTAACTCCAGTGTTGTAGCCTTCTGCTCCGTTCGAGAGCGTACTGTTACTGCCCGGGGTTGTTGATGCGATTGTGTAGCTGGCATTGGCTGAATGCAGGCCGGTGCTTGAATCTTTTGCCCATACCATCCAACCGGCGGGCGCGTTCGTGTTTACAGTAGCCGTACGTGGAGTGGGGCTAGGGGTCACTGCAGTGGTGGTCAAGTTACCGAGCGAATCCGTGTTACCACTCAGAGCGAACGAGAACGTAGGCGGAACCGTAGCCGTTACGACGATCTGGTCATTGGTAACACTCGCTGTACTAAATTCTGCTGTATCGATCGTTGTCGGCCCAGTGGCCTGTGTTGTGACAGAGCCGACATTACTACTGCTTGCACCTGACTGTACCGTAACTGCGGCACTATTCGTCCAGTTGAAACAGTAGAGTGTGCCTACAGTAAGGTCGCTGCTCGGAAACGTCACCGCTTGCCCCGTAACATTTGTTGCCGTATTGATACCAAGCCACGCCGTACCACCAGTTGGCCATGCGAGATTGGTTGTATTGACGGTGAAATTGCTCGCGGTGCCCAACGTATATCCAGTCGGGAAAGTGACGACCACGCTCGCCTCAGTACCAGCGGTTGCAGGCTCGGCACACACAGTTCCCGTTGTGGCGGTACTCACCTGCATACGATCGAATCGCACGGATACTATAGTCAGCGAGGCAGCATGGGCCTGCCTTGCAGGCAGGAATGTGAGAACTGAGCTAACCGTTAGAAGGAGCGCCAATGTGACATTGAGCAATCTGCTTCTTCTCTGTATGTGCATGTGTTTTAGATGTTCCTATAAAGAATTATACAAAAGTGTACATGATAACGCTAGTGCATACAATGCCGATAAACCCTCAAATGATGTGCTTTGCAGTTGCGAGCTACGTCATAGGAGTTATTTTATTATGCTAGAATAAACGTCTCATTCCATATTAGTTGGACAAGGCGCTTTTTCTTATCCGTTAAGTGGTTCGAACCCTTAGCACACTCACGTAGAAGTCGAGTACTCATACATAACAATCGCCGCAGAAGATGCAGCGTTCAATGAGCTAGCCGTGCCTTGCATGGGTATTACTACTATTTGCGTACATGCCTCTTTCCACTGCTTACTTAAACCCCAGGTTTCATTGCCTATAACTGCAATCGCTGGCACTTTTAGGTCAGTATCCGAAAGATTAACATTGCCGTCCTCTGAAAGCCCCAGAATCGAGAACTTCTCCGTCTGTTTGTTGGCCCATTCCAAAACGTCATTATGGCTTTCTACAGTAACCACTGGCAGGGCGAACAAGGAGCCTCTGCTGGCACGGATAGACTTAGGGTCATATGCATCAGCAGCGTGGCCGCTAATGATTACCATTCCTGCTCCGAGTGCATCAGCCGAGCGTACAACCGCTCCGATGTTTCCTGGATTCTGAGGCCTGTCAAGAACTAATATAAATTGGCTTTTGAGCTTTGTCGCTTGGATTTTACCAAGATCAATATCTGGCTGCCTTGCTATGAGGAGTACCTCAGGTACATTCTCGTCTTTCTCGCCTAAAAGCTTCATAAGTTCGACCGTAAGCTCATACTTCTTGGTTGCACCGCTGGAGCGTAAGATATTGGATGCCCAGTCAGAAAGTTTTCCTTCTTTGTACAATACGGCGTTGGCAGTAACTGATTGCTCCATAGCGGCATTAATCGGCCGCACACCTTGGATCACGAACTTACCGGTTTGCATACGCTTCGTGCGGTTTTGTAGGAGCGACTGCCACTGCTGAAACTGGCCATTAATTCGACTGACCTTATTACTATTCATAGTTTATTCCTCGGCTGCCTTTGCGATCTTGTCCGCTACCAGGAGCGCCAGTTACATATACAAGTGACGTATCTGTAATCATATCGGATATCAACTTAGTAATCCATTTCTTCAATACCGGTTGGAAACACTCCGCCATCATGGTACTCTATACTTAAATCAACACGTCGATAATAGAGTGCCGACAAATCTTTTTCCAAAGAGTCCCGTAAATATATACGAGGGGCCCACCAATCTCTTTAGCTGGCATGAGGCCGTGAGTAGTTTTTAAATGCCCAGGGATTCTTTCAATCACATCGTCGTTAGGCCCAACCTGCTTACTCTGGTAACAAATTCAGAGGTAATTGTAGACGCCGGCATAGTTTCTATGCGCCCAACTATTGCACAGATGGTCGGTGAGGCTGCAGGCGCATGTCCAGATAGCGATTGCGGCGCTCACGCAGTAGGTAATATTCGGCGCTTGGCATTAGGTCTAATCGTTGTTCGAGCCGGTGTCGTCTGTAATAATGCCGGCACTTGTGGTAACCTCTGCCCGCCCAATGTCATGGACGCAATATAGTCATACAGTTATCTCATAGGGCTCGACTCTTTACGAGCTCACCACCTATGAAATAGCAGTGATAGATGCGTTGTGAAGTGCGCTGCCTCCTTTTGATCGTTCTATTTATGTAGCCTTACTAGTTAGCTGGTGCGACTGCTGGTTTATCCACAGTGGCAATTCTTTCCGCTTCGCACCGCTTATGCTACAATCCGTCACGACTTTCGCACCACCACTCGCTTTGTTAGCATGAAAGCATGACGTCAGTCATGCTTTTTTGTAAGCAAAGGAAAAACAAACATGTCACGTTCGAAGTGCTCTCGCGAGTTGTACTGCTCGTTCCTGGAAGTAACGTCCGCTCGGTACTCTGCACTGTCACTCAGTGAAGTAGCGCCCCTGGACCTGTCACATGACAGTATTTCCCGGTGGCTGGCAGAGAGTAAAGTACAGCCCAAGGATTTGTGGTTGACTGCCAAGAAAGAGGTGCACGGCGCACCTGGCATTCTGGTGTTCGACGACGTCGTCATCGACAAGAGCCGGAGTGGCAAAATGGAGCTTGTCAACTGGCAGTATGCCGGTTCAAAGCACGGCATTACGAGAGGCATTGGTGTCGTCAATGCCTTGTGGCAAGTATCCAAGGAGGAATACGTTCCCATGGACTACCGCATCTGGAATCCTCCGGAAGACGGCAAAACGAAGAACGACCACTTTCAGGAGATGCTGAGCAGCACGAAGTCCCGGGGCTTACACCCTGAGATGGTGGTAGCCGACAGCTGGTACAGCTCACTCAAGAACCTGAAGGCGGTCCGCTCCCATGGGTGGGATTGGGTCATGGGGCTCAGGAGCAACCGACTGGTCGGCAAGCCGCACCGGCAACTGCAGGCACTGAATATCCCAGATGAGGGTCTAGTGACATATCTCAAAGGATACGGATGGGTCAGAGTATTCCGGTTTGTGACCAAACACGGCCGCACGGATTACATTGGTACGAGTCGTACTGACCTATCCGGTGAGCAGGTCAAGGAGTACTTTGAACGCCGTTGGAGCGTTGAGGTATTGCACCGGGAGCTCAAACAAACTTGTGGCCTCGCTCGCTGTCAGGCCGTACTCGGCCGAGCACAAAGAAACCGCACCGGACTCTCATTGCTTACCTGGATGCGAAAACACAGGAGAAGGCTCGCTGACCATACGACGTTGTACCAACAAGACTGGGAGGTGGTGAAACCGAGCATCCAGCTAGCGCTGGCTGCTCGGATGCAAAGCTGAAGGTGCGAAAGTCGTGAAAGTTTCGATGTACGGATTAGGTTTGTTGCGTTAACCAGTTTAGCGAACAGCGCATCAGGATAGTGTGGCCGGAAGCGATCGTAGGCATCGGCGTCTTCATTAAAGGTTGTGTGTAAACCGGCCGAGGTATTCATACTATTTACCCTAGAAACCCTGCACTCTCGCTGACAAATCGGCAAAGAAAATCCCTGCGGTGGCTTGCGTGCCATTAGGCGCTCAAGCGGTTACCTCAGGGAGTCTCTTAACGATTTTGAGCGGTCAGTCATGATTGCTCTCAAATCAAACGTAAGCATAGCACATTTGTACGGCTTATGCCAGCCACTTATCCACAGCCTCAGGCCCGCCCTGACTTAGAAGGGCCGCTTACGCCGGAAAACGTGATGGCGCCGAGTATGCGCCGCGACTACCGGGTCTGGGGTCTCATTCAGTGGATCGTCAAGTGGTAGACGGTCGGTGCCCTGTTGAGCTGCCAGAAAGGCGGCACGGTGTTTCCTAAAAATGATCTGCCGGTATACCAGGAACCCGGCCACCACTACCGCCCCGAAGATGGCGATGGTGTCGCCCGCGCCGGTTTTCGGCAATGTGGGCGGTGGAGTCGTCGGACACTGATTCGCCGGTACAGCTGTGTCTGTCGGGCATGGATTGCATGCTACGCTGCCAATCGGTATACCGGGCTTACATTCCGGTGTTGGCGGCGTAGTGGCTGTAACTACAGCCGGACAAGCCGTAGCGGTCTTATCTTGGCCATTGACATTAAAGTGTAAAACCGCATAAGCATTATACGTGGCGGCACTCCCGTACGTATGCGTGACCGTCGCGCTTTTGGGGCTGCCGGTAGTCGGCTTCACGCCGTCCTGGACATGGTGATCATCAAAGTTAAAACTGGCTGACGTGAAGGTAGCCCCGTTACCAAAATCGGCACTAGCGGTAAAGCTGTAAGTTAGCGTCTTTGCGTCCACGATAGCGCCAGTAAGCGCCACACACTTATAGTACGGTGGCGGTGGTGGCGGAGTTTTGGGAGTCGCGTTGACGGGGTTACCGCAGCTGTTGAGAATAGCGTGCTGAAATACACCGTTTTTCATAATAACCATGGCACTCAGCTGGCTGCTCTGGAAAGACACGCTGGTGGGGTGCTGGTAGTAGGTCGTGGCCCCGTAGTGGTGGGATGCACTGCCGGCAGTATTCTGCCGGCCGGCCGTTTGTGCGCCGGTAGCAACCAATGTGCTACCGACGTATACGTCACCGCTCTTGGTAACGTAACCACTGACCGCATCGCTGCTCATGGCCGCGATATCGCTCGGGGAAATACCGAACCCGTTATATACATCTTGGATGGAGTAGCCTTTGCTACTGTAGGTTATCCCGCCTGACACGCAACTGGCGCCATTCGCATACTTTTGCTGCAGCGCGGCAACACTGGATGCGCCGCCGGCAATGACGGAATTTGAGTCACAGTTCACCGCCTCTGCATGTACGGTACCCAGGTTAAATACCGGAAGGGCCAGCGCGCCCACGGTCAGTATCGCCCAAATGAGAAATCCCGGTCTGGTTCTGCCCCCACCGCCGCTACGGCCGATCTGTAACATTTGTTTCCCCTTGTTTTTACTACTTACGATTTTGGCACACCTCCGGCTTGACTGCAACTCTACGTATGTGTATTTTTGCCCCGGCTAACAATCCTTTTTCGCCCGGCGAAGCAGCAACAGACGGTAGCTAAAGTATCCGAGTATACTTACCACCGAGAATAATCCGATCACATTACCGGCGCCAGTATTCGGCATCGCGGGAGGAACAGGCATTGGCGTGGGAGGAGCAGGGGGAGTAGACGGGGGTGAAGGCGGAGCCGGCGGCGTCGGTATGCTAGAGGCAAGCGAGGCCGAACACTGCTGCGCTGTCGCCTGCATGGTCGAAGTAGAATTAGGTACGGAGAAAAACACCACCGCGTTGGCCGTAAAATTGTTAGTCTGCGTATAGGTATGGGTCGTCGTTGCCGTTATACCATCACTGTTCACGGGCACATTGGGTTGGGTCGTTCCGTCGCCGAACGCAAAGTCAGCAAATTTGAATTTTGCACCACCGGTCGCACGCGAAGTCACGGTAAAGGTAAACTGGGTGCCGGAATTATCTTCCGGTGACGCGGTAAGTTGCGTACAGGCAAAGGTCGGAGCCGGCGGCTGAGGGGGCGTCGGGGGCCTGGGCGGTGGTGTTATCGTAGTCGGAATCTCCGGGTTGCCGCAGGACGGCAGCACAGCGAACTGAAATGCACCGTTCGAGTTAAAGAGTACGTCTACCGACAGTTCGGCAACACCCGGCGCGAACGCCTGAGCATTAGTATTTCCGTAGTAGGTCCGGCCGTCAATGAAGGCCGAAAACGGACTGCTACCCTGGGGCGACTCTTCCCGGCCAATACTGCGAGCACCTGACGCGACCACCTTTCCGTTCACAATGATCTCTCCGTTGCGCATCGCCTCGCCCCGGACCGCGTGGGCGGCAAAACTGGAATATTCGGCGCTGCTTAACCCGTAATGCGCATAGATTGCCTGCAGATCGGGCGTGTTGTTAACACCGTTTGTGTTGGCTTCCACCCTATCGATGAAACTACTCGGTGAACTGTAGCCGCATTTCATAATGTCGTTATCCGTACACGTTGCCGCAGATGCGTTTTGAACGCCCAACGGAACGACGCTGATGAGTATCGCCAAGATACTGATCGCACCGGCATAGGCCAGCTTTTGAAGTCTTGAACCACCCGATCGTCGCCGACGTAATAACATACCGTCCATCTCCTTAAGCCTTACCCTCTTAAGGTACACCCCTGAATATCTCCTGCTGTAAAGCACGTTACAGGTTGCACATTTGCTGTACATTAAAAGGCCCCGCTCGTCCCATGAGGGGCGGCGGGGCCTTAAGTTATTTTTAAGTATGAGCGGTCAGTTGTTTTGGTTTTAGCGGCGGGCCATCTTGCGGGCCAGGAACAGGCGGGCGGCGACGGTAGCCGTAACCACCGTACCGGTGAAGATACCGATGACATCGCCAGCACCAGTATTCGGCATAACCGGAGGGGGCGTGGTCGTGGTAGTGAAGCTTACTGGCACTGAGCAGTTGCTGCTTGTGACCGGCGTGCTGCCGTCAGGGGTGGTGAACTGTATGCTAGCAGTAATAGTACTGTTGTTTGCAAACGTGTGACCCTGGCCCTGTGAGGCTGCATTAACATCCGCGTAGGCGACCGTAGCTGTCGTGCCGTCACCCCAATTGATAGTCACATTGCCGGGAGTGGCAACGGTCGGACTAGTACTCGTGCCTGTAACTTTTACAGTAACTTTCTTGTTAGCGTTGTCGATAGCGCCCTGCGCAATGTTGCAGGTATAGCTGTAGCACTCGTTGCTGCCGGCCTGCACACCGGGCAGACATTGCAGCTGTGTACAACCGGTTTTTACTTCGGCAGTACTCTGCTGGCTGCTCAGTCCGGTCATGCTCATGAAGCCGGTGTTGTCGAGTGTTTCGGCCTTACAGCTCGGGTCGGTGTCGGTAGCAGTGTTACCGGCCACGGCACTGTAGGTGAATACCGTACTCTTGCCATTGGCAATGCTCGGAACCACCAGACCGTTACCGAAGAAGCTGCTGGTGTCAGTAGCGGAAACAGCTGTGCCGTCCTGCTGCAGCGTAGCAGTGGTGTATTTGATGTCGCTAGGCAGGGTGTCTTTGACGTTCACGTTGGTAATAGGAGCGTCACCGGTGCTACTTACCGTGATCTTGTAGTACACCGTAGCACCGCTCTGTACTTGGACATCGCTGCTGAAGGTGCCGTTCGCACTAGTACTTACCTGCTTCAAGATAGCGTAGTTGGGGTTGGGTGCCTGCTGAACCTTTATACTGAAGGCGCAGGCGCTCGAAGTGTAAGTCTTGCTGGTGGCAGCAGCCGTACCGGTTACCGTGAAGTTAGCAGTGTAGTTGCCAGGCGCATAGGTGTGCGTAGTCTGCACGCTTGCGTCGCTGCTCTTGATGGTAGCAGTGTTAGTGCCATCAAAGTTGAAGCTGTAGCCAGTAATCGTGACGTTCTGAGGGCTAGCCTTAGCAGTAAAGGTGTACAGCTGGCTGCCGGTCGTGGCGTCGGGAGCCCCGGCGACAGCGGTGAGGTTGGTGCAGGCCAGTGAGGCCGACGGAGCACAAGTAGTGCTTACCTTGGCGTTTGCGTTCAAGGTGCTGAGACCAGGAGCCGCAACGTAACCATTGTTGGTCAGGTTGTCACCAGGCTTACAGCTGGCGTCGTCGAAAGCAACAGTGCCTGCCTTAGCCGTGAAGGTAAAGGTGTCAGTAGCGCCGTTATTGACGGTGCCGACGTTCAAGCCAGTAGAGCTAAAGAACTTGCTTGCGTCGCTGCTACTTACGGCCTTACCGTTTTCCTGCAGCGTACCGCTGGTGTATACAATGCCGCTAGGCAAGGTGTCGTGCACGGTCACATTGTCAACTGGAATAGCGCCAGTGCTCTTGACCGCGATCTTGTAGTACACAGCGGAACCGCTGTTAACCGATACGTTGCTGCCGTAAGTACCGTTAGCAGCGGTGCTTACTTGCTTAGTGATACTGTAGCTCGGCTTCTTAGGCGTAGCCTTAACCGGGTTACCACAGCTAACGAGCATAGCGTTCTGGAACACACCGTTCTTCATGACAATGAGCGCAGCCAGCTGGCCGTTCTGGAAGGATACGTGCGTCGGACGGGTGTAGAAAGTAGTCTGACCGTATTTGACTGGATTGCTGCCAGAGAGGTTCTGACGGCCGGCAGTAATCGCACCGGTCGCAACCAGCGTGCTTTTGCCGTTAATCGTAGCGTATACATCACCTTCGGCGTTGCCGCTCACGTAGCCGCTGACGACATTGCTGGTGCTCAGGCCATTAACCATGCTGGTACTGATACCGAAGTAGTTGTACATATCCTGGATTGTGTAGTACTTGTTGTGGCCATCGCCGTTTGCATAAAGCTTTTTAACCTGTGCGATTTCGCTAGAAACCGAAGTCCCGTTCTGCGTTATACCACACCATATCGCCGCGTTGGCGTCACAGTCAGGCGTAGTAGTTGGTGCAGCCGCAGCGCCACTCATGGTGGCAAGGGCCGCAATACTGGCGATAGTCAGCGCGAAACCGGCAGCAATGGTGCGTGCCTTAAATTTGGTCGAGCTGACCTTGCTCTTGATCTTGGAGAATAATGACATTGTAATTAACACCTCTCGTTACAGCTACTATTAATAAGCACCAACCACCCCTAACGAGGTCGTCGCGTTACTTTCAGTACCCACCTGCCGAAAGAAACGCTTGCCTTTTAGACAATATGTCTATTTGACAAGCATTCTATCACTTTGTTTACAAAATGTCAATACTTATGTATAAAGTTGTCGCTTATACTTCGGTTACGCCATGTGCCCTGTTTTGGGGATTCTGAAGCCGAACGTACTGCCCTTGCCTTCTTCGCTCTCAAAGATTATGGAGCCGCCCTGCGCCAGTACGACCTTCTTAGCCATGAACAGTCCCAGACCCGTGCCATCTGGCCGGGCCTTTTGGGCATTATCCGCCCGGTAAAACTTAGTAAACAGTTTGCGCTGGACATCTTTAGGAACACCGATTCCCGTATCCTGCACCCTATACTCCACCGCTGACGGCGTTTCACGCAAGCTTACCGTCACCGTACCACCGGTTGGCGTGTAATATATAGCGTTGTCGATAAAGTTCATGACCACCTGGTGGATCTTGGTTTCGTCCAACATTAGCTTCGGGAAGGTCACCGGCTTGTCATACAGCAGCGTCAGTCCGCGTGCTCTGGCAGTTTCCGTCAGCTGGCCGACTTCGAACTGCACCAGCTCGTCCAGGTCAACTTCCGACGGCTCAATAACGAATTTGCCGGTGTTGAGCCGTGACAGGTTCAAGAGGTCAGAAATAAGGAACACCATCTGCTGCGAGCTACGGAACGATTGGTCAAGCAGCTTGCGCTGCTGGTCGTTGACAGGTCCGGCATCCCCTTCCAACACCATGCTCAGATAGCCCTTCACGCTCGTCAGCGGCGTCCTGAGCTGATGGCTCGCCATGCTGATGAAGTCATCTTTGGTACTGTCCAGCTCACGCAAACGCTTATTACTACGACTTAGCTGGCCGGTAGCGTGCTTTATGCGCTCCCGTAGGGTCAAGTTGAAGTTTTGGATTTCCTCAAATCGCAATGCATTCTGTACCGCGATTACCAGCTCGCTGGCAACAATGTTCACTACGTCGACATCTTGTGTAGTATATGGGTCACCACTCTTTTTACCACCCAGCAGAAGGTAGCCCACTTCTACGCTCGATGGTGTGGCAGCTAGCTTTGCAACTACTGCCACCTTGTCAGCTAGGAGGCTGTCCTTGACATGACGCTGAGCCTCGTTAAGCTCATCAGTCACTACGAGTAACCGCCGCTCGGTATCGAGCACGTCTCTGAGGTGCTCAAGCCGTGTGTCGTCAAATGGCTTGCGACGATCTGCGCTAACAATCCTAGTAGCCTTTGCGTCGTCCATGATCACGAAGGTACAGAAAGTAGACTTTAAGTTTTCTTCAAGCATTAAAGCTGCACTTTGCAACAGCTTTTCTAAGTCATAGGTCGACACTAAATTTCTGTTGAATTGATCAAGAAATTTTTGTGTGTCATAAGCATCGCGGTAAAACAATTTGTTCGTGATCTTATTGAAGAATCTCTGCAAGACAGGAAACGTAAAAACCAGGACGACTGTCAAAATCGAGAATACGATTTGTTGACCTAATCCAAGCTGCCTGTCTTTAAAAATAAGGCGAGCAACAATACCAAAGGCGAGAAATCCGTAGAGCAATACGGCCACTAGAACCGTCAAGGCATAGGCAACTGATCGAGCAACGATCAGACGGATGTCAAAGAGGCGGTGTCTTAAGATTGCAAACCCTATCATCACAACCATGACCAGCAGAGTAAGAGGGATCGCAAGTTGCGAAACGGCGCTCGAAGTAAAGATCGTTGTCGTAATCCCCGCCACAACTATAGCCTGAATTATTGCAAACCCTAGAATGTAACTCCGCTGCCGTTCCGCGGATGTACTTTTTTGTATGTTTCTAACGAACAGGCCGACGCCGTAAAGCAGACATAGAAAGAGGAAAAGTAGCTTGATGGTATAGAAAGGACCTACTTGCGAAGAAATACCCGACAAGTTGGCCGTCACCTTCTGAACAGAGAGCGGCGTCAGGTCAAAGCAAGAGATAGTAATCGCTATACCTACTAAAATTCTGTCAAGTCTTATGTGGGCGCTACTAAGCTTGTCTGAGGCGTAGGCTTGCATGAATAATACGAAGAACATGACGAGTGTATTCGAGAAAACATATGAGGCCCGTATTAGCCATAGAGATGCCGTAGGATAAGTGATGATTTGTGCCAAGTATTGCAACAAGAGCCATGGAGCGATCGCGAAAGATAGATATGAGAAGTACAACGTTGACTTTGAGTCGCGTCTGTAAAATGTTAAAAGCCCAACGATAAAAATCAAGAAAGTCGTGGCAACATTTATAATAGAGATGGCAGCTTCCATTTCTTAGGGTATTATACTAAATAGATTCGATATTGAACTATTCCGCTTATGCACACCCCTCCAACGGTCCCGACCTTTCCAAACTTTAGGAAGTTTAGTTTTGCCGATAAGGAATGGTATGACGATTTCTACTCCAAATTTTTGCCATCTGCGGACTTAAGTTTTGAAAATCTCTTCGTTTGGTGTAACCTCAAACATGATTTACAAATCAGCACGCTACACGGCAATCTGATCTTCACTTTCACCGACCCATTTACTGATGAAGGCACGCTTTTCTTCACCGTACTTGGCGACCAACATCCACTAGAGACAATCCGCGGTATTCAAGATACCCTGCCTAAACATCAAGCTACTATGTTACCCGAGTGCTTTGTTGCTCCCATACTTGAAAGTTGTAGCGGCAAGATCACTGAAGATAGAGACAATTGGGACTACATCTATTCCATAGAGAAGTTCGTCCACATGGAAGGAGGCGACTACTTGAGGCTACGTACTAAGATCCGCCGCTTTTTAAAGTCGGTCGAGCACCAAGTAGAGATATTCGAGCTGGATATAAGTGTATTAGAGAACCAAGTTACGCTGATTAACGCTATGCATACATGGGACCTAATGTTTTCACTTACCGAAAATGACCCGCAGCGCATTGAAAATGTAGTCTTGGATACCCTCTTCTCACTCCAGGGACCGCTACGCCACCACTGCTACGCGTTTCGCTTTAACGGCAGTTTACAGGGGTTCGTTATCTGCCACGATGTTCCCCAAAGCGGATACGTACTAGTTAACCATATAAAGTGCAGCTATAAGTACAAGTATATGTTTGATACTATGTTTTTTTATGTTCTAGATAAGTCATTAGAGAAAGGATACAAATACGCAAATCTAGAGCAAGACCTCGGCCTAGAAGGCCTACGAGATCATAAGCTATCGCTTAGGCCGCAAGGCTACATTAAGAAATATAAATTAGAAGCTAGTTTGTGATAGTCCGCGCACGGTACACATGCTGGCTGATCTTCCGCGGCTGCTCGCACAATGAGACACCGGTGCCATTGATGTAATCGTATACACTTCCCGGTATGTACCACTCTGAAACGTCTGTCGACTCAAAGGCAATCTCATGCTGCATGCCTGTCTGCGAGGCAAGCTCCGTTATAAGCTGAATCAGAGGCTTCGAGTGGCCGCCGATTCCGTCCGCCGTGGCTACAATCCCCCCGAAGAACCATAACTGCCGACCCGGCTCAGTGTGCGCTCTAATGAATTCAGGCTTTAGCCAACTACAGGCATCAATGTTATCGAAGAGGTAGGTAAAACACACCGGCTTGCCGTCTCTGAAGCTTACTGGCACTATAGCGTTCGAACTATATAGCAGTTCTCGGAACTCCTCTTCCGTATCCTCCATCGAAATAGGATGCGCGCTTCCAAGCCATTGGAACCTGCTTTTGTACAGTTCCCACATCTCTTGGAATAGCCTTTCATCAATTTCATTTGGCCTAAGCAACGTCATGCCATCAAGAGGCAGTAGCAGCGCCTCCCCTCTACTAACCCTCTCATCAAACACCGTCTTTATATCTTTTTCCTCGCCGGTTACCACTTCGGTAGGATTGAGGTGTGTAACACGTGCTGTGAAGAATGATAGTGAGGCAGCGCTAGGCTGGGTTGACACATCTTCGTTATGAAACTCTACTTCAGCGGTAGCCTGCGGCAATGTAGTCATAATGCCTTCGTATATAGCTGCAGCCACGTGGTCATCTTGAGCGTAGTCAAAAAAGAGCTTGTAGTCAGGCATTACGCCGCGAGATAAACGGCCAAGAATTTCCTCTTGATGCCTAAAGAATAGTGATGGCGTTATATTGACATAGAAGCACTGCTCTTCACTAGCAGCATGTGTGAGCTCTCTGCACCTTGAAAGATCATAGCCTGCAACGTACTTAATAGGCGTCAAGACTGGAAATTGCATGCCATCATGATCGACGCTAATGGTTCTAAAATCAGCAAGAGAATCGGCATACAATGTCGGGTCAAAAAGTCCGGTCTTACGTACACCCCTACTGTCACTGTCGGTTAGCTCCCTGTACCGAGCAAAGTTGTCTACATCGGTCTCCGCTGTGGGGGCAAAATTCGCGCTGTGGGGATATAACTCTATGTCAGTTGCCATAATGGATTCACTCCTATACTCCAGCTGGGGCGGCCGCTGGGGGACTCAGACCGTAAATCGGTTCCGCTTCATTTGTTATTGCAGCCTGTCTATTACGCGCTCGACGATTGCTATTCCATTTCAGAAGCTGCGACATGGCGAACAAGCCTCCAAGAATCAACGGGCTCTTTAGGAACGGCACGACACCGGCTGGCGGAATAACGCCACCTAGTTCCGCTTTCGTTGCGCCGGTCAGTATGACCTCACTCCATCTGGGTCCAAGTTCGGCAATATTTTTGGTGGCGGCAGCTAATCCGTTAATAAGGGTGAAGTTTACTATTGCCAGAGCACCTATGGCTCTTACTCCAGTTCTTACATTTTTACCAAACTCTGGGCTAAGGTGTTCATTGTATTTCTCCAGGATGTACCCCGGCGACCCCATAAATAGAGTCGTCGATGCAGTTGCCGCCTTCGCGAGCAGCGAGCTCCTGTCTCGCCTCCTCAATTCCTCACCACGCGCCGTGGCCCCCTTCAGCATCTCGCCCGTGGCAAGAGTGTCGACTGGCGGCACATTACCCGCTTCTAGTGACTCAGCCTCCGGCAGCGTAGTGTCCGCGGTAGCACGCTGACTATCAGACACATCTTTGTCCTTCTGGAAGCGCTTAACATAGAGCCACTTTGCAAGCCGAGGAAACTTTGACAATGCAGCTGAAACGAATAAAGTTGAGGCGGTCTCTATACTCAGGCTAGCGCCAGCTACTGCGGCACCAGGCGTAACGTATGCCCTCCAGCCGCTCACATGTGATAGCGTATCAGTAGCAATATTGACGTAGGCAAGATCCGCTACAGCAATATGAGTCCCCACGACAGCGACACCCCCGACACAGAGAACCTTACCAAGAAAGGAGGCATGCGCAAGTTCTTCTCGCAATACCCTAAACAATGATTTCGAGGCAAGCACCTGCTCACTTTCTTGCGGACCATTTTCTTGGTCGTCTTGTGCTACTGGCAGCGCCTCTTCCTCAGCTGCGCCTTGACCACCTGTACTAGGTACTTCTTTATCTGCTCCCCCGATAGGAGCGGACAAGGACGTCAATTCTGCTTCCGGAGCAGCGTAGGTCGTTACCCTTAAGTCAGATATGAGCCCTGAATAGATCGGTAATTCCGGATCAGCCGGCAAAACTAGAGAGCTTTCCGTTATTGTCAGCTCTGGCAGTAGTTCATACATATTTAGATCCCAGCAAATTTAGCACCACTGTGCCGGTCGCTTATGTGGTAAACAGCGAGTTTAGTTGAGTCTGTTCTGATGCTGGTCGCTAGATGAATTTGCATAGTCAGGTCCAGTGGATACACATATTACAATAAGATTGCATACTTGTCAATTACTTTTTGGTAAATAAAAACACGGAACAACCTTTTAACTATGGTTGCTCCGTGTTCGTGCTTCTAATGTACCATTCTAAGCGTAGCAGTTAGTCGCTGGCAAAATCAATAAGAAAATACACAAGCTGCTTATGCCATCTAGTATGCACCATATGACCATCCTCTCTGTGGATACAGTTCGACAAACAGATTACTAGGGTAAATCAGTGGCGACAGGTTTCGACGGGCCCGGCTTCACACTACCGTAATGCTTCCCAGGCTTCGCGCGGCACAGTGGGCTCAGGGTTCGCACAAACGTAGGTCTTGGGGATAGTGAATCCGTTAAAAGTACTCGCATAGCAAGTACTGTAGGCACCAGTGGCGTGAATAAAAACCTGGTCACCAATCGTCAGCCCAGCCGAGAGAGGCACGCCGAATAGAATGCTGTCTTGACTGTCGCAGCTCGGACCGGTGAGATTGTAGAGTTGTGTGCTCAGATTGGATTGCGAATCGCTCACTGGGAAACGCAGAGTATTGCGCGTTTCAAGCGCCTCCATGACACCGTTAAAGGCCCCTACGTCCAGATGAAGCCAAACTTTACCATTCCGCTCCGCTATACCAATGATGGTACTCACCAGCGTACCAGCATTTGCCACCAGATAACGGCCAGGCTCAGCTGCCAAGGCTACCGAATAGGGAAGGTATCTGGCTAGAGCCGCCGTAATGGCAGCACCATATTCGGTGATGGGTGGTACAGGTGTTTCATAGCTTGCCGGAAAGCCGCCGCCTATATCCAATAACTCCACTTTGATGCCTCGTGTCTCTAGCAAACGCATGAGTTTCGCAGCCTCGGCAATTGCAGTTTCCCAAGGCTTTGGAGACTCCATTTGAGAGCCTACATGGAAAGCAATACCGTAAGGTTTGAGCCCTAAGTTCGCCGCCAAACCCATGAGGTCAGCGGCAACACTACCATTGACTCCAAATTTGCCTTCGCTCGAGACAACACTGTCGTAGGCTGGAGCTTTCAGGCGCACCATAACAGCGGCACCAGGCGCGTATTCAGCGATTTTGTGGAGCTCAGCCTGGCTATCAAACGAGAAGCGCCAAACCCCTGCTTGGTGCGCACGATGAACATGTGCTGGTATCTTTACCGGATTCGTAAAAAGGAGGCTACCCGGGTCTACTCCGATCTTGCGTAACACATCCATTTCGGTGGCCGAGGCAATCTCGAATCTCCCGCCCAAGCTAACGATATGCTTAGCGAGGCGCGGGTCAGGGTTGGATTTGATAGCATAAAACGGCGTGACATCAGGCATGGACTGACATATCCGACGGTAGGCTGTGGTCACTGTAGGTAGATCAATGACAAGATACGGGGTCTGCAGCTTACCAAGTGGAGATACGAAAGGAGGGATAGATCGTGCGTGATCGGTCATAACGGGTTCCCTTACTAATTGTAGCGTAATCCACCCATACCAGCTTACTATACGCGTTCCTGCTACGTAGCTGCGGTAATTCTAGACTTGGGATGAAAAGGATCGTTATTAAGTAACTAATCTCAGAGGCGTGAGTGTAAATTACACGCTAGTACTTTTGCCCCACCCAAATCAAACCTGCTATGCTACGAAAGGGCGGTGCATTAGCACTTGCAAACTCTAGATGAGCCAGACTGACTTCAGCAACTACAAGATCGCGGTCGTTGAAGATGACCTGCCGATCCGCGACTTATACCTGACCAAGTTAGAGTTCAGTGGTTTTACGGTGCGTGCCGCGACTAATGGCCGTGAGGGGCTTGCGCTCGTCAAAGAATTCCAGCCGGACATATTGCTACTTGATCTGTTCATGCCCGAAATGAACGGCGACGAAGTACTCCAACGCATCCGAAGCGAAGAATGGGGCGCGAACATGCGCGTTATCATCCTAACTAACGTCAGCCGCAGCGAAGCACCTCAGATACTTCGCCTTTTAAGCGTCGACCGCTATATTGTCAAAGCGCACTGCACCCCCACACAAATCGTGGACGTCGTGAAAGATGTGTTGCACATCAGGTCATAAGTCCTGTTTTTAATTGTACCCTGTGGCTGGCTATGCTAACCTCGCAGTATGGCCACACCCAACTTCCTGATCGTACCTGCAGAATCAACCATAGAGCAATTTGGCGGTACCGCCATACTAGAATCAACACCATCAGGTGGGTTAAATGTAGTAGATTTCCGACTGCTGGGGCAATCGCCAGTTAACACGCCATTGTCGTCGCTGGCCGCCGAAGCTGCGTTGGCAGGTGTTGCGCCGGATCTCGTAGCTGGCACGGAGGCCCGCAAACGGCGCACGATCCGGGAATGGATTGCCGGTACCTGGCTTGGCAAGACCGTTGTCGCTGTCTCGGCCGCGGCCACGTTTTACGGTGTCACCGGTGTTGCGGAAGCAACGGCCGCCAGTGCCAGCACTACAATGGTCGCTGAGGTTATTGGCACGGGCAGCTCAGGCCTCTGGCTGCACAGCGGCTCACCAACAGGTCCGCTGGACCTGACGATGCCGGACGGGGATAAGTTTGACGTGTCCTGCTTTGAGCAAGGCCCTAATGTTGGTGGCTATGTAGATTGGCTAAAAGGCACAGACGAAAGCAGTGGCCACGAGGGACTTGCTTCGGACGCTTACCTTTACACGAACACTGACACATCAAATGAAAGTGCAGAGCTAGCAGCGCAGGGAGTGCCGGAATGCGGAAGTGAGCAACAATCGCCAGAAGGTATTCAGGGTGACACCACCGGCCCGGAGCAAACAAATGTATATAACCGCCAGGCCGCGGTAGATTGGGCGCTCGAAAATGCCGAAGATCAAGCCCCCGCCTCGGCCTCCTGCACCTGGTTCGTCAGTAATGCCCTGTGGCAGGGAGGTCTTGCAAAAACGCCGGAGTGGACTTCTGACGGCACGCTCGGTGGCCCGCTACATGGGGACTATCAGGCTTATGTTGAAAATGTACAGCCGTTGCCGGGTACACAGACAGCGTGGAACGCAGAGGATCTACTGTCATACCTTAGAAACACCTATCCGGACTCTACCTGGGAGAATATAGATTTCAGCTCCAACAATAATGATCCCGCAGACGCTCAGATAGGTGACCTCGTTTTCTACAACTGGGGTACTGGTGAGGGCGTAAGCCATGTGGCGATCGTAACAAAAATAGAGCCGAGCGGCTACCTGGACGTCACGGATTGGAGCACCTACGAGGACGATGGTACACGACCGTCCCCGGTTGAAATGCGCGGTGTCACGTACTCGGCCGTTCACAACACGTGGCTTCAAAACAGATACCCGAACGTCTCCGCTCATCTGCTCCATATTAATACCACAGGAAGCCCCGGTAATCCTTAATTAAGGAGTTAAGATGCGCGATTTGAGAGTTCGCCTACCTAAATACCCCGAAGAGGCTACGCTCATTTTTATACTGTGGATGGTGCTATTCTGGGCCGCACCGTTGCCGTTCCAAGGGCCGGAATTCGTCGGATCGTGTCAGAATATTCATATATACTCTTGCACATTCATCCAAACTACCCGCTGGCACTGGCTCGGTGCTTTCCATGCTATCCTGAGCCCAGAAGGCAAAGACTACCCCGCAGTCATGCAGTATGAACCGACTAGCGCCTGGGAACTACGGGCGTGGGTCGCTGGATCGCTCGTACTAGCGAGTATCCTATGCATTGTCGTGGGTACTTTCTTTGGCTCAACCAGGCGAAGGGCCGACACTCCCTCAAGGTCGAATATTGATAAAACTTCTCACCTTGACCGCAGTTTGTAAAACCTATATACGCTCATACCTTAGTTTCGACTTCTTCCACACCAAATATGGTAAGCAGGTAGTTTCTGTCCTTAGTAAGGCTCGACTGTAGCAGAGTAAACCCTGCCCTCTGCGCTTCATCAATAATCCCCAAAGTCGATTTGTGCCATACACGAAGCAATAAGATTGTGCTGTCCTTTTCCAGATTGACATCCCGGACGCTGTCATCAAATTTGAATCGTATTGTAATAGCCGTGTTCAGCCGGATGCGCACATACCGCATCAGTCGTTTCTCGTCGAACCCCATTTCCACTCTATACAATTCTTCAGTTATGTTCAGCATTTCGGGCACAAAGCGATGGCTCGGAGACAAGGCGGTGGATTCGGGGGTGGGATTAAATTGGAAATAGGTTCGCGACGTATCCGTGTCAGGTTTATCAGAACAGATGAGCAAAGAGTGTGCATCCATGCTACCGTTAATTATCCTGAACGGGTCAGAAAAGGCGCGGAAATTTGCAGCGGTGTGGCCAAGAAAAAGCATCAAGTTAAGTGTCTGGTCTGCTTCCCTGCTCAACATGTCATCAACCAGCACATCGTTGAAACGCTCGTAGGAAAAATCCCTAACATGGCCTTCGAACGGAACCGCACCACCAAACCACTCTTTGATATTATCTTCCGCAATACGTAGCATTTCTTCACTTAGGTCTATGGCTATGTAACGATGTAGTAAATTCCGCTCAACGAGATGCTCAAGAAGCTCTCTCACGGGCATCGCGTTTCCCGGTCCTATATCCACGACATTGACTTGGTTATAATCCTCAATGAGACGATCAAGCGCCTCAAGATTGGTATGAATGAGCTCCTGCGTCCCCTTGAGCAGGTTTCCCAGCCGTGGCGCCTTCATGTCGCGATGCATTTGCCGGTCCCAACCCTGGGCACCTTCAGCAAAGTAACCATACTGGCGCGGAATCTCACCATGAGTCTTCAGGCTTGTGATGATGTCGAGTATTTGTTTTCGATTGTATTGCTCATAAAATTCCGGCTTTGGCGTAATAACCTTGTGGAAGCGCACATTGCGATACTTCTTACCCTCTTCGGCCAGCTGCCGCAACACAACCACATTGCTCTGCGTGTCGGCGATATGTGTTCGGCCGTCCTGTTCCATCAGTGCAAGGTTTATCTTCCCCTGTTTGGCGCCCTCAATCCAGTTATAGACCGTCTTGAGTGAGACGTGATATTTCCGAGCCAGTTCTGAGTGTTTAAAATAAGGCATCACTGTAATTATAATAAACTCCTAAAAGATTATTGAATGCTACAAACTTTTTGTGTAGCATAGTAGTGGGGAGCGCTCCCTACTACATGCTTCGACATGGGTACGAATGGTACACCTTTGTGGGTTTTTGTGCAATAACCTGTATAACACGCAGCGAGGCTTTATATGCTGTTATGTAGCATTAGCCACAGACATCTTATCTCAGCCGTATCACTCCTGATTAGACCCCGTTATTCGGCCCATAACAAGCCCCTGGGTGAATGTAAATAATTAGCAAAGTATAGGAGGGAGCTTATGTCTACTACATTACCAATGGCACGTACAATTTCCCGTTCGAAAGTACGACCAATCGTCGTGCGACCTACCAAGAGCACTGTTTTCACTAAGTTTACGGGGCGACTGCGCGTCGCACCGCAACAACAGGCTCAACTGTCACTCGGCGTATACGGAACTGACCGGCTTGAGAAGGGCTTTTCCGTGCAGCTCAAGCCCGCACCCGATCCTGAGGAGTGCGTGGTAACACAGATACTTTCGGCCGGTACCGACCAGCGGCATGAGCTTATATTGACCGTCGCCAACTATGGCGGTCGCGCCGTAACCGCCGACGTCTGGCAGATGTAGCAAATCACACGTCATTGTATTTGTCACCGTGAGCTCGTATCATGTGACTATGGCTAAAATCGTAATCGTAGAAGACGACCAGGCCATCAGCCAGATGTATAGGCTGAAATTCGAGGCCGAGGGCTACACGGTCGAAACGGCCGGCAATGGCAAACTCGGGCTTGAACTGGTCGAAAAAATGCGGCCGGACATTATCCTGCTGGACATCATGATGCCCGAGATGAACGGCGACGAAATGCTCGAAAGATTACGGGCGACTGACTGGGGTAAAAACATAAAGGTCATCGTCCTGACCAACGTCGGGCAGGAAGAGGCGCCCGAAAGCTTGAAGCGCGCGGGCGTACGCAAATTTATCGTTAAAGCAGAAATGACGCCGCGTCAGGTGGCTGAAATGGTCAAATCCGAGCTGGCGGCATAACGGAGCGCGTGGCCATGCAGCCGGACGAGTTTATATATACAGCCTTCAATGTGAGCGGCGATCGACGCACAGTCGTCTTTGAATACTGTCTGCGCCATACCGGCGCAGAGCACAGCTTCAGTGAGTCGCTGACCTTTCCGGTACCGCTTAAAGATACGCCTGAGCAAATCCGGTCCTTGCGGTCGCTTCATCTGGCACTCGGGATCAGTTATTACAAGATTTTTGTGCCACCAGTTGTCACCCACCCATACGCCATGGACGACACTGAGGCGGGCTTTTGGAATACCGTATGGCGGCATGGCTTAGGGCAATTTTTATACGATAATAACCTGACCGCAGATAAGCTGGCACGGTTTACAGCGCACGATGGGCAGCAGTTTGAGGGCACGACGGCCGACAACGAAGCAACGGGAGCATTCTTAGGCCTCGGCGGTGGTAAAGACTCGATAGTAGCCGGCGAACTCTTGAAAGCCACCGGCACTGCTATACGCGGGTTTGTCATGGCTACCGGTGAAGCTTTGGGACAGGCCGGCGAAGTTGCGAAGGTAATGGACATACCTTTGCAGGCTGTTGAGCGGCGATTGGATATCCATCTTTCAGAAGTAGATAAAGCGCCTGATGCGTATCACGGTCACGTACCAATCTCGCTTATTTTTGCGCTTGTGGGTACAGCGCTCGCTATTGCGACCGACACCGCTTACGTAATGGTCGCCAACGAGGCCAGCGCCAGCATTCCACAGCTGGAGCACGAGGGGCAAACGATAAACCATCAGTGGAGCAAGTCCTTCGAGGCCGAGCAAGCTATCCAGCAATATATCCAACGTCTGATCGACCCACGCGTCACCTACTTCAGTGCCATCCGCCGGCTCACGTCGATCGGCGTAGCCAAATTGTTTGCAAACTACCCGCAGTATTTTGAAGTGTTCACCAGCGACAACACCGTATTCCGCATTGACCCGGCACGCCGGCCGAGCGGGCGTTGGAGTTTGGAGAGTCCAAAGTCGTTGAGCAGTTACGTACTGCTGGCACCTTGGTTAAGCGATGGCAACGTACGGCGCATATTCGGCATTGATTTCCTGAATGAGGTGTCGCTTGCCCAACTGTTTCTGGAAATGACCGGCACGGAAGGCCATCCGCCGCTTGATTGCGTAGGTACACCGGAAGAATTGATATTGTCCATGAACCTGCTGGCCCGCGACGGACGCTACGGCGATAAGGCGCTCATGCAGCTGGCACGCGAACGCGGTATTATCCACGAAGCCGATTGGGATGAACTATTGCAGAAGTTACTACAGTTGCAAGCAGATGAAGCTCTGCCCGCCAAACTGCGCGACACCATTGCAAACCTCCTGCAGCAGGGCCTCTCGGCATGAAGTTTGACCTACCTGAATTTGCCGGTAAAGACGTTGTATTTGTGGGTATAGGACAAGGCCGTTCGATGGCCGGGGTAGAGGAGCTACTCGTCAGGCACGGGCACATCAAAAGCTTCAGAGGCGTCGACCGTCAGCGTAGTGTCACCGAAGCGTACGGTTTCCTGCGAGATTACGACCCGGCCACGACGGTATTCTTAAAGAACGAGGCTGTGCAGGCTGAGCTCGTACCTGTGCCATATACCTCAATCTGGCAGTTGTTCTTCCGGCTGGCGCGGGACAACCAACTGACCACGGTCGGTATCACCGGCACCAAGGGCAAAAGCACCACTACGTCACTGACAGCCACCATTTTGCAGCACGCTAGTAAAAAAGCGGTACTGGCCGGCAATATTGGAGTATCGCCATGGGAAGCGCTGGCCAGCGCCACACCCGATACTATTTTCGTGCTGGAACTATCCAGCTACCAGCTGTCGGATCTGACACTTAGCCCGCACATTTCGGCCTGCATTAACTTATACAACGACCACACCGACTGGCATGGTTCACTCGAAAATTATTGGGAAGCTAAGCACAACATAATGCGCTTTGCCGGACCTGGCGACGTCTTTATATACAACCCGGACTTTGAGGCGCTACAGGCATGGGCGGCAGAAGCCGCATGTCACACCATCGCCATCAACCCATCCGAAAAGCTAGATTTAAGCGGAGCAAAACTATTTGGCGAGCACAACATATTAAATGTGCTGGTTGCCCGCGAAATCGCCCGCCAGTTTGACGTCCCGGATGAAGTGAGCCTGGAAGCTATCCGTCAATTCGAGCCACTCCGGCACCGCATGCAAACGGTTGCGACCGTGCAGGGCCGTACCTATGTGGACGACGCCATAGGGATGACTCCGGAATCCACGCTCGCCAGCTTAAGCGCCGTGACCCAAAACATTGGGCCGGTTGGCTGCTTGCTGCTGGGTGGCCAGGACCGCGATTACGACTTTACAGAGCTGATGAAGGCAGTAGCCGGTTATAACATTCCCCATCTGGTACTCTTTCCTGAAACAGGAGGCAAAATGCGCGCCGCTCTGCCCGCCGGATACACACCACACCTTTTCGAAACCCAGTCCATGGCAGATGCGGTGGCATACGCAGCTGGGCACGCGCCGGAAAATTCAGTGGTGCTTTTGAGCACTGCGGCGCCAAGTTACTTACTGTGGAAAGATTTTGAAGAAAAGGGTGACCAATTCCAGACGGCTGTTAGAGCTTTGTCGTAACACCGGTCCGTGCGGCACGGATCACGTTATCAAACAGGGCACAGATAGTCAGCGGCCCGACGCCGCCTTTACGCGGCGTAATGGTCAAATCATCGCGCTCGTAGACGTCGTCGGCTAAGTCACCTACAGTCTTGCCGTGCTCGCCAGCCACGCCGGCGTCGACTACCACCGTGTTTTCCTTGATCATGTCGCTGGTAATCAGGCCGGGCTGACCGGTGGCAGTTATGAGTACATCAGCTGACTCGACCACCGCACGGATATCTTTGGTCGCGCGGTCAACCACCTCAACGTCATAGCCGGTTGCCTTAAGGATACGCTCTAGCGGCGCTCCCACCAGTTTGCCGCGCCCTACGAGCACAATGTGTCTACCTTCAAGTGCTACATTATAGCCGGCCAGCAGCCACCGTATAGCCAGTGGGGTTGCCGGTTCCAGCACCGCATCCTTACCGAGTGCATCAACATCTTTGACGGACACCACCGCGCTGCAGATTTCATCCGTCTCGGCCGGGTCAGCCAGCGGCAGCTGCACGATTATACCGTGTACCCCGGGGTCTGCATTTAACTTGGCGATGAGCGATTTCGCTTCGCTCTGCTCTATTCGGTGCACATCCACGTCGACCAAAATATCCGCACCGTAACGCTGCTTCATGCGTACGTACGTCGCGATTGCCGGATGATCTACTGTAATGATAATAGCCAGCTTTGGCTGGTCGCTCGCACTCTGACGCAACGAGCGCACCTCGTGCGCCTGTCTTTCCTTGATAAAACCAGCCAGTTCGCTGCCGTTCAGAATCTTCATCGCCCCTATTGTAACAGATAAGGCCGAAAATTGTTGTGCAAAGCGCGACAAACATATATCATGCTACAGATGAATGAACACCAACGGGCTCTCGTAAACTATATTACCGACCAGCTAGCAACCGTCGGGGACCCTGACGCCATATACACTCAGCTGGTCGCCGCCGGATGGCCGGAGGATCAGATCCGCCAAGCATTTTCTACGCTGCACGCACAAATACTACCGACAGCCGTACAACCACAACCGGCACCGGCTTCAGCCGCTCCGGATCAGCCTAAGCAAGTGCTTCCCCAGGCGACTGGCAGCAAACGCGGTCGTATCCGTACCGGTCGGGCACTGCTGCAGCAAAGCGTACGATTGCTAAACGGCAACCGCTATCTGTTCCGCTATATGCTCATGACGTGGGTGGTCATCATGGCAGTCGAAATCGTACTGTTCCTCGTTATCTATTTCGCCCCAAGCATACTCCTGAACGTGTACGGTACAGGCCCGGCATGGTATCCGTTCGTGTTCTTAAGCTACGTCGCAATTTATTTTCTCATCAACTTCTACGCCGCCGCACTGGCCGGCAACATACAAGACATATTTAGGGGCCAGCGCAAACCCTATCAGGCCTACATTGCCGCGACGCGTGGCAAAGCCGGTCCTATTTTCGTCTTTTCTGTAATCGATGCGATAGTCGGCATGATACTGCGCTACGTAGTCGAGCGTGTCCGCTTTGTCGGCTGGATCCTGGTATGGCTGCTCGGAACCGTCTGGTCACTCGGGACCATGTTCGTGCTACCCATGATTATGGATATGGATGTGTCGGCACCGCAGGCAATTAAACAGTCTGTAAGGTTCTTTAAGCAGACGTGGGGTGAGGGCGTAACCGCCAAGGTCACTGTAAACGCGCCGCTCGGGCTAATCACACTCTTGCTCTGTTTGGTGTTCTGGCCCCTGTTCATCATTGCAATGCTAAGCGGCAGTGTCCCGCTAGTAATTACACTCGCGTTCGTATACGTATTCCTCCAGGTTACTATTGCCATCATCGGTTCGTTCGCTAATAGCGTCGTGAACATTGCGCTGTACTACTACGCTACTACGCACCAGGTTCCGCCCGGATTTAGCGCCGACATGCTCAACCAGGTCTTCGTAAAACGGAAACGTCGTTTCGGCAAAAAGGCCGGCAACGCCGACAGTAGCCATCCAGCTTCTGCTGCATTGTAGACATTGCAAAAACAGAGGTATTTTGGTAGAATAGCCCCGTTAGTCCGCTTTGCGGAACTGATATCGGGCCAGTAGCTCAGCTGGTTAGAGCGTCTGCCTCTTAAGCAGAATGTCGTGGGTTCAAGTCCCACCTGGCCCTCCAAGCATAAGCACTATGAAAGACTCCTCAATCGAGGAGTCTTTTTGTTTGATATAATACTGCCATGAATATATGTCCCATTTGTAAATACGATAAATTAGAAGTACCAGCTTACGAAAATATTAATAACTTTAGCCAAGAAGAGCTTGATGCATTAAGTCCACCATACGACGACACTCTCGGTAAGCCATCTTATGAAGTATGCCCAAAATGTGGTTATGAGTTTGGTAATGACGATAACCCAGGCACAGCGAAACCTGTCTCGTTTAGCGAATATCGTTCGGAATGGGAAAATGAAGGTTCGAAATGGTTTGACCAGTCAAGGAACCAGCCTCAATAATTGTCCTGATAAGTTCCACTGTGTCCCTCCAAGCATAGGCAGTATAAAAGACTTCTCAAAAGAGAGGTCTTTTTGTTTTATACTGACGTTATGTCTGAGCAAAAACTTACACGTGAGTTCTCAATTTGCCTGCTGCCATCGGATGACGTAGCAACTGATATTGAAGCCATCAGAAATAGCTTGCCCGACTCACCATACCGTGACGACATCCCGCATATCACATTACTTCGAGGTATTACAGCAAATACGGACTTGTCAGATGACGCACTTGTGCAGGATGTTGAAAGTATCCTGTCGCCTGGAGATAACTTGCCATTTGAAGGGCATGTTCTAGGCATCGCTAATAAGAGTAACCAGTTTTATAGTTCCACTGGACTTATACTCTTAGAGGCATCCTCTCAGTTGATTGAGTTCAGAAAGCAAGTGGTTGACCACCTAGAGCAGCGCGGCTACAGCGTAGAAGCCCAAGAACTTACAGACTTTACGCCGCACGTAACCATTCGGCTCGGCGTAGCTCTTGAAGGCACAAGCCTACATGATGCAGAGGAGTTATTTCGTGATCGGATTATCACTTTTAGCAGTTGGCTAGTCTTTAGGCTAATCAGGGAGGATGACAAACGCGTTACGCACCAAGTCTGGCCCCATTCGATTTGATTTCTGACGCAACAGCACTTACTGTGGCCCTCCAAGCATAAGCACTATGAAAGACTTCTCAATCGAGAAGTCTTTTTGTTTGTCACGCTCTTATGTACAGTAATGCTATGCATTACTACGTAGTTGGTGTGAATGGGAGCGGAAAAACAAGTCTGCTCAAGGCAATCTCTGTACATACTGGCATCGAAGTAGTCCATGGCACAGCAGAATTAATGAAATATTTGAGCATCCCAGGTGACTACGCTGCATTACGAGCTATGAATCAGGATGAGGTACTTATGAAATGGGGCGAGACCGCCCAGCACTTACTGAAAGAGTACGACAGTAAACCATTCCTTCTTGACACTCATATTCTTAACTTAACCAACGGAACAATAATTCGCCGAGATGGCGAGTGGATTCAAAATTATGACGCACTTGTTTTAATAAAGGCTGAGCCAAAAACTATTTTAGCCAGGATATCGCAAGATATAGCTAAAGACAGAGCGTTGTTCCCGTCTGGATTAAGTCATGAGCAAAAACTGAACATGCTCGATAAGTACCAGGATGAAACCGAGAAGCTGTTTTATGAACTCTGCGAGCTATATCGTTTGCCTCATTTCATTATCCAAAACGACAGCACTCTTGATGATGGTGTAGCAACATTTACAAACTTTGAAGCTGGTAAATAAATACACGATTATTTATTAAACTTCCCACGAGCTTCCGCTCGGGGAATTAGCTGACTCAAAACAACTCG
>CAZMWE010000003.1:0-55215 GCA_964570005.1 uncultured Candidatus Saccharibacteria bacterium | reverse complement strand
CAGTGTCCGCGTGCTGACTGATTTGCCGGTCTGGAATGCTTTGACGATTGCACGCTCAAAGGCGTCTATCGGTTTGCCGTTGTCATGTACGGCGATGATAACATTCAAGAAATGCTTGTGCAGGACATCGCGCTCCCGCATACCCAGCAGCTTGAGTGCGACTTTATTGATGCGTGTAATACTCCCGGCCTCATCGGTGGCGATCACACCTTCGCCGATACTCGCAAACAGCGCCTCAAGCCGCGCGGTATCAGGTAGTGCTGGTTCCGGAGTCTTTTTGGCGGCGGGGTTGGTACGTTTGGAGGTATTTGTCATTGCGTTTTATGACCGTCTCTTCCTGGTCAAGCTCTCCAGATCGGTTATGTAGTGGTCGACGACCTCGGCGTTATCGCTAATGAGCCGCATGGCCAGCTGAATCCAGTCGATGAGCTGACGTAAGTCCTCCTGACGGAGCTGAGCAGGGTCTTTACCCAAATGGTTACGAATTTGCCGGACGACAAACCGGTCGGCCGCAGGTCCCAGATAGTCGTATGTAATTGCCACCACATCGTCATACAAATTCGTATTTGTCATACCAAAGTACCCTTCTAGACTTCCTCAATCCGCATGAGCTCTTTTGTACCCAAGGCCACTACTATGAACCCTGCTGCCAGCAGGAACAGTAAAACGTATAACAATAACAGCACACCGGCAAGATTGAGGCCATTCAACCAAGAGGAGAGTGTGTTCAGGTATTGGAGCACAATGTCGAGCACTATAATCGAGCCAAGGCCTATTGCTAGCCGATTCCAACTCTTGCGGTACACTATGCCAGCCACTTGCTTGCTATATGCGTACATTTCAGCAATGGCGTAGAGCCCTAAGAACCATATGTACATGTAGGGAATAGCGAAGGTTAGCATAACCATGGCAGGCGTGAGATGGTACGCCGTCATAATATTGTGGTGCGAACGGGCTATAAGGCTGCAGAAGATCACTCCGAGCACGATGTCCAGGGCAGCCACGGCATGGCCAAAGGCAAAGCCCGGCCTGTTGCGGGATAGCGAGTTAAGTCCCCGTATCCCTAAGTTTATGAACGCGAACGCGATAAACATACACAGGACATTGAAATAGTTAGGAATAACAATGGAAGCAGCGGTAAAGGAGGGATGGTGACGGGCGATCAGCCCCAGAATATCACTGAGTATACTACCGAGTGGCAAGCCGAGTGCCAGCGCCAACAATCCGTACGCCAGCTTGGCTACCTGTTTGCCGTCTCGGTTAGTTTTTATGAGCTGGCTATACCCCTGCAATTTGGCGTAGCCGTAAAACAAGGCAAACCACATAACAAAGGTGGGGAGCAACAGCGAGAAAAATAGCAACCGGGCGTCAGTGGCAGTCAGGTGATATTTGATCAGGGTAGCTTTTACTGGACTCGGCAGCAAGGTAAGTAAGGCAACAACAAACACAAACAGCGAATAGCTGTAAAAAATCTTCGACTGTAGCTTCATATTCCTCCCGACACTCGGCAGTTATCTGGCTGAAACGGTGTCATGCACTTCCGTATAGCACGCATAATAGCATCGCTGGGTTGCGATCTATGTAATTTTTTTGACTGAAAGTACTATTTTAGGTTTCCTTTGTAATTCTATGATAGCAGTTGCAGCCGGGTAATAAAGTACAAAAATCTCCCTAGCTGGGAGATTTTATTGAACAATCTTTGGTAGCAGGGGCGAGATTTGAACTCGCGACCCCAGGCTTATGAGTCCTGTGCTCTAACCAACTGAGCTACCCTGCCAGAGTGACTGAAGACAAACCCACTTCGCGGGTTTTTCTCCAGGCGCGGGCAAAATGGAATGCATTTTGTCCGGCTGCTCTTTCCCCGGTCGGTGGTTAGCCGACCGTGCCTACTCCCCTTGCAGTAAACCTGCGGAGGGCTAAGTAACAGGGGGGATTGTAGCAGAATTTATATCTGTTGGCTAGTACTGGCGGGAGGCCAAGTAGGCGACGGCGACGAGGCCGATGGCGATGACGATGTAGCGCAGGTGCCGGGATGAAAAACGTTGGGCACTGCGTGATCCAGCGTAGCCACCAACAGTTGAACCGACAGCCATTATAAGACCGGCATGCCAGTGTATGAAGCCGCCGCCAGCCAGACAGGCCATGGCGGTAGCAGCCACAAACGATGCCGCCACGTTTTTCATACCGTTCATCATGTGCGTGTCAGGCATGTTGGTAAGCCCTAGAAAGGCGAGCATCATAAACCCGTAGCCGGCGCCGAAATAACCGCCGTAAAAACTGAGCGGTATCAGTATCAGACCGAATAGTGCCATTGGTAGCCAGCGTTTGTATTCGTGCTTGATATGCCGGTGCAGATGAAAATGCATTACTGGCTGGAAAGTGAACAGTAGTACCCCTAACAGCAGTAAGAGCGGAACCAAATTGGCAAAGCGGCTGGGTGGAGTATGACGCAGTGCAATCGCACCTATGGCTGCACCGATAACCGCCGGCATGAGCAGCCAGGCATAGCGCCAGGGAATCTGGCGGATATAGCGCCGATAACCAAAGGCGGAGGTTACCTGACCAGGCAGTGTGACGACGGTGGCCGTGGCGTTTGCGAACAACGCCGGTATGCCCAGGGCAATGAGCACCGGAAAACCGACTAGCATGCCACCGCCCGCAATAGCGTTCATACTGCCGACGATAAAGCCGGCCACGAGCAGTACGATGTCTTTAATCATGTTTGTTCTTAAGGTATTGCTTAAAGTATAGCAGCTAGATGAATTGCAGGATTACAGCGTTGTCAAGTTCACTAAAATCAGCATACTGACTGTCAGGGCTTAGCGCTGCCTGCAATGCTCGCCCGAAGGCGCCATGGCTGACGAGCAAGACCTTATCAGCCTTGAGCTCGCGCAAGAGAACCAGGCTGGCGCGAGCCCGTAGGAGAAGAGTCTCGATGGGTTCCATGCCGGCAAAATCAGCTGAGTCATCGTCGGTCTCGTCGTTCGGTTGACCTTCGAGTTGGCCTAAACCACGCTCTATAAAAAGTGGGTTTGTGAGGATTTGTGCAGTCGGATAGCCGGTTGCAGTGGCGATAATTTGTGCCGTCTCTAACGCGCGGACGAGCGGTGAAGACAATATCAGGTCAAAGGTGAGGCTTGTCTCTTGGCCTGCCAGCCGGGCCTGCTCACGGCCGCGTTCAGTCAGGGGTGTATCGATGTGTCCGGAGTATATCTGTTGGTGGTTCAGCTCGCTTTCACCGTGTCGCACGAAATAAAGACGCTTCACAGATCCCAGTATAGCAATCAGCCGAAGAAGTTTTGCTGGTCTTTGATAATCATGTCCCGGAGCTGTTCATAGTAGGCATATATTTCGGGTGAAATTGGTACCTTCTTTTCCTTTTCGGCTACAAACTGCTCAAACGTCACATCGTGCTTACGCCAGGATCTGCCGCCGTTCAGCATGTTGAGCGTAATAACCATGACTTTGTCGAGGGCATAAACGAATTTTGCCTCGGGTGACTCGCGCTGTTCATATTCGTCGATAGCGGCCATGAGGTCGGGAAAATCGGGCCAATCCTGTCTAAGCTGTTTGACTGCCGCGGACTCACGCTCGTGCTTTGTGGCTAATGAGTCGTCATGCGTAAATACAAAGGTGTCGCCCGCGTGCACTTCCAATAAGTCATGCGCAAGAGCGAGACGTATGAGTGCGTCGCGATTGAGCTCCGGAAATGACGCTGCCAAGAACCACACTGCCATCGCCAGGGTGTAAGTGTGCTCAACGTCATTTTCAACGCGGTTGATCGGGGGAGGAAAGTTAACGTGCCGGTTAACTGCTGCGAACCGCACCATGAGCTGTTGCAAATCAATGAGACGCGCCGCGCTGGGTTTCGACATCGGATATAATTATAGAGCAAGGCAACGGAGCGAGAAAAGAGCCAGCTTTCTTCTCGCGAGTAGTCGCAGCTATACGCGGGGCATATTACAGATATGAACGTTGAATTACAGTCAGGGAGATACGTAGTAGCGGTGAGCGGGGGGGTGGACTCCGTGGCGCTGCTGCATCTGCTTGCCCAGCGGCCGGACCTGCGATTGACGGTGGCGCATTTTGACCACGGCATCCGGCCGGATTCGATCGAGGATAGGCAGTTTGTGCAGATGCTGGCGAAGGAATACGGGCTACCGTTTGTGTATCAGCGCGCTGAGCTGGGCGGGAATGCGAGCGAGGCGGCGGCGCGCCAGGCGCGGTATGGTTTTTTGCGTCAGGTCAGAACGGCAAGCGGGGCGGAAGCGATCATAACGGCGCATCATCAGGATGACCTGCTGGAAACGCTTATCCTTAATCTGCTGCGTGGCACAGGTCGCCGGGGTCTAAGCTCGCTTAAAAATACTGAGGCTATCAAGCGCCCGCTCTTACAGGTATCTAAAAAAGAGTTGCTGCGCTACGCTGAAAAGGAGGGGCTTCGGTGGCGTGAAGACAGCACAAACAACGATGAGCGGTATTTGCGCAACTACATTCGCCGCCGTATATTGCCTCGTTTCGTTTCTAATGATAGGGAAGCGCTGCTGGCGACCTCCCGGCGTGCCGCTGAGCTTAACGAGGCTATTGACCGGGAATTAGCAGTTTACTTACACCTACAGCCGGCGTCCGGCGTGCTTGACCGCTACAACTTTACAATGCTGCCGCATGCGGTAGCGCGGGAAGTCATAGCTGGGTGGCTGCTGCGCTATGCGCAGGCGGAATTGTCGCGCAAAATGCTTGAACGGCTGGTGATCGCCGCCAAGACGGGCCGGGCCGGTACCAGGGTAGACATCAATAGGCAGTACTGGCTAAAGATTAGCCCGGCAACATTGGCACTTGAGCACCGTGAGCGCTAGGCAAACCGCAGGTGAAACATGTATACTATATAAGATATGGAGAAAAAACCTTTACGACGACCGAATGCTAAACGGGGGGGCAACGGGCGAGGCTTTAAGAACATCGGCTTTACGGCGCTGGTCGTTCTGATGGTCCTGATAGCCTGGGCATATTACCGCCAGCCGGGTACGCTCACCGAAATCCCATTAACGCAGGCTATTCACCAGGCCAACGACGGACAGTACAAGAAGATCGTGATCAACGGCGACGAGCTGGACATCACCAAAAAAGGCGATACGCACGCTACCCTTAAGTCATATAAAGAAGATGGTGTCAGTGTTTGGGCTGAGGGCTTTGATCGCAACAAGGTTGAAGTGAATGTGGCGCCTGCCAGCAGCGCCGGCCAGGTGCTTGGTCAACTCGCGGTGAACCTCATACCGGTTATTGCCATTGGTGCGCTGTTGTACTTTATGCTGCGGAGCGCTCAAGGGCAGGGTAATCAGGCATTGTCATTTGGTAAGAGCCGGGCTCGGCTCTACGGCAATGAAAAGGACAAAGTTTCATTCAAGAGTGTGGCCGTCCAAGCAGAGGCCAAGCAGGACCTGCAGGAGGTCGTGGAGTTCTTGAAATTCCCCAAGAAATTTGCGAGTCTTGGTGCGCGCATACCGAAGGGTGTGCTATTGGTTGGCCCTCCGGGTACCGGCAAGACTATGCTGGCCCGCGCCGTGGCCGGTGAAGCGGGCGTACCGTTCTTTAGTATATCCGGTTCCGAGTTCGTGGAAATGTTCGTGGGTGTTGGCGCCAGCCGGGTACGCGACCTGTTTGCTAAGGCCAAAAAGAACGCACCCTGCATCATCTTTATCGATGAGATTGACGCTGTGGGACGTCGTCGGGGCAGTGGCATGGGCGGTGGTCATGACGAGCGCGAACAGACTTTGAACCAGATTTTGGTTGAGATGGACGGATTTGAACAGGGGCAGAATGTCATCGTGCTGGCGGCGACCAACCGTGCAGACGTGCTCGACCCGGCGCTGCTGCGTCCTGGTCGTTTTGACCGCCGCGTGAACATCGACTTGCCGGAACGTTCTGATCGGCTGGCCATTTTGAAGGTCCACTTCGAAAAGAAACCGCTGGCCAGCAACGTCGACCTTGATGCGCTAGCTGCCAAGACTGCCGGCAGCTCTGGCGCGGACCTGGCGAATATCGCGAACGAATCGGCTATTATCGCAGCGCGCAGTAACCATTCGCAAATCAGCCAAGCAGATGTCACCGATGCCTTCGAGCGTGTGGCAATCGGCCCGGAGCGCAAGAGCAAGGTCATGAACGACCACGAAAAGGAGCTGACGGCATACCACGAGGCTGGCCACGCCATTGTTGGCCACGTACTGCCGGACAGTGACCCGATCCACAAAGTTACCATCATACCGCGCGGCCGTGCCGGCGGCGTTACCTGGTCTATCCCACCTGAGGATCGCAGTTACCACAGCATCGTTGAGTACAAAGACGTGCTGGCGCGCAGCCTTGGTGGCCGTATTGCCGAGGAGGTTATTTACGGCCACGACAAAGTAACGACGGGCGCAAGCAGCGACTTGCAAGCTGCTGCCGAGCTGGCGCGCGACATGATCATTAAGCAGGGTATGGGCAGCGGTAAACTGCGCGACCAGGTCTTCCATGTGGAAGAGGGCATGATGCTGGAGCGCATGGTGCACGAGCGTGAATACAGCGACGATACCGCCAAACTCATTGACCAGGAAGTCGAAGCATTGATAACCGAAGCCGCTAACCGCGCCCGGATGGTCATAAGGGCTAACCTGAAGTTCATCGAAGCCCTGAAAGACCGACTGCTCGAAAAGGAGACCGTGGACGCCGATGATGTCAAACAGGTCTTCGAGGGCAGCCGCATGCCCAAAGAGGCAGCGCTGTACTAGACAGCGATAATGGCAATGGCTGCACCCCGGCCAACCGTGCGAGAGCTCCAGCGCTTAGTTCAAGAGTTGATATTTCCGTTTTACCAGATTGAACGTCATGGCGAGCTGAGCTTCGCTGGCGGCAGGCATGAGAATGACGCTGAACATTCGTGGTCGATAGCGTTATTTGCCTGTGCACTCGCTCCACAGATTGACCCTAAACTGGACATCGGCAAAGTATGTCAGTTTGCAACTGTGCATGATGTTATTGAAGTCTACGCGGGCGATACCTCGAATTTCGCGTCGGAGATAAAACTTGCAACCAAGGAGTCTCGTGAAAAGTCAGCCCTGCGACGTCTCGCGAAAGATTACAAAGCGTTGCCGTGGATTACGAAAACAGTGGAAGCCTACGAACGACAGGGTTCTGACGAGGCACGGTTTGTGAAGTCCATGGATAAAGTACTCGTCTTACTGTACGACTATGTCGAAAATGGGCATTTTTACCAGAGAAACAAGATTACCATGGAGCAATGGCGGTCAACGCTGCAAAAACACCGTGAAAAAGCCAAAGTACATTCTGGCGCGTTCCTGTACTATGACGAAATATGGGAACTGTTGCTGGCAAACCCGCAGTTCTTTTATCCCGAGTAAGGGCTACAGGCTGGCTTAATCGTTCCTGCTAAACCCGCAACCTGGCTCTAGGTGTTGTGCGCTTAGTGGGAACGACGTGATGATTGCTGCTTTTTGCGAGAGGGTTAACGGAAAATTCCGTCACTCAAGTCTCGATCGCAAAGATCATCATCCCGGTAGCACTGGCCTGAGTGAACACGTGGCCCACGAGGTACACCGCAGCAGTAGCGGGGCATCGTGGGCAGCGCGTGTCACTCAGGCCAGCCGGACACGGGGCAAGGTGTGTCCTTTTACATAAAGCTTATCGGCGAGCGTCAGAAGATGCCTTGGCGGGAGGGTAACACAAAGTCCCCAGGCATATCTCCTCGATCCGAGCACAGTACAACATGCCTGAACCGGCACCAATCCCCCCAAACCGTTACGGTCGGTCTTGGTACAACGCTCGCCAATCCGACGAAGCCTACTCACTCCCCCCTCGTGTGAGTAAAACGACTTCGCCGAGTTTAGAGTCAAGCTGATAACGCGGCGTGTCACGACAGACATGGAGCTGTCGCTGAAAAACCTGTCAGCTCGTCCTGCTTTTGGGTTCCTAGGGGTGTCATAGCCAATAAGCCTTGAAGCTATCCTCACCAGGAACAATGTTCCTGTCGACATATCACAATTGAATACATACTTATGGCACAAGTTGTACGCAATTGCGATATGTCGAGGCAAGGCTGTGTAAGTCTTTTGCAATCATCACGTCTGTTAAGGTGCGCTCGTCCAGGAACTGCCCATATGGGCGCTCGACTGAGGCGCTGCGCTCTAGCGTATACCGTGTTACGGCCTAAAACTGTAAGCAAACTTACATTTTGCTTATTGTTAGTAATCAGCATGATTTCTTCGAATTTGATTGGCTGGCGTCGCTGTATTTACCTGCCTAAAAATGAGAGAATAAAAGATAACCACATTGTAGTGGTGTCTAGGTATGGCAATAAGACGCAATACTTCCCAAGAGGCAGACCACGATGACAGCGGCGTGGTGTTACTTTTGCAGGTTCCGCGCACCAACGATAAGAAAGAACTGGCAGCCGAGCAGATGTTCGCATCTCTGCACGGGTTGCTTACCATACCGCTACCGGGGCTATTCGCCAGTGCTAAGCGGGAACGCTTGAGTTTTGAGATCGCAGTGCTAAAAAAGCGCATCGGTTTTTATGTGTGGGTGCCGAATTATCTGAAGAGCTATGTCGAAGAACAAATTTACGCCCAGTATCCTACAGTGCATATCAGTGAAGTGGATGATTACGCGCTATACGATCCGGCGCAGAACTTCCAGACTCAGCTGGTGACCGAACTAAAGTTTGTCGCGCACAATGCATTGCCCATAAAGACGTTCCAAAGTTTCGAGGTTGACCCCCTGGCGGCCATCACGGCTACGCTCGCTAAATTTACCGAAGATGAGGAAGCATGGCTGCAGTTGCTCATCCGTCCGGCGGCCAGCAACTGGCATCGCAGCAGTGAGCGGTACGTCGCCGGCATAAAGGGTGGGGGCGGCAAACGTACTACCGGGTTTATGAGCATGCTCTGGAAGCCTCCGGAGGTTACTAACGAGTCCGTAAAGCTCAGTGATTATGACACCACACGGGCCAGCGCCGCCGAGGAAAAGGTGCAGAAACTGGCGTTTGAGACCCAGCTGCGCATCGTCTACCGCGGCAACGTCCATGAACAGCAGGCTAAGCTGCAGATGCAGAGCATCATTGCCAGCTACAAGCAGTTCAACAGCACCTACTTGAACGGTTTTGATGCCAAACGGGTGGTCAATGACCCGTTTCTGGTCGCGTACTACCGGAGCCGTGAATTCAACCGCAATGGCTTCATGTGCAACATTGAAGAGGTCGCTACGTTGTACCACTTGCCGCACACTAACGTGGAAACGCCCTACATCCTGTGGGCGACTACGCAGACGGCCGAACCGCCGGCCAACTTGCCGGTGATCACACCGCTCACCGGCGAAGAACTCAGTCCGATTGCTGCCACTAACTTTCGTGGGCACAACACCATGTTCGGCTTGCCGCGTAGTGACCGCGGGCGGCATCTGTACATCATTGGGCAAACCGGTGCTGGTAAATCTGGCATGTTGGAGCTACTAAGTATAAGTGACATCTACAGCCCGTATGGCTTTGCGGTTATCGATCCGCACGGCGATTACGCGCTGAACGTACTAAAACGTATCCCGCCAGAACGTGCCGCCGACGTGGTCTATTTCAACCCGGCTGACACCGATTTCCCGATGGGCTTTAACCCGTTGGAGGTCTATGACTCTAAGCTCAAAACGCATACTTGCTCTGAGCTGATAGGCGTCATTAAGCGGATTTTCGAAAACAGCTGGGGGCCGCGGCTGGAGTACATTCTGCGCTACAGCATTTTGGCGTTGCTCGATTACCCGGACGCAACTATGCTTGACATTACTCGTATCTTGACCGAAAAGAAGTTCCGGAACGAGGTGCTGAGATATGTCGTTGACCCGGTGGTGCGTAACTTCTGGACTATCGAATTTGCCAGCTGGAACGACAAGTTTATGACCGAAGCCGTAGCACCAATCCTCAACAAGGTGGGTGCTTTTACGGCAAACCCGCTGGTGCGTAACATTATCGGGCAGCCTAAAAGCAGCTTTAATGTCCGGCAAATCATGGACGAGCATAAGATCCTGATCGTGAACTTAAGCCGCGGACTGGTGGGTGAAGACAACGCCGCATTGCTCGGTGCGCTGCTGGTTACCAAAGTACAGATGGCTGCCATGAGCCGTGCCGATATTGCCGGAGAGCAACGTACGCCGTTCTACCTGTATGTGGACGAGTTCCAGAACTTTGCTACCGACAGTTTCGCGACGATTCTTTCTGAGGCCCGTAAGTACGGCCTGAGCCTAACCGTAGCCAACCAGTACACCGCACAGATGATGCAAGAGGTCAAGGATGCGGTATTTGGTAACGTGGGTAGTATCATCAGCTTTCGTACCAGCGCTGACGATGCGCGCGGTATGCTCAAATACTTTGAACCCAAGTTCGAGGAGCACGACCTGGTGCACATGAACAACCGCCACTTTGCTATTAGCATGATCATTGGCGGGGAAAAGGTGCCGGCGTTCAGTGCCATTAGCCTCAACCTGCCGCCGTTCGGTACCGATTACAGTCCGCAAATCATCGCTCATTCCCGTTCGCAATATGCCCAGAGCCGTGAGTCGGTGGAGCGCTATGTGAGCGAGCGGTATCTGATGGGTAACAACACGTCCAAGTCAGTCGAGACTAAAGCAGCTAAACCAAAGCCTGAAAGTTCTGCGCCGAAGCCTGAGCACACCCCGACCACCGCTACTACTCCTGCGGCTCCGGTGGTGCTACCTGCCCCCAAGCCGCCGCAATCGACGGCTGCTGTGCTGTCGCAGGCGGTACTCGGCCCGATAGAGCAGCCTGCTCCTGCTGCCGATGCACCGGAGCCGGTGGCGCTGCCAGCTAGGCGCAAACGTACCCGCAAACGCAAAAAGAAGGCGCCGACTGCTACCCAGACCGGTCCCACCGCCGAAAAAATAGCCAAAGCTATAGACTCCGGCGTTATCAGTCTGCACTGATATGCACCTGAAGGCTCCTGGCGGTTTCATGAAATTCCGTGTTTCCCTGTTCTGGAACGCTCCGAACGCCTATACTTAAATGCAGTCATTTTTATTATGAACATGAAGCTTCCCCGCACCCGCAAACATATCTCGCTTGGCGGCGTAGCCGCGCTGCTTATCGGCAGCCAGCTGATCGCGCAGATCCTGGGGTTTTTGCGTACCAAGTTGGTGAATGCCAACTTTCTGGCCGTGGGTCCGCATAGCACGGACAGCTACTTTGCGGCTTTTACCGTACCCGATTTTTTCTTTTACACGATTTCGGCGGGTGCGCTGGGGGTGGCATTTATGCCGGTGCTGGCCGACCGGCTGGCGCGTGGTGACCGCAAAGGGATGTGGGAGCTTGTCAGCAGCCTGCTGAATTTTCTGAGCTTGATCATGCTGGTCGTCTCGGTGGTTATTTTTGTATTTGCTGAGCCGATCCTGCGCTACATTGTCGCGCCGGATCTGCATCCCCAGCAGCTGCACGATGCCGTTGCCATCATGCGTTTTCTTAGCTTGAATCCACTCATTTTCACGGTTTCGGGTATACTGGCGGCGACGCAGCAACAGCTTGGCCGGTTCTTCTTTTACGCTACCGCTCCCCTGTTTTATAACGGCAGCATTATCGTGGCGGCGCTGGTGTTCAGTATGCGCGGGGGCAACGCCGGGGGTCCTGGCCATATGGGGATTACTGGACTGGGGCTGGGGGCTCTGGTGGGTGCGATATTGCAACTGCTGATAGTGCTGTGCGGTGTGTACGGGACCGGCATGAAATGGCGGCCTGGGATTTTATGGCGTCGTGCCGATTTCCGCTCGGTGCTGCGCAACCTGCCGCCGCGTAGCCTTGACCAGGGTATCGACCAGGTGGAATCGATTGTGGAAATCAACGTGGCATCAAAACTTGCCACTGGCTCGATAACATACTATAGCAATGCCTATACACTCATGACCGCGCCGGTGATGCTCATCGGAACGGCTATTTCCACGGCCGTGTTTCCGCGCCTGAACAATCGTTTAAGCAATGGCCAGCCTGATCTGTTCCGCGAGGATTTTTTGCGGTATTTGCGACTTATAATCTGGATTGCGCTTCCAGTCGTGGTGATATGTTTCTTCGGTCGAGGTTATCTGGCGCGCCTCATCTTCACCCGTGACAGCGGTGACATTGCGCTGGTATTCGGGTTTATGACAGTCGCAATACTATTCAATACGCTATATACGCTTATGTCACGCTGGTTTTATGCTCAGAAGGATACACGTACGCCGCTGTATGTCTCCGTCTTCACCATATCACTTAATATCGTGCTGGCCGTCTGGCTTGGCAGCAAGGAGAATTACGGTCTGCAGGGTCTGGCAGTGGCCCAGTCCGTGGCGGCCGCTGCGGAGGTGTTTGTACTCGGCGCGGTTATGGTATGGCGCGACCGTAAATTATTTGACGCCACTTTCTGGAGCGGGGTATTTCGCACGGTATCGGTGACGGGCTTTAGCCTGATGGCGGGCTATATCACTGTCGGATTTGTACCGCTTAACGCAACGGACCGCGGTATTATTACTTTGGGGACTAAGGTGTGCATATTGGCCGGCATAACCCTCACGGTACACCTGCTGGTCTCCAGCCTGTTCGGCCTTGTGGAGGCTCAGCCTTTCTGGCGGTGGGTACGCCGCGTGGTTTACCGGCCCGTTAAAGTTGAGTATTAGTGTTACTTAAGCTTTCTGTAGAAAAGGTGGCATTTTTCAATGCCCAAGTGCTTTAATATACGTGTATATGTCTGTCACGCTGCCCCAGCCTTACCGTATTACCGATACTGATCGTACGTTTCATGGGGACGAATACCGGATCAGAGATTGGCCCCTTGATGAACGGCCTCGTGAAAAGCTACTGGCTGCCGGTGCCCAGAGCCTAACACAGGCCGAACTACTGGCCGTACTGTGGGGCGTGGGGACGCGTCGGGAGGATGTGCTTGCCATGGCACGGCGTACCTTGCAGGAATACGGCGAACGTGCCGTGTACGGCAACGCCAAGCCTGCCGAACTTGCCGGTACGCTCGATATCCCGATCACCAAAGCCTGTCAACTGGTTGCCGCCTTTGAGCTGGGCCGCAGGGCCTACGCCACCCGCCGCAGCGGCCAGCCGGTCGAAGTACGTACACCACGCCAGGCGTATCAGTATTTCCGTGAGATGAATCTGAATGGCAAGGAACAGTTGCGCGGCCTGTATTTGAGTAGCCGCCATCAGGTTATTCACGACGAAACCATCTCCATCGGCAGTTTGACATCCAATATTGTGCATCCACGCGAAGTTTTCCATCCGGCTGTCGAATACGGCGCGGCGGCGGTGATAATTGCGCATAACCACCCGTCCGGCAGTCTGGAGCCCAGTGAGGCCGACGTGGAAGTAACACGGCAGTTGATCGCTGCCGGCAAAATTCTGGGCATCGACTTGCTCGACCATCTCATCATTGCGGCCGATGGACACCGGAGTATACTGGAGTTTATATGAAGAGCGCCATGTATATGATTGGCCCCAACGATGTGATCACAACTGACGGTTTGGGCGTGTTCGGCCGTTTGCTGCACGACGTCCCGGCTGATGCCGAAAATATGCACCTCCGGGCGCTCGTCGCTTCAGGTGACTATTTCGCGACGCTGGCCGCCTGCCTGGAACAAATCGCTGCCGCGCTGCCGGAAACGAGCGCGGAACAGTTCCAGTTGCAGGGAGCGGTCGGACAACTACTTACCTTGCAGCACGATTACGTTATCACCAAACGCTCCACCTCTACTCGCCCCTGATCGGTTTTATACCTACCTCTGTTATAATAAGGGCCTGATGAACCAAGACCATATCCGTAATTTTTGCATTATTGCGCACATTGACCACGGCAAAAGCACGCTGGCTGACCGGCTATTGGAGCTGACCGGCACAGTCGAAAAGCGCAACATGAAGGCCCAGCTGCTGGACCGTATGGACTTGGAACGCGAAAAAGGTATCACGATCAAGTTGGCACCCGTGCGTATGAGCTACAAGGATTATGAACTCAATCTCATTGATACGCCCGGACACGTTGACTTTAGCTACGAGGTATCGCGTAGCCTACAGGCCTGCGAGGGCGCTCTGCTTGTTGTAGATGCATCACAGGGCATCCAGGCACAGACGCTCGCCAATGTCTATCTGGCGTTGAACGCCGACCTGACCATCATACCCGTCATGAACAAAATCGACCTACCGGCGGCAGACGTGGAGCGTGTGGGTGCTGAAATCGTGAGTCTGCTCGGTTGCAGATTTGACGATATTCTTCAGATAAGCGCCAAAACCGGAGTGGGCGTAGAAAATGTCCTAGAGCGTATACTAACAGACGTACCATCGCCAAAACCTGCTGCTGAACAGCTCTTTAACAACGAAACGCGGGCGCTTATTTTTGACAGCTACTACGATGATTACCGTGGCGTGATTTTGTATGTGCGGGTGTTCGACGGGCAGATCGACAAGAATGCGCAGATAAAGATGATGAATACAAGTGCGAACGGTTTGGGCCTGGAAGTCGGCGCGCTGACGCCGGATATGACACCCGGCCAGAGTCTGAAGGCTGGCGAAATCGGTTACATAGTTACCAACCTCAAAACGACGCGCGATGCCAAAGTTGGTGACACGATAACCCTGGTCTCCCGGCCGTCTACGCAGCCGCTCCCCGGCTACAAAGACGTCCAGCCGTTCGTGTATGCCGGCTTTTTTCCGGAAAGCAACGAGCAGTACCAGGAGCTGAAAGATGCCATCGAGAAGCTTAGTTTAAGTGACAGCGCGCTGCAGTTTGCGCCGGAGAACTCACCGGTGCTCGGGTTTGGTGTGCGCGTCGGTTTCCTCGGTCTGCTGCATATGGATATAATCCGTGAGCGGCTGGAGCGTGAATACAACCTCGAGCTGGTCGTTACGAACCCGTCGACGGACTATCAGGTTAAGATGACCAATGGCGAAGATCTGGACATCAAGAGTGCTGCCGACCTGCCTGATCCAGCGCAAATCGCCGAAATCCGCGAGCCGTGGATCAAGGGCGAAATTATCGTGCCGCAACAGTACATTGGCCCGGTCATACAGCTTATTTCTGCAAAGCGTGGCTTGCAAACCAACCTCAGCTACGTGGAAGAACGGGCTGTGGTCGCCTTTGAGGCGCCGCTCGCCAACCTGCTGACCGATTTCTATGACCAGCTCAAGAGTATTACTTCCGGCTATGGCTCATTCAATTATGAGCTGGCCGACTATCGCGCTGAAGATCTGGTGCGGCTTGATTTTTACATAGCCGGCGAAATAGTGAGCGCGCTAAGCATTATGGTGCACCGCAGCGAAGCACAAAGACTAGGCCGCGAAACGGTCGAAAAACTCAAAGAGGTTATACCGCGGCAGAACTTCCAGGTCAGCCTACAGGCTGGTATCGGCGGCAAGTTCATCGCCCGCGAAGATATTTCAGCATATCGCAAAGACGTCACAACCGGCCTGTATGGCGGAGACGTATCGCGTAAAAAGAAGGTGCTTGCCAAACAGGCCAAGGGCAAAAAACGGATGAAGCGATTCGGTAAAGTGGATATCCCGGCCGAAGCCTTCACGGTCATGCTTAAACGCGATTAGTCTTATTAGAACTCGATCTCCTTGCACTCCACTGCAGCCACAAAGTTTTTGGTGTTGGCAGACAGCTCGTCGAACATTTGCCGCATGTCGGTGGTGGAAAAATAGTGGAAGCCATCATGGATTCCGCCATCTGAACCAGTCAACCGTAGCTTGCCGTCGGCTATCTTACCTTCGATCCAATAGTATTCATGAGACATGCCATCTTCCTCGAAAGCTCTGCTGCCAATTTGTCGAGTAGCTACAACGGTCACGTCCAGTTCTTCTTTTAGCTCTCGAACGGCTGCTTGCTCCGGTGTCTCGCCATCCTCAACTCCTCCGCCCGGTATTTCCCATTGTGTACGCCTGGGACTATTGCGGTGCAACAGTAATACTTTGCCACCAGAATCCTTGATAACGCAGCCAGCCAACTTCACTGTATTGTCTCCCATTTTAAGCTATGACGCCCAGTATAAACCCGCCCTGAAGTGGCTGCTTATTTTTGTAGCGTCTGGAGGTCGGTAATGATTTGTGCGGCGTGCGTTTTGGGGTCGACGCCGCGGTACTCTTTGGCAATTCTACCGTCGGGAGCGATGATAAACGTATTTCGTTCGGTGCCTATGTATTCGCGGCCCATAAACTTTTTGGGCTTCCAGCTGTCATAGGCCTCGATGGCTGTGTGCTCCGGATCACTTAGTAACGTAAAGTTCAGCTGCTGCTTATCCGCAAATTTTTTGTGTGACTTCACGCTGTCTTTGCTTATACCCACTACTTCGGCATGGCCAAACTCGGCAATAGCGTCACGCTCGTCACGGAAACTGCAGGCTTCAGTGGTGCAGCCCGGTGTATCATCTTTCGGATAAAAATAGAGCACCAGCCACCGGCCGGCATAGTCCGCCAGCGCCTTGAGGTTGCCGTCTTGGTCGGGTAAAGTAAAATCCGGAGCCTGCTTCATGTATACAGTATAACGCTCTTGGCGCATACTAGCGGTACGATGCGATTTACAACAGAGGTGACTCTGGTATAATCAATGCATGGTAGAACCGGTCCGGCTGGAACATATGGCGGAATTTCGAAAGGCAATCGCGGATTTTCGTCTTTCTGAACACGCCCGGCACGTGCTCTCCAAGGCTAATCTCGTAGCTATGTCTGGCCTGGCCGGCGGTGGTCGCAACACGCTCATCAACTACCTGGTAGAACATCACAATTATTACTTTATCGTGTCGGATACGACGCGTCCACCCAAACTACGCAATGGCATTATGGAGCAGGATGGCATTCATTACTATTTCCGGACCGAAGAGGGGATGCTGGAGGACATCCGGAGTGGCGAATTTATAGAGGCCGAAATTATACACAATCAACAGGTCTCCGGTACCAGTATCCGTGAAATTGAACGGGCGAACGAGGCCGGTAAGATCGGCATACATGATTTTGAGTACCAGGGTGCACAAGCGGTTGCCGCCGCCAAGCCGGACGCCCACATTATCGGGTTGTTGCCGATTAGCTATGACGTGTGGCTTAAGCGGCTGTTTGGACGTGAAGATCTGCATCCCGCCGAATTTGCGAACCGTCTGCGGACAGCCGAGAAAGTGCTTGAGGCGATGCTTGCATTGCCGTACTTCAAGTTTGTCGTCAACGATACCATCGAGCAGGCTGCCGAAGACTTGCGCCAAATTGTGGAGCGAGGAATGGTCGACAAGCGGAAGCAGGATCGTGGTTGCGATCTTACTAAAGAGCTCCTGCGACAAGTGCGGCACGAACTCGCGAAGGGCCTGATGGTCTAGGGTTAGCCTAGGACTATACTCGGCAAAGTCGAGCGGTTATCCGGGTGAAGTACCTAGCGGTAGTGGATATCGTAGGCTAGACATCCCAAGGACTAGTAAGTTACTGGTAAGCTCCACAAACTGCAGCCTGCTGAGTTACAAGCCTGTACGACTGTCTCATTGAATGGCGCCGCTGTACCCTTGCTAAACACTGCTGCTGTTACTGCAACAGTTGCGGTGTGAGGAGCTAGGGCGCTTTTTGAATTGAGAAGGTGGATATTGTAAGACGTTGCATTGTTTGACGGCTCACTCCACGTAACTGTGAGCTGACCTGAAGAGGCATTAATCGACGGATGTATTGAAGTAGGGACCGATGGTACGGAAGTCTTGCTTTCGGAGGACGCTGTGCTGCTGGCGAACTTGAAGGGAATTTTAGTCCAGGCACTACAGACACTGGAAGCATTACAGTCACGAACCTCCACGTAGCCGCTGCTGCCTACCGTGGCAACGCTGTATGAGGCACTCAGTGTGCCGGAGTCGATTTTACTCGGCGTTAGTACTGCGGCGCCGCTCGCATTCAAGGGCTCCACTTGATAGTACTGAGTGCCGCTGACCGCGTTCCAGCTTACGGTCAAAGTGCTGGCGGTGGTCGCATATTTTACGCCGGTAGGAGCGGCAGGAATGGTAGTAGTTTTGGAGGTAGTTGTGGTTGACCCACTCAGAAGTGCCTTACAACCGGCATCGCTGGCAGCTGTGCTAGCGGCACGTATGTAAGACCGAATGTACCACGCATTTGTCTTATTGCTCCCGCTACTGTTCGGCTTGCCGCCAGTATAGTCCGTACTGTTGGTAACCGCTTCCGCGGATGAGGGGATGAGAGTTGCATATCTGCACATTGCGTACCATGTGCCTTTATCGGTAACACCGTCTGTCCGGAGGTTACCGCTTGGGTTGACTGTGCTATGAAAGCTCGCTACGGTCATGCTCTTACTAACGTACTCCTGAATCCCGGCAAGCGTAGCAGTATTCGTCCAACTCTGCGTGTGTGCTATTGCTGACTTCGTACTCGCGTCGTACATATTACTCGTGGTCCCAAAGCTGTTATTAATGACAAGAAAGCCAGCGGAAGTACTGCTAAGGGCCCCGATAGGGGCACTATTAATACGTGTCGTCCCGTAAGCGACCAGGGCATTATCTGCGGTTAAGCCGTTCTCCATCTGTTGTATGTACTGCACGCAGTGCGAGCTTCCACTGTCCTTACTGCCCGATTGGAGCGTCTGGGAAGTGCATGGGAGGGTCTGGGCATGATTTACGGCCACAGCAACGAGCCCACCGATAACTGCTACGGCCGCGATGGCTAGCATGGGCATTAGCAGGTGATGGGCGAAGCCGCGCTCGCCGAATTTATATTGGGAAGATGTTGCTCGTTTCATTGCTTCAGTTTCATCCTTTATCTGTATATATGCCCCTCAATCAGGGACAAGTTTCTCCGAGTAAGATTATTAAGCAAAAGCCGAACTTAAGCAATAGCGTTATCTGTATACACTTTGCGTACGCTGTGCTTTGGGATTGGCGGTAGCGCCTGGCAGTCTTGAGTTTTGAGTGCTAAGCGACTATACTTTTAGACAATGACAGAGCGACAAAAGCAAATTTTAAGCGCCATCATCGAGCAATATGCCGAAGTGGCGGTGCCGGTAGGCAGCAGTTTGCTGGCCAAACTATTCGGTGTGTCCAGCGCAACTATCCGCGCCGAAATGGCCGAGCTGGAGCGTATGGGCTACATCCGTCAGCCGCACACCAGCGCCGGGCGTATCCCTACCGACCATGGTTACCGCTTCTATGTGAACAATCTGGCTGCTGAAACGGAAGCTGCCCAGCCCGAGAAACGCGCCGAGCGCGCCCTGACTGCCCGCGTGCAGCATGGCGGCATGCCCGAGCGCACTATCCGCAACGCTGTGGATACACTGGTAGAACTGACCCACAATCTGGCACTTGCTACCATCGGTAACCAGCTGTATATGAGCGGCCTGAGCAACCTGTTTGGGCAACCCGAATTCGTGAGCGGTCAGCAGGTGCAGCAGGTGGCGCGTCTGCTCGACAACCTGGAGCCGTGGCTGCGTGAAGCAGCGCCGAACGAGCCTCTAAGCGTCTACATCGGCAGTGAAAACCCTATCGGGCGCAGCGCCGGCGTAAGTCTGGTTATTAGCAGGTTTAGGAGTCCGTTCAGTGACCATAGCTATATCGGTACGCTGGGCCCCACCCGCCAAAGCTACCGCGACGTTATGGCGCTGGTGGCACACACCGGTAAGACATTGGAGGAGGTTTTGTAATGAGCGATAAAAAAGGGCACAAACCCACCGAACCTAAAAGGGACGTACCAGAAGGGAACGCCCCTGCACCGTCGAACGCACAGGCCGACGACACACATGCGATCGACTTCGCAGCCCAGGTACGGGAACTGACCGAAGCGCTGCAGCGCGAACGGGCTGATGCAACCAACTTGCGTCGCCGGCATGATGAGCAGCTTGCCGGCCTGCAAAGTGTCGTCAAGGCCAGCGTGGTCCGAGAGCTGCTGCCGGTTATTGATAACTTTGAACGTGCGCTCAAACATGTACCCAAAGAGCTGGAGGGCAACGACTACATCAAGGGTGTGCAAGGTGTAGTCAAGCAGTTTGAAAAGGCACTTTTGGACATAGGCGTTGTAAGAATCAAAACAGTTGGTAAGCCCTTTGACCCTCGTCTGCATGAGGCCGTGAGCATGGATGACGGCGACGGCACACAGGAAATTGTCAGCGAGGAACTTCAGGCCGGCTACCAGCTTGGCGATGAAGTGGTCCGCCATGCCATGGTTCGCGTCACGATGCAGTAGTAGGGCTCAGAGGTGTAGCGTGGTCCAGCATAAAATAATATATAGCCGTAGGGGTGGAAGTGGTAGATGGTTTGGCACTCTTGACTATTGAGTGCCAGAGTCTTATGCTACAATTATGTTAGCACTCAGGTTAATCATCTGCTAGTGCAGAGATCATAATGCGTGATGCTAATCAATACCCAGGTCTAGAGTACACAGAAAATACAGCTGGAGCGGATGAGCAGCGCTTCTGGGTTGTAGCGCCAGCAATCGCACAGGCAATGCACTGGGCCTTGACCCAGACGGATCAGGCTGGCGAGGAGTACATGCTCGAATGCCTGGATACTATATATAGCTACGGTGCACAGGAAGGACTGGCGGGTTCCCAGTTAGATAAAATTTATGAATACGCAATAGCTCAAGGAGGAACAGATTAATGGCAAAAATTATTGGGATTGACCTTGGTACCACTAACTCGGCGATGGCCGTTATGCAAAGCGGCAAACCGGAGATTATTGCAAACTCCGAAGGCAACCGCACCACGCCTTCAGTGGTGGCTATCAACAAAAATGGTGAACGCCTGGTCGGTGCTTTAGCGCGCCGCCAGCAGGTTACCAACTCCAAGAATACAGTATATGAAGTCAAACGGCTTATCGGCCGCAGCTTTGATGACAAAGAAGTTCAGCGCGATCTCAAGCTCATGGGCTACGAAATCGTCAAGAGCGGCAACGGTGTCAAGGTCAAGATGGGCGACAAGGAATACAGCCCTGAGGAAATCAGTGCCATGATTCTCGGCAAATTGAAAGCCGACGCCGAAAGCTTCTTAGGTGATAAGGTGACCGAAGCGGTCATTACCGTGCCGGCCTACTTCGACGACAGCCAGCGCCAAGCGACCAAGGACGCCGGTAAGATTGCCGGTCTGGAGGTCAAGCGCATTATTAATGAACCGACTGCCGCGGCTCTGGCATACGGTCTGGACAAGGGTGGTAAGGCAGACGAGAAGATCGCCGTGTACGACCTGGGTGGCGGTACGTTCGACGTGTCCATCCTGGAACTCGGTGACGGCGTTTTTGAAGTTAAAAGCACTAATGGTGACACGCACCTGGGCGGTGCCGATTTTGACCGCATTATCATCAACTACTTCGTGGATGAGTTCAAGAAGGAAAGCGGCATCGATATCAGCGGTGACAATGCTGCCATGCAGCGTCTGCGTGATGAGGCCGAGAAGGCCAAGATCGAGCTTTCCTCTGCACAAGAAATTAACGTGAACCTGCCGTTCCTAACCGCCGACGCCGAAGGTCCCAAGCATTTTGAGCACAAGCTGACCCGTGCCAAGCTCGAAAGCCTGGTTGCGGACTTAATTGCCAAAACTGCCGATCCGTGTGAAAAAGCACTCAAAGACGCCGGCCTTAAGGCCGCCGACATTGACGCCGTGGTGCTGGTTGGTGGTATGACCCGCATGCCGGCTGTGCAAGAAAAGGTCAAAGCTATCTTCGGCAAAGAGCCGATGAAGGGTGTGAACCCTGATGAAGTCGTGGCCGTCGGCGCGGCCATCCAGGGCGGTGTACTGCAGGGCGATGTCAAGGATGTGCTCCTGCTAGACGTTACGCCGCTTTCCTTGGGCATTGAAACCATGGGCGGCGTGATGACCAAGCTTATTGAGCGCAACACTACCATTCCAACCTCCAAGTCCGAAGTGTTCAGTACTGCAGCTGACAACCAGCCGCAGGTCGAAATCAAGGTCGGCCAGGGCGAGCGCGAAATGATGGATGGCAACAAGGTGCTCGGCACGTTTATTCTAGACGGTATAGCCTCGGCTCCTCGTGGCGTGCCACAGATCGAAGTGACCTTTAACATCGATGCCAACGGCATCTTGAATGTTACGGCCAAAGATAAAGGCACGGGCAAAGAGCAGAGCATTACCATCTCTGGTTCCGGCAATCTCGACAAGACAGAGGTGGAGAAGATGGCCAAGGACGCTGAAGTCCATGCTGAAGAGGACAAGAAAAAGAAAGAAGCTGTGGAAGCGCGCAACCAGCTTGATAGCGCTGTGTATCAGGCCGAGAAGATGAAGACCGAGTACAAGGACAAGCTGTCCGAGGATGATATAAAAGCCATCGACGAAGCTGCCGAGAAGGCTAAGAAAGTCGTAGCTGACGAAACTGTCGATAAAGATGCGCTGCAAGAGGCTGCCAAGGAGCTCAACGACGTACTCATGCCTATCGGCGCCAAAATGTACGAGTCGGCCGCAAAAGACGAGACCCCCGAAGAGGACAAAAACCTTTCTGACGATGAGAAAAAAGGCGACGGCCCCATCGAAGGCGAAGTTGTCGATGAGAAGTAGCGTAGGTTGTATAAAAGCATGGCAGCCACGCCTAACTTCGTAGAGCTGGTTCTGACTTGCGGCAGCTGGCAAGAAGCACAACGCATTACCGACGCACTGCTAGCTCGGCATCTCGTTGCTTGTGTTGAGCAGCTCGAAGTCCGCAGTAAAAACTGGTGGCAAGGCAAGCTGGAAGACAATAAAGAGATCAAGCTGATTATGAAGTCTATTGCCGCCAACTTTGAGAAAATTGAAACTGAGGCACGGAAGCATCATACATACGAGACCTTCGTATTACAGGCATTTCCAGTAGCGCAAACCAATGACGATGCCATAGCCTGGCTACTCGAGAACGTAGATGTCGAATAGGGTAGAATAAGAGGAATAATATGGCCGCGAAACGAGACTACTACGAAGTTTTAGGGGTTGGCAAAAGCGCTAGCGCCGACGAAATCAAGAAGGCTTTCCGCCGGAAGGCGGTGGAGCTGCACCCTGACCGCGGCGGCGACGAAACGAAATTCAAAGAGGTCAACGAAGCGTATGAGGTGCTGAAAGACCCCAGCAAGCGCCAGCGCTACGACCAGTTCGGCCATGCCGGTGTGGGCGGCAGCGCGGCCAGTGACGGTAATCCATTTACAGGTTACGGCGGCGGGTTTAACAGTCAGAATGTAAACTTCGACTTTGGCGATCTCGGCCTCGGCGACATATTCAGCAGCTTTTTCGGGGGTCAGCAGGGAGCGGGCCAGCGGCGCCAGGCGCGTGGCAATGACGTGGAAACGCGTATCGAAATCAGCTTCGAGGAAGCAGTTTTTGGCACAGAAGTTGATCTGAAGCTTAACCTCGAAGATACCTGTAGTCACTGTAAGGGTACGACGGCCGAACCCGGCTATTCGCTCAAAACGTGCGGTACTTGCGGCGGCAGCGGCCAGGTGGTTACGGCCACGCGGACCATCTTTGGTAATATTCAGCAGGCCAGCATCTGCCCGACCTGCAAGGGCACTGGCAAAGTGCCCGAAAAGGTCTGCACCGTCTGCCATGGCCGGGGTACCGAGCGCCGCACACAGAGTATCCCGCTCAAGGTGCCGGCCGGAATTGACGACGGAGCAACTATACGTTTGCGCGACCACGGTGAAGCGGTCGCGAACGGCCCCAAGGGCGACCTGTATGTGCATGTGCGTGTCAAGGCGCACAAAAGGTTCACACGCGAAGGCGACATTATACTAAGTGAAGAGCATGTCAGCATGGTGGACGCGGCGCTAGGTAGCGAGATGGACGTGGAAACCGTGGATGGCAGCGTGCGTATGAAGATCCCGGCCGGCACACAAAGCGGCACTGACTTTAAGCTGAGTGGCCACGGCGTGCCGCATATTCGCAGTGAAACCCGCGGGCCGCACATTGTGACCATCGTGGTGGACACGCCGACCAAGCTTACCAAGCAGCAAAAAGCTTTGCTGGAACAGTTCGTTGCGGGTGATGGCGGTAAAAAGCATGGCTTATTTTAGGCGGGCTGAGCTGTAGCAAGTGGTCTATTGCACAATGTGTCATACTATAACAAATGCGTAAGCGCAACAATTATCCTTCCGGCGACCAAAACGGTTTCATCCCAATGCTCATATGCTTGGCGCTGCTTATCGTGACTGTCGTCTATTTTGCGTACCGCGTAGTGTCCCAGGCACAGCATTGACGGGCTGTCCTAAGTGAACACTAGAGAGGTAGAGCAGGCGGTATATCCGTTCACGCCGCGGGATGTGGTCTATGCGGAAGTTGTCGCACCGGCGCTGAGTGTGTCTATTGAGCAGGCGGAGGCGTTGGAGGTGTCGCCTGAACTGGTTGCGTTCGCTCGCGAATTGTATGAGGTACCCGCGGAGTTTATCACACTCTACGAAGGTTCCGGGAAGAGAGTGCGAGACCTGGACGATGTGCGGAAGATTTCAAATGATTTCGATAAAAAATTCTACACGGGCTACTTTGCTACTGATGCGGGCCGTGCCGCTTTAGTACGGCTGGGGGTCTCCCCTGAGGTCGCTACTGATGGAGATGTACAGTCGGCGTTGGCTGAGATTGTAGCCAGAGACGTAGTGGTTCAGACATTGACTCATAACGACGATCAAACGGTGGCTGAGGTCGCGAGGGAAAATAACAGGCAACTTTCCGAGCGGCAGAAGCAGATTGATAAAGAGCGTACAGCGGTTGCTAAAGAAAGTCTTGATTGGTACAAAGAACAGATCATCGCTGCACTTCTAGCCGCAGAAGAAGATACTGCCACTGATTGGCATGATAGTCCTACTCTACACGTTAATTTCGCACCGGATGGCGTGCCGGAGTTTCTTAGTGACCCCGACAACTCTGTACCAACTGGTTTGCTGAACAAGCTGGAGGCGCTTCAGGCATATCGTGCCGCCTACCGGCAAATAGGGCACAGACTTAAAGATGAGGCGCTTGCTGACAGTGGCTTGTATGCTAAGAAACGCCAGCTATTATCGTTGTATCAAGCAAAAGTGAACAACATGATGGCCGCCATGTATCCCGATGTTGTGGAGCTTGCTAGCCAGCTGCGTGTATCACCTGATACCCCACGTGTAGAAGAGTGGCGGGAGAGACTGGCCGAGGCTGCGCCGGTCGTGAAGTATTTATTTGATGCCGAAGAGCAGGAAAATGCAGAACTACGCCATCAGTTTATGCGCCGGCTTGACCTTGTGCGCAATGGTGCGGATGTCGGTAGCCCTAAATTCACGCCCTTGGCGCGCCAGGACATAGAGCTCGCGGCCGAATTGGAAGCTGAGGGTCGGCAGCTGCTTGACGCGGCGGTCGAGCAGCTGCCGGGTGAAATTGTCGCTAAGTTAGATGGAGCTACGTGGAACAAGGATGACTTACGGCAAATACTCGCCGGTGTGCTAAGCAAATGGGATTTGCTTAGCAGTGTCCCTGCGCCGGATGAAGAGACGCTCAAGAAGCGTTCAGGGTATGCTTCGGACGGTAAGTGGCAGATTGTTTTTGTACGTGGCAAAGATTCGCTGAGCGTCAACGGGGCGAAACGTGTCATGAAGGTTCCCATGTCATTCAGCCGGAGCGGCAGTGAAAGTCTGGCGGTTGCATCGCATGAGCTGACGCACGTTGTGCAGAATATGTTCGATGAAATATTGGCGCAGTATATTCCGCTAGCCCAGGTCGGCGGCCGGCGCCGAGTGACGGGCCGCGAGATGGGCGGCATTTACGAAGAGCGGCGAATGCGCGCAAGGTTGGGCGAGGTGGACGGCGCTAGTACTACCTACCTGCGTGCGCTACAAGTAAAACTGAACGGCGGTAACCAGCTAGAAACTGCCCGCGCATTTTATAACGCCGGCAAACGCAGTCCGGGTGCTGACCAAAAGAAGGCTAAGCTAGCGGCGGATCGAATCCTGCGGCTGTACCGTGAGGGTGGCCATAGCTCTCAACCACTTGATTATCTGGAGCAGGAGTTATGGCTGCGTAGCTTTTCCGCATCAGACCCAGACACTGTCAGGGCGCTTGTTATGAGTGTGACGAGCTTCTCCTTCAAAGATGCAGCAATCTTACAAGGCATGGGCATGCTCAAAATACCTCGGCAGATCAGATGGCATCCAGCTGAGGACGTCACTGAAGTTTATTTAAACAGCTCACTTGCCGCGTAAGTATAACGGCATATTATTTCACTTTGCTTCTTGCATGGGGCTGTTATACCGCCGCCGGATCAGATAGGATAGGGTCATGACGCAAGCATATATAATTTTGGTAGTTGAGGTTATGAAAAGCAGTGTAGTAGACTCAGTGCAGCGTTTGCGGGCGGAACACCCCGAGCTGGGCGAACCACATATTGTGCTACTAACGACTCAGCCTAATAAGTACAGCCCTCATCGGCAGGACTTAGAAGTCATTGCATGTGACTTCGAGCCAGATACGCTGCAGCGAATTATGGACTCACTGCCGGCCAAAGTGGCAGGCGTCGTTTGCCGTGGCGATGTCTACGTGCAATTTTTGCGCAAACTAGTGCCATATCTGCCGCCCGATGTGCCGATAGCCTCGGAGCGGTCACTTCGTATTGCTACCAACAAACGACTTATGCGCGAAGCGTTTGCAAAATACTGCCCGGAAAACACGCCGCAATACGTGCGTATACACAATATGGATGAAGTGTCACAGGCGGAAAAACTAACTTTTCCGATTATCATTAAACCGGCTAATCTGGCATCCAGCCTGCTTATTCAGAAGTGTGACGATGCTGCCCAGCTGCGTCGCGCGTTGGAATGGGTTTTTAAACAATTGCCTGATATATACCGGCGCGAGCGGCGCACCGATTCACCTGAGGTTATTGTGGAGGAGTTTATGCATGGCGACCTCTACTCGATTGATTCGTATGTTTTGCAGCCGGGCGAAGTCTATCACACGCCGCTTGTCTACTACGTAGCCGCCCAGCAGTTAGGCATAGATGACTTCTTTTTATACAAACGCACTACGCCGGTTGACTTGCCGAAAGAGGCAGTATACCTGGCCCAGCGGACGGCCGCCAACGCCATTGCAGCGACAGGTCTGCAATATACGTCTGTACACACCGAACTGATACGCCTGTACGACGGCAGTTGGAAGATTATCGAGTTGGGGCCGCGGCTCGGCCGCTTCCGCAACGTTATGTACCGGGAGGCATTCGGGATTGACCATGGCTACAATGACTTGCTTGTGCACTGCGGGCTTACACCTAAGCCAACGCCGGAACGAACTCGTTACTGCGCTGCATACAGCATCTACCCGGAACAACAAGGAGTGTTACGTGCTATAACAGGTATAGAAGAAATAGAGAGTCATTTGCGAAACGTGGTCTATACACTGGACATGCATACTGTTGGCGCTCCGGTACACTACGCGCGCAACGGAGGCCATTCGCTGTATGAACTTATCTTTACATCACAAGACAAGCGCGAATTTGCATCAGACATTGCCTGGTTTGAGGCGAATGTACATGCGGTCGTAGAAGCTGACCCTACTACGATAGCTATTGACACAGGTAAGGATTAATTATATAATGAGATTACTAAATTTACAAAGTAATCAGTAGAAGACCTTGAGCTTATGAGTAATGATGCCCCTATAGCTATTATCGGACATGCGGAAAAAATAGATCTGCGTGATTTTGGCCTGATAAACATACCGGCGAAAATTGATACCGGTGCCGACTTAAGCTCGCTTTGGGTCAGCAGCGTATCTGAGGATGAAGCAGGGCTTCATTTCATACTATTTGGCCCTGAGAGTCCGTATTACACGGGTATTGTGCAGCATTTCACCAAACCGGATTATACAACGACTAAGGTCGCCAACTCTTTCGGCCAGAAAGAACTCCGATACAAAGTGAAGTTGCGCGTAACTGTGAAGGACAGGAATATACGTGCCACGTTTACACTTTCAGACCGCTCCCTTAAAAAGTACCCGATTCTTCTGGGACGGCGATTGCTTCGTGGCAAGTTCTTAGTAGACGTAGCAGACGGTAGTCCACTGAAAGAGGTAGGGCGCAAAACGCCAGTGCTGCAGCCGCAAAAGGGCTTGCAACCGATGCTAGCCAAGCAGAGTAAGACGGGCATGAAAATCGCCATACTCTCTAAGGGGCCGGGTAATTACAGTACTAGGCGGCTCAAAGAAGAAGCGTTGCGGCGGGGCCATGAGGTACGGGTGATTAACTATGCAAAATGCTATGTGACACTTGAGAGTGGTAAGCCGGTGGTACGCTATGGGGGAGAATCTATCCATGACATCGACGTCGTAATCCCACGTATTGCTGCTAATCTCACCAGTTACGGGTCTTCAATAGTGCGGCAGTTTGAACTACAAAACATATTCACTACTACTACATCAATAGCCATCGTGCGCTCACGAGATAAATTACGTAGCACGCAACTATTGGCGAAAGCTGGCATTGGCATCCCTAAGACCGTATTTGCACGCGAAACGGCTGACCTGGATGACGTGCTCGACCAAGTGGGCGGTGCGCCGGTAATTATCAAAGTAGCCCGGGGGACGCACGGCAATGGTGTCGTACTGGCGGAAACCAGAAAGGCTGCCAAGGCTGTGATGCAGGCGTTTTATGTGGAAGGTGTAAGTTTCATCGTGCAGGAATATGTCGCTGAAAGCGCCGGGACGGACATACGTGCGTTTGTGGTAAATGGTAAGGTAGTGGCAAGCTATAGGCGCCAAAGTCTTGATGACGACTTCCGCAGTAATATCCATTTGGGCGGAGAAGGCAGTATCGTGAAGTTGACAGACGAAGAGCGCCGGACAGCCGTAAAGGCTGCCAAGACGATGGGACTGCCCATATGTGGTGTTGATATAATGCGTAGCGATCGGGGGCCACTGGTGCTCGAAGTGAACAGTAGCCCGGGCTTTAATATCGAAAAAGTCACCGGCCGCAATGTGGCCGAAAAGATCATTGAGTACGTTGAGCAGCATGCCCGTAGCGGTCGCCGCAAAGACAAAGTAGGCGCGTAACGTCCTCAGGTCGTTTGCGCCATCCCCCTTGTGCTAAGATAAAGCCATGACAAATCTGGCGATACTTGCGACGATAGCCGTACTACCGGCGCTGGCAATTTTGCTGCTGTGCGTTAATGGCGCCATCGCATTTATGAGTCTGTGTCTGGGCAGTGTGCTGGTAACATACACTTCCAGTGATGTCGATACGGTGTTTACGGCTTTTACCAACAAGGATGCGCTGGCTACCAACCAGGGGGTGCAGCTGGCATTGCTGCTGGCACCGTTTCTGCTGACTATATTGTTCACACGTGGAAGCGTGAAGGGTGCCAAGAACGTCGTCAATCTTTTTCCAGCCCTGGCTACCGGTCTGCTCTGCGCATTGCTCGTGGTGCCACTGCTGCCAGCCGCCACGCAGCGGCAAGTCCAACATTTGAGCATGTGGCACCAGCTGAGCAACGCGCAAACAGCAGTTATTTTGGCGGGAGCGGTATTTAGTTTGGTATTTCTGTTGTTTACACACCGTAAGCGTCATGGCGAGGACGAGGGGAAGAGTAAGAAGAGACGCAAGGAGTAGAACACCGGTAGCTACATTGACTTTTTGCCCAAAATATCGATAATATAAGAAGTTATTTTGCCCCGTGTGGGCCCATAGCTCAGTCGGTTAGAGCAGCGGCCTTTTAAGCCGCGTGTCGTGGGTTCGAGTCCCACTGGGCCCTCCATGAAGAATCAAACAGATGAAGCATAGCGCCCCAAGTTCGTGGCGTTTTTTATTTACAGGGGTAAAAGGTGTAAACGTACTAGCTGGGGTATTTAGCTGTCTTTTGTTATAATCTGCTCTGATGTTTAACCATGAACCACCAGATTATATTTGTCCGTTTTGTAGATTTTTCTCAGGAGTTGAAACTGAATACAACAAACAACAGGACATTATTTATCGCAACGAACATGCAACCGCAATTATAGCGCCCAAATGGTGGGTAAATAATCCAGGCCACGTCTTAGTTATACCGAACAAACATTACGAGAACATTTACGATATTCCTGATGATGAACTCTCGGAAGTCTATAAAGTCGTAAAGAGGGTTGCGATTGCGATACGCAACACATACGACTGTGAAGGAACGTCGACTCGACAGCATAATGAGCCAGCAGGCCATCAAGATGTGTGGCATTTGCACGTTCATGTCTATCCTCGCTATACAAATGACAAGCTATACCAAAACCATGACCAAGCTGGGTTTGTTAGTGCACCAGAACGTTTACAGTACGCTGATAAATTACGAGAGTTTTTATCAGCTGCGGAAAGTCAATAACACGGCTCACCGTTTCAGGCCTTGCGAAGTATAGTGTTAACCCCACAAGGAATACATCAAGCGTAATGGCTTGGCTCACTCTGTCTGTTAGCGAGGTAAATATCACCGATAATACCCCTCCAACGCTCCATTTCTTCTACCAAGGAGTGTAAATTAACTGTGCGCTGCACCTCCAAGCATAAGCACTATGAAAGACTTCTCATCTGAGGAGTCTTTTTGTTTGATATGATTATCGTATGACTGAATACACAGGTACCGATATCTACTGCGACTTGATTATCCCCCGAAAAATCGACATCCAAGTCGTCAAGGAAACTGACAATATTCTTGCGATTTATCATACTAAGCCACACTGGCCGACGCATATTGTTATCATTCCAAAACAGCATATAGATTCTTTTGTGACGTTAGATTTGAAGAACAGTATAGCTATTGAGCTTTTGGGAGTAGTTCAAGAAATAGCAGCATCGACTACCGCCGAGCAAGGAAGTAGCCGCATTTTAACCAATTTAGGTGAATATCAAGATTCAAAGCATTTACACTTCCATGTTTCTAGTGGAAAACCGCTACATGAGGTTTAGAGCTTAATTTAGTCCTGATAAGCTCCACTGTGGCCCTCCAAACATAAGCGTTATTAAGACCTCTGTTTTAGAGGTCTTTTGTTATACTCAGGGTATGAATTCCACTACACTTTTCCAATACTGCCAAAAACTTATCGTCCTATCAGAAGACAAGACCAAAGTATTACTAGCAAAACGCAAGGGTGAAGCCGACTATGATGGAGTTTACTCTTTTATCGGCGGTAAGATGGAGACTACTGATAAAACCATCTTGGCAGGAATGAAGCGAGAAAAAGACGAAGAGATTGGCCAAAATGCCAGAGTAGCTGTGTTACCTGACGAAACATATAACCTACTTTTCCGCAAAAAAGACGGGAATAGTATGATTTTGCCTCACATCGCAGGTATCTTCGTTGCTGGCAACATAAAGCCTAATGAAGAGTATTGTGAATACAAGTGGGTTTTAATTGACAACCTGAAAGAATTTGAACCGAAAATTGAGAATATTCCAGAGCTTACTAAATGGGCTCAAAACAAGCTCAAAAACAGCACTCAGGATCAGCTTGTCCAAATATAAGTCGTAGGATTATTTATGAGCTTGGTCCTAATAAGCTCTACTAAATTATTGCGACTGTTGCTAGCGCGATGTTTAGCAGTGACTGAGTATCTGATGAGCTGGGTATAGCCATTTTGTAAACACTCCTTCAGGGATCCCTTCTTCCTCTGGGAAGTTGACATAATAAACTACAGAGAATATACTCTGTAGTATGAATACAGTCATAAGTGTTAAAGTTGATAAAGACGTGAAAGCCTCTGCGCAAGAGGTCGCTAATAGTGCAGGGCTTACTCTTAGTACGTTGGTAAACGCTTACTTACGTCAGGTTGCAGCAACTCGTCGTATTGAGCTGTACGCCCCCGAGCAAATGACACCTAAATTAGAAAAGCTGATTGCGGAAGTAGAAGCCGAACTCAAAAGCGGTAAAGCAAGTAAAGAGTTTGATAGTGTAGAAGAGTTTCTAGCTGACCTCAAAAAATAGACGCCATGACTATCCGCTACTTGCCTAAGTTTAAAAAACAATATAGAAAGTTACCACACAAACTACAACTCCAGTTTGACGAACGTGTCCAGTTGTTTGCTGTAGACCCCACGCTGCCGATGCTGAAAGTCCACCCACTTAAAGGCGAATATAAGGGCTACTGGAGCATGAGCATAAGTGGCGATATCCGAGCACTATACCTACTGGACGGCGATACGATAGTTATATTTGCGCTAATAGGATCACATAGCCAGTTGTATGGCTAGCCTTTCGTCCTATACCTAAGCAGTGCTAGACCTACAAGGAATATATCAAGATTAGTAACTGGGCTTGCTCTGCTTGTTGGCGAGGTAAATATCACCGATAACACCCTTCCAACGCCTCATTTCTGCTACCAGGGAGTGTAAATTAACTGTGTGCTACACCTCTCCACCCTAGCGCGAAACATACACCTCGAATCTGTTCGGATGCCCACTTTGGCATATTCAGGTTGTAAGTAATCGAAAGCGCTTATCTAGATAAGCACAAGGTCTTCTGGTTGGTTATGCTGTAGGGGTATAAACGCTGCAGGGGATTGAGCAGAGACCTCGTTCCTCTTTCGCACATCTGATATTGCCTGAATTTGTTATTCAATGAGCCCTTCCAACGGCTTAACTCATTAGTCGCTAGTCTCCCAAGCTACTCGTACTTAAAACTTCGCTGTTATGAAAAGTTTTTTGTTGCTATTATTTTTTATGCCAACAGACATAAGCCTGCAGGATATTCAGAACCTAGTTAATGAGTCAGAAGTAACGGGTTTTACGGGTCAGTACATCACATTGGGTAGCGGAGAGGGCAATGACACCTTTGTACTGGACTGCGGGGAGACCAGGCTGGTGCTGCGAGTTGCGAAGTACAGTGACGTAGCTAATCTCGCCCATGAGGCGCGGGCGCTCGGTTTACTCCATCTTGAGCAAGTACCCAAGCTTATCTATTTTGATGAGGCCCGGTCTATAATTGGCAGGGCTTGGATTTTAGAAAGCTACATGGGGGGCAAGCAAGTCGGGGGCCTAAGCCTTCAGCAGTTTGAAAATCTTGGTAGGCTGCTAGCACATGTTCATAGCGTGCGGTCTGACGACATGCTGGAGCTTGATTTCTGGCAGGAATTTCTAGGGGCAAGCAAACGGTTTGGTGATGAGCAGACATTTTTAAATCACCCTGATGACATGCTAAAAAGGCTAGCCAACAGAGCGAGAGATTATTTTCAATCGCAAAAACTGTACGCAATTGCGCCGTCTTTGACACATGGTGATGTGAGCTTAAGCAATATGCTCGTGAACAGTGACATGGTTTCACTTATAGACTGGGAGTTCTCAAGGTTTACTGACCCTGTGGCTGACTTTTCAACTGTGTTTTATGAAGATATGGCATATAACAGAGGCAAGTGGCGGATACATATTACGAGACAGGAAAAGACCGCACTATTCGCGGGGTACACTGACGCCGGTGGTGTCGTAGACGAGCAGAGGCTTAAGGCGTGGCATAAGTTTGATAAATTAGGTGGCGCAATGTACCTGTATTGGAAGCTTAACCATTCCGGCCACGCCGTTACGCCCGCACATGCCGCACAGTACAAAGAAGACCTCGACAAGCTGTCTACGTCTTTGGACCGGAGTCTTTAGTTTGCTGGCCGTGATTTACTCATAATGCAGAGCTTCGACCGGATCCAAGTGGGCAGCCCGGCGCGCTGGGTATAGGCCGGCTAAAATACCGATGAGCGTCGTAAGGCCCACTACACCCAGAATCAGCCAAATTGGTAGCGTAATGATGTTGGAACTGGTGATGTTATTAGATGACAATTGTTTGTTGATGATCGGGTTGGCAATCAGTACTGCGCCGTAGCCAACGCCTAAGCCTATCACGCCGCCAAAGAATCCGAGCAGTGCCGCTTCGAACGTGAATAGTGCGCTGACCGTACCACGGCGCGCACCGACGGCGCGCATGACACCGATTTCCCGCGTACGCTCCAGAATCGACATTACCATGGTGTTTACCACGCCGACGGCCGCGACCACCAGGGCGATACCGCCGATACCGCCAAGCACTAAGCCAAGTATGTTAAAGATGGCCAGCTGTGACTTGATTTCAGTTTGGGCATCGGCCGCACCGATTTTGTAGTTAGTACGAATGGCCTTTGCGACTGCAGCCGCATTGGAAGATTCATCGACCTTGACGATGTATGAGTTGTAGCCCTGCTTGGCCAGTTCATCTTCAGTGGTGACAGTTGGTGTGCCTTGAGTACAGCCATTGCGATCACACTTTTGATTTGAGTACATAACGTTCTGTTGTTCCTCCATGCCGCGCGCCCAATCGAGCGGTACGCGGATCACGTAGTTACGGTCGCTCGCTGAGGTTATGCCAACGATCGTGCCTGTCAGCGTTACCGGCGCAGGCTGGTAGTCGTTACCACTAGCCCCAGGATGCGCCTTAAACCAAGCTTGTTGATCGTTAAACCGCTGCAATGGGTCAGTACCAACGCCGTTGTACCAGCCTTGTGTCATCAGACCGACTTTCTTGCCGATTAAAGCCTGGTAATTATGTTTGAAACCGAGCTTATCAGCGTAGTCGGAGCTGATGGTTAACACGCCTGTTTTGTCGGTAGCATTAATGTCCCGCCCCGCCAGTACCTGGGTCGCAATTATGCCGTTTGCGTCGTAAGCACTCATTTCCTGGGTGCGCAGCTTTTGGTTGCCATACGTCAATGCTTGGAACTGTCCCACCTGAGTCTGCCGAGTCACTCCCACAACGTGCTGCATCCCGCCGATCTTAGTCGCTAAGTCGTCAGTCAGCTTTACGCAGTCTTGGCAATTACTACCATTGTTGTCGCCCCAGGTAATGTCGGTTTGCGGCGATACCTCCACCTGTTGGAACGTGCCGTTGGCTTCAAACTGCTTGGTCATAAAGCCCTTCAGGCTAAACACTGCCGCCAGCATGATAGTGATGCTGGTGGCGCCAATCACCACTGCAAAGATGGTAAGTGCGCTGCGCAATTTGCTGCGGCGGATATTGCGAAAAGCGATTGCTATGTAATCGGTCAATCTCATCAGTGCGCCACTTTCCCATCACGTACTTGAATAATCCTGTCTGCCTGTCGGGCAATCGTCTGGTCGTGCGTAATCACTACCAGGGTGATCCCCTGCTTGTTCAGGTCTTTGAGTAGCCGCATGATTTCTTCGCCGCGGGCAGTATCGAGGTTGCCGGTCGGCTCGTCGGCCAGAATGATGCTGGGGTTGACGGCCAGAGCGCGGGCAATGGCTACGCGCTGCCGTTGGCCGCCGCTCAACTGACTGGGCCGGTGCTTGAGCCGATCGCCCAAGCCGACCTTTTCTAGACACTCTTTGGCACGGGCTTTGCGTTCCTTTGGCTTCATACGGGCGAATACCAGCGGCAGCATCACGTTCTCTAACGCGGTCTGTGTTCCCTGGAGGTTGAACGACTGGAATACGAAGCCGATATGGTGATTACGATAATCTGAAAGTTGTCGGTCGCGTACGTGCGACAAGTCGCTGCCGTCGATGAGTACCGTGCCGCTCGTCGGCCGGTCCAGGCCGCCGATAATGTTCGCGAGCGTCGATTTGCCCGAGCCGCTTGGACCGGTTATCGCCACGAATTCGCCTGATCGGACTGAAAAATCAACATTATCCAGGGCGTTCAACACCTCGTCGCCTAAACGATAGGTTTTGGTTACGTCCTGGAGTTCGATGACGTTATTCTCTGCCATGGTTTCTGTTGTATAGCTTGCGCTACGTTACTTATAAGCTTACGGTTTTTTGTAAAACTTGCAACTATTTTCCAGGATCTTATGGTTGGCATTAGTTCTGAGCCGCAGGAACTCTGGCCCATACTCTCAATATTTTGTGACCGATCCTTCTGGCAAAGTGAGCGAGCAGTTGGAGGTGGCAAACGGGTGTTGATACGGACGGTCAGGCTTGTAGATGATAATTACTGATAGGTCTCACTTATGCGACCAAAGTCCATACGAGGCTCCGAATCTGTGAAAACACTAGCACTAAGAGTGTAGTTGGCAGGTTGGGAACATGCCTCAAGGCGTATATTGGTCCTGGGGAATATCGCAGTCAAACGCTGGGTCACTACTTCAAGCCGGTCGAGGTAGTGCCAGGTAGTCGGCTCCCCCTGACGTTGCCCATAATCGGGAGAGCTCTTGGCCGCTGCGTCATATATTACATGCATCTCTACCCTTGACGCCATATATCTTCTTAGGGCCATGGTAGCGAATTGAGGCAGGAGGTAGCTCGACTTACGTAGTAGTTCATCACCTGTTACCTCGTTGATGTGCGCAATAAAAGCCAAACGTACCCTCTGTGCCCATGCTAGACCAGCGATGCCTATACTGCCATCGGACAGTGTCGGGGCAAAAACATGAGCAAACTCGCCATGCGGAACTGCCAGGCAGGTTGCTTGGCCCCTGTCCACACGAAGCCAACCGCTCGCAGGAGGCTTTACTTGTCGTAGCACGACCCCCTGGTTACTGCCAGAGGTGAAGGAGCGGTTATCAGGACCGGTAGGTTTATCCATTGGTTGGCTCCCAGACGACTACGTCGTAACGGAACTAATGCACCGTCCCAGTAGCGTTGCCTTTGCAAAGGAGACGGCCTATTTCTTGAATATTCTGCCAATATATTTCTGATAAGTACTTGTCGGTCGATAGCGGGCAGTACCGTTAGCTCCAGCGAACATAGGTGTTATGTAAAATACCATAGCGAACCTGAGTTTTAACCCGAGTTTGACATAAGCAATATCCCTTTGGTGTTTAGCCACCCCAAGCAAAATTGCTTGCGCTTGCGGTAAAAAGTAGAGATAATGACCATAAATGAGTGGGCAACACAAAAAAGATGTCGGTGCGGTGGTACTAAAAAGCGGCGTGAGTTTTCGCGTCTGGGCGCCGTTTGCGACAGCGGTATCAGTGACCGGGTCGTTTAACTATTGGCAGATGCAGCCGATGCAAAGCGAGGGCGACGGCTACTGGGCTGCGGTAGTGCCGGGCGCGCAGGCGGGGCAGGAATATCGCTATATTATCACGAACGGCGAGCAGACGTTATCGCGCACCGATCCCCGTGCGCTGCAGGTCACCACGGCGGCCGGCAATGCGGTGGTGGTTGACAAACACTTCAACTGGACCGACCACGACTTCAGTCCGGTTGAGCTCGAGAAGCAAGTTATCTATGAGCTGCATGTCGGCACGTTTTACCGTCCGGACCCGTCTACTATTGGCACGTTCGAAGACGTTACTGCCAAGCTGGATTATCTGGTGAAGCTGGGCATCACCACTATCGAGCTTATGCCGATAGCCACCATGTCACCGCTGCGTGAATTCTGGGGCTATACGCCGATGTATCTGTACGCCGTGGAGGCGCAGTATGGTGGCCGGTATAAGTTTCTGGAGTTTGTAAACGCGGCGCACAAGAAGGGCATAGCTGTCATCCTCGACGTAGTGTATAACCACCTGGGTCCTTTAAGTTTTGACATGTGGCAGTTCGATGGTTGGTCACAGGACGGCAAAGGTGGCATCTATTTTTATAACGACTGGCGTAGCGCGACACCGTGGGGCGACACGCGTCCGGACTATGGCCGGCCTGAAGTGCGCGATTACATCCTGGACAACGTGCGGATGTGGATGTACGACTGCCACGTAGACGGCCTGCGTGTAGACTCGACAATATTTATCCGCAATGCCGAGGGCAGAAATGATGCGCCGGCGACCGATATCGCAGATGGCTGGTACTTATTACAGCAGATAAACGAAGTGGCTCGCAAACTGAACCCGTCGACATTCACCGTCGGCGAGGATGTGGGTGCGAACGAATACATTACCAAACCAGCTCATGAGGGCGGAGCCGGGTTTATGGCGCAATGGGAAGTCTGCTTGCCGCAGGCGGCGCGCGAGGCGTTCAGTTCCAGCGACCCGGATAAGATAAACCTGGTGGGGCTGCTCGGCGAGCTGGCGCGGCGTTATAACGATGATGCCATGCAAAAGGTGACTTTCATTGATTCTCATGATTCGGCGGCCAACGGTGGTGCCCGTTTCAACGCCGTGGTGGCACCCGGTCAGGGAACGGGGCTATTTGCACGCCAGCAAGCATTGCTTGCGGCCGCCGTGCTGTTCACGGCACCCGGTATACCGATGTTGTTGCAGGGGCAGGAGTTTGTAATGGACGGCGACTTTAATGACTGGGAAGGGCTGGAATGGCAGAGCACCGAAACACACAAAGGGATTGTTGATGCGTATCGGGCACTCATAGCCTTGCGCCGGAATCTGCGGGGTACGACAGCGGGTCTAAGTGCCCGGGCGATGAATCTGTTCCATGTGGACGAGGCCAATAAGGTCATAGCGTACCACCGCTGGCAAAACGGCGGAATAAAAGACGATGTAGTCGTCGTGATAAATCTAGGCAACCGTGCTTTTACGAACTACAGCCTGGCGTTTCCGCGCAACGGCAAATGGCGGATACGCTTCTGTAGCAGCGACAAAAAATACAGCCCCGATTTCGCAGGCATTCATGTACCGGATGTGCAGGTACAATCCGGCAACGGAATGCTAGTGTTACCGCCCAGTACGGCGCTTATACTCTCGCAGGGTGTGGGTTAGTTGCTGAGTTTATCAGATGAGGTAACGCTATAATTAGATTGTATGCGTTACATAGTTTATACTTGCCCATCATGGATGAGGCTATGGAGAACTCACTGCCGTTCGGTTCTGTTGTGTTGGCCGCACGGAGAGCAGCCGACGTCGTTGCGGCGCTGCACCCACCTAGTAGGCTGGCGTACCGCGAAACGGTATGTAACGTAAATGATGTGTTAGCGCGTTACAGCGAAATAGACACAGTAACAGAGGTAGAATTTGATGATTTGAAGCTTGTAACGCAAAAGATCTACAAAATCTTTACAGTATTGGATACGGGCAAGACGGCCATGCTGCTTAATAATGTACTTGCGGAATATGCTTCAACACCATGCCTCAGGCGTGGTAAGAACAAGGCTTGGCAGGTGTGTGTTGATGACGGTGAAGGGGCGTCATGGGTGGAACGGTTTGCTGCTGCCTCAGCTCTCGCGTTCGCTGTGCTGCTGGCTGAAAAAGGGTGGAACGCTTGCAAATTGTGCGCATCATCGTCATGCCACCGACCGTATGTTGACGTTAGTAGAGACGGCAGCAAAAACTACTGTTCACCCCGCTGTGCCACGCGTGAGCGCGTGGCCGCGTACCGCAAAAGAACAGTCTAACTAATTACCGCTGATGCTTTGGCGATGACAAACCCACTGCTACACTGGCGGTGTGCACGCTGGCAGTGTAGCCGGCTACTGTATGTTATTTTGCAGAACCGCTACGTTTCGGTAATGGGCATGGCACTTGTGCTACGTCGGTGCCATAGCAATACTGCTATTTGCCTGAACAGCTCAACACCGGTCAGGAATTTTTAGCTTCGCTGCGGTCAAGAAGCATCTAACAGAGTAAAAAACTGAAAAATGTAGACAGCAAGCCTATACTGTGTAGTTGATGGAAGAAAAGATGAGGCTGGCAGCATTCAAGTCATTGCAGGAAGCTAGTGTTACCCGGCACTTTGCCAAAAAGCGCACAGTGCTGTTTCAAGGTGAAATCCCGCGCGGCGTACTTGTGCTGGAGCGGGGGCTTGTCAAGGTATATGGCATCACCAACGGCGGCGATCAACGAACGGTTACGCTGTTGAGCGCCGGGGATATATTCCCGGTAGAATGCGTGTTCGGTATGTCACGTGTTAGTCTCTATTACTACGAGGCGCTCACCGATGCGACCGTGTTGTATTTGCCGAAAGATGATTTTATGAATGCCCTGGAACGCGATCCTGCGCTCAAAGACCAGATATTTAAAACCTATATGGCGCACTACACCAGTGCCACCATGCATATCTACGCGCTGGAGCATTCCCATGCGCAGGAAAAGCTGGTGTATATACTGCAATACCTGGTGGCGAGGTTCGGCGAAAAGCAGGCTGACGGGCTTACCAAGATCGCACTCAGGCTCAGCCACCAAGATATCGCGGAGATGGTGGGGTTGACCCGCGAAACTACAGCGGTCGAATTGCACCGGCTCAAAACCAGAAAACTCATAAGCTATCAGCGTTTTTCGTACTACGTAAACGTGCCGCTATTGGTTGCGGCTACCGGAAGCGATGAATTCGAGAATGTCGCCGTCTGACGCGAAGACGGCCGGACATGACCCTATAGATTACTGGCGAATTTTTTGTGATATGCCCGATCCGTGCCTGCTTTTTGATGCATCAGACCCAGCGCACACCATCCTCGAGGTCAATAAAGCTCGGGAAGCTTTCCTGCACGTGCCCCGTGAAGAGCTCATTGGGAAGTCGTTATTTTCGGTGATACCCTATACGGATGAACACTTCAGGAATACGGTTGCCAAAAATCTGGATACGCACCTGCAGCATGTCATACGCACCGGTCGTTCCTACCAGCTTGATCCTTACAACTCGACCGTGGTCGGCGTGGATGGGGTAAGACATAGTGTATACATGCAGACGACCTATAAACCAATGCGCGACGCGTCGGGCACGGTGCGCTATGTGCTGAGTATCACTCATGATGTAACTGACGAACTCCATGCTGCCTCGCAGGCAAAAACCATCGAAGGCCGTCTGAGTGCTGCGCTTAAAATAGGAAATGTGGGCAGCTGGGTGTTCGATGTCGCGACCGGTAGGATAGCCGGAGACAAGAATTTGCTGCGTATGTTCAAAATGACTAAAAAATCCGCGGCCACGTACAACCTGGATGAATTTCTTGAATCGGTACATCCGGACGACCGGGCTCGTGTCACTACTTCCGTGCAACGAGCCGTAGGGCAGCGCAGCTTGTTTGAAGAGGAATGCCGGGTGACGCTTGGTGATGGAAGCCAGCGATGGATTCTCACCCGTGGTGAACCGGACACCAATGAAGGTAACTTGCAGTTTGCCGGAGTGGTTGTGGACTTGACCAAGCAGCAGGATCTGCGTGCTCAGGTTGAGCTAGCGCGCCAGCGGGATCGTATGAACCGCCGTGCTGCCCGGAATCTGCAGCAGCGCAACGAAGAGCTGGAAGCAATCAGCCGCAGCAAGGATGAGTTTGTGGCGCTGGCAAGCCATCAGCTGCGTACGCCGGCCACGGCCGTCAAGCAATACCTTGGTATGGTATTGCAAGGATATGTAGGCGGCATAACGAAGGACCAGGCAGACGTGCTAACGCACGCGTTCGACAGTAACGAACGCCAAATCCAGATAATTAACCAGATACTCAGTGCCGCCCGCGTGGACACCGGCAAACTGGTCATATCGCCGAATGTAGTAGATCTTCGTGCGCTGATGCGAAGCGTTACCAAAGATATGGAAGGCGAATTACAACGACATCACCACACGCTCACCCTGCACGTCCCGCCGTACCCGGTGCCTGTGGCTGCCGATAACAGCTACTTGCATATAGCCGTCGAGAACATCCTGCATAACGCCATCGTGTATACCCCGCCCAAAGGCCGTATAATGGTTGCGCTCAAACGACGCGGCCAGTCGTGCCAATTGAGCATTATGGATACGGGCGTAGGGATAAAGAAGCAGGATTTGAGCAAGCTGTTCGTAAAGTTTTCGCGTATTCATAACCCTTTGAGCGTGGAAGCCGGCGGCAGCGGCATCGGTCTGTATCTGGCAGCGGAGATCGTTCGTTTGCACGGCGGTACCATTGATGTGAGGTCGCAGATCGGCAGGGGCACCACATTTGCCATTTCGTTGCCAATGGTGAATGATATAGCAGTAGCCGGTATATCCGGGAAATCGTAAATTATGCGAATTGGCTTACAGACTATCTATGAGTGGTCGCGTACAATACATTTACGGTTAGCAATAAACAAGGGGCGTTTATGGTAAATATGAGCGATAAAAATTTGCAGGTACTTATTGTTGAGGACGAACAGCTCCTTAACGAAGCATACGCACGCGTGCTAACAGCAGCGCATATTGCGCTGCAGCGTGCTTACAATGGTAAAGAAGCGCTGGAGCTGCTTAAAAAGCACAAGCCGGACATCATTTTGTTAGACCTTCGTATGCCGGTAATGGACGGCATAGAGTTCTTAAAAAAACTGAAGCCCAAGGAAACCTGTCCCACTGTCAAAATAATTGTGTTCAGTAATTACGACGATCAGCGTGAGATAGACGAGGCGTTTTCGCTTGGGGCGATGCACTATATGCTTAAGGCCTGGGCAACGCCCGACGAACTGGTCAAACTGATTCGAGAAGTCGACAGCACTGTCCAGCCCGTAGGCTGAAGTATAGCTGAAGCCAGAATTATTACACTTTTATGACCAGGCGGCTTACAGCGGCCATGCAGCTCCCTCCCCTACACTAAAGGTAGTTCCGACTAGTGGGGGAACGAGAGGAGGGGGTGATGCCAAACAAACTTGATACGCAGATTAATAACTTTTTATGCAGAAAATATGCCGCCTTTCCCGATATCGCGGTTTCCGGGCGTAACCAAGCCCGTACCTTCAAATATGCCCGGCAGTTGCGGGTCAGCGAGCAGGTTATACTGGATCGGTAGTGTCTTTTCCGGTTTTGACCCAGGGCAAGGGGCGGGTTTTTGAGCGGCTTTTACATCAGACACTGCTTTTCGATTTTGCACGGTATCTGTTAAAATAACAGATATGATTGGAGCAAGAGACTAATGTCAGGTCATTCTAAATGGTCGACCATTAAGCGCGAAAAGGGTGCCAAAGATGCGGCCCGCGGTGCGCTGTTTACGAAACTCGGTAACGCGATTGCTATCGCGGCCCGCGGCGGCACCGATCCGGAAACGAATTTTGCGCTGCGTCTGGCAGTAGACAAAGCCCGGACGGCCAACATGCCGCTAGCCAACATCCAGCGCAGTATTGACCGTGTGAAAGATAAAAATGCGGCGCAGCTACAAGAGGTGTTGTACGAGGGTTACGGCCCGGGCGGCGTGGCGATTTTAGCTGAGGTCGCCACGGATAACACCAACCGCACCTATCCCGAAGTGCGTCTGGCTTTTAGTAAGCATGGCGGCAATATCGCCGAAAAGGGTGCGGTAGCCTTTCAGTTTGACCGCAAGGGTGCTATACGTGTTAAGGCTGTCGGTGACGAGCTGCTTTTGGCAGCTTTGGATGCCGGTGCCGAGGATGTACAGGAAGAGGGCGACGAAAGCGTAGTATATACGGCGGCGACCGACCTGGCCCGAGTGAGGGATGCGCTGCGCGCTGCTGATTTGGAGATTACCGAAGCCGAGCTCACCTATGTGCCGAATACAACAATTGAGATTACGGATAAAGATACGGCCGGCAAAATTGTGCGCCTGATGGATGCCCTGGACGATATTGACGATGTCACGAACACGCACGTCAACTTCGATATTGACGAATCTTTGCTCTAGGCGGTACGTAGTTCACTACTCGCCTAGCGTTTCCCGTATAGTTTTGGTTATTTGTTTTTCCAGTGCAGCGGCAAAATCCCTATCTCGGCTACAAAGCGCAATCTCGGCTGTACCCAGCCGTACACCTTGCACGACATAGTTGTGACTGCCGTGCATAGCGCCTTTTTCGGTCACAAGCACTTTGGCGTGGAGCTTCGAGTTGCTTGCCGGTAAACGATTTCGGAAGAGCCCTACAGGGTTACGCTGGCGTTCGCTCAGTTCGTACAGGTAGTGCCCCGGTGCGCCTACGCCGTGTGTACTGGGTGGGCTGTAGTAAAGTGTCACGTCAACGCCGCGCCGGATGGCGGCCGCCAAGTGCTGGCCGGTACGTCCGCCTGGAAAGAATTGGCATGTCATAAAGATTCGCTCCTGCGCGCTGTCGATAAGTCGCAACGCCTCGTCCAGGATACGAGACTGCCGGGGTACGCCGGCATCAAAAAGCAGGGTTGTATTGGTGTCGACTCGGTGTCGTGTGTCACGGCTCTGTAGTGTTGTACGCGGGCTGGCTGTTTGTGCTACGTTGGCCGCAAACCCATAAAGATAGTCGGCTGTTGCCTGGTCCTGCCAGCTGACCATTACGTCCATCTGACACGGTCTTTCAAGGTTACAACCCCCAATGTAGACACGGTCGTTCAAGATAGCGAATTTAATATGTGATCGCCCAGCCTGGGGAATCGTGAACCTCCGTGGCGGCCGATTGGTTATGACATACGTGCCGCCGGCTTCCTGCAGGGTTTTAAGTGCGGCAAAGCGTCTGCCGAATGGCCTGGGTGACCGCACTGTAGGCGCAACGCCATACCACAATGGTCCCGGTTTTAGCGTTCGGTCGTTGTGTAAAAAGTTTACCGCATCCATCGAAAGCATCACGTGTACGCCGCGGCCGGCTGCCGCCGCGAGCTCGCATACCAATTCTCCGACAATCGGTTCATCCGGATCAAACCCCATAGTCATTACGGCTATTCGGTCATTCAATCTGGCATGGCGTGCAAACTCGATCAGTTCGCGAAGATATCCCGGATGGTCAGTGAAGCGATATCGGTTTTCCATCTTCGTCTATTTTATACTAAAGGAGCTGAATAAAACTTTACGGCAAGCTCGTTGTAGATTTTCTGAGTATAGATAGTGTATCGGAGATATACTAGTCATATGCGGATATTGGGGATTGATCCGGGAACGGGGATTTTGGGCTTCGGTGTCATTGAAGCTGTCGAGGGTAAGTGTGTACTGGTGGACGGTGGTGTAATCCGCACGCCGGTCCATGAGGATGACGCGGTACGCCTGCAGACTATCTACGAAGAACTTACGGACATCATCGTGAACACCAGACCGCAGGTCATGAGCGTGGAAAAACTGTTTTTTGCCCGCAACGTCACCACTGCCATGACCGTAGCACAGGCTCGCGGCGTGGTGTTGCTATGCGGCAGGCTAGCCGGCCTGGAAATTTACGAGTATACGCCCCTGCAGATCAAGCAGGCGATTACCGGCTATGGTAAGGCGGACAAAAAACAAATGCAGGAGATGGTACGTGTGTTACTTGGTTTGTCTCAAATCCCCAAGCCCGATGATGCTGCCGATGCTATCGCCGCCGCCCTCACACACGCCCAAAGTGTGAGATACTAGCCATATGATTGCGACATTGAACGGGGTGGTGAGCGAAAAGCTGGCTGACATGGTCGTGTTGGATGTGCATGGTGTAGGATACGGTCTGCAAGTGACGGCTGAAGACTTCGGGCGGCTACCTAGCGATAAACCGGCTAAAGTATATGTATATGAACACATCCGCGAGCAAGGCTACGACCTGTATGGGTTCATTAGTTTAGATACTAAACGATTATTCGAACAGCTGCTAGGAGTCAAAAATGTAGGACCTAAAGTGGCGCTGGCAGTGCTGGATATTGGTACAGCGCCGACGGTGCGCGGTGCGATTGCGGCAGGTGATGTGAAGTTGTTGCAGAGTGCTAAGGGTGTAGGTAAGCGTGCGGCGGAGCAAATTGTCGTGGAGCTGCGTGACAAGGTTGGCTTAGCCAGCACGGAAGCTGCCGAAGGTTTGGTAGCTCGGCCGGGTATTAACGTCGGCGATGAGGCGGTAGAAGCGCTTATTTCCCTGGGCTATTCCCCCCAAGATGCCACGCTAGCTCTCAAAGATATTGAAGCATCCCTGCCGACCGAAGAGCGTATACGATTAGCCCTAAAGAGCTAAGCTGCAAGTTTATTTTACGGTTTTGTTCTGCTTAACCAGACGGGTTATTAGTATGATGGCCGTTGTGGCGATAGCTGGTATCGCAAGAGGGTACAGTAGAAGCAGGAGCAGGAAAACGACCATTTCTGGAAAGAGGATAACTACCGAAAGGCAGATTGCTATAATAAGCTTGACGATAGAGTTGCTTCGGCTCGCACTAACGACTGCTACTGCGACTTGCAGTCCGGCGAAGATACTGGCGAAGATGAAGATGGCATGGCTATTACCGGTTGGAGGATTGTCGGGAAAGCCGGGAGCAGCACGCGTATATTCAACCAGAAGAGGAATAATAGAGAGCAGCCAAATGATTATAAGAATGTCAAGAACGGCGTGTCTATGACTGGCCGCGGGGATTGCTTTTCGCGCGCTGCTGCTTGGCTTGGCCATTGCTGAATATTCTACTACACGTGCAAGCGGTATAATACTAGAGCATGATTGATCGGATTGTCGGAACTACGGTTACCCAGGACGAAACTCCCGAAGAACAAGAGTTCGAGGTCAAGCTGCGCCCGCAGGACTTCGCGAATTACATCGGCCAGGACCGGCTGAAGCAAAACCTGCAGCTGGCGATTGCTGCAGCAAAAAAACGCGGTGAAGCGCTTGACCACGTGCTGCTTTACGGCCCGCCGGGGCTCGGTAAGACCACCATGGCAAGCGTCATTGCCAACGAAATGGGTGCGCAAATCCGTATTACCAGCGGCCCAGCTATTGAGCGGGCAGGGGATCTGGCCAGCTTGCTGACCAACCTGCACGATGGCGACATCCTGTTCATCGACGAAATCCATCGGCTGCACCGCACGGTCGAAGAAGTGCTATATAGCGCCATGGAAGACTACAAGCTGGATATTATGCTTGGCAAAGGGCCATCGGCCCGCAGCCTACGGCTTGATTTGCCACAGTTTACATTGATTGGCGCTACGACGCGGGCTGGGGCATTGGCTGCGCCGCTGCGTGACCGCTTCGGGCACACTCACCGGTTGGAATTTTACACCCATGAGCAAATGCGTCAGGTGATTACGCGGGCGGCCGGCATCCTTGACGTCAAGATTAACGATGAAGCAGCCCTCAAGCTGGCAGAGCGCAGTCGTCAAACTCCGCGCATCGCCAACCGCCTGCTCAAGCGCGTACGCGACTATGCCGACGTGAATGGCGATGGTATCATCGATTTACCGGTCAGTAACCAGGCGCTGCAATTACTGGAGATCGATGACCTGGGGCTTGACCCGGCCGATCGTATGCTGCTGGCAGCCATTATCGACAGTTACAACGGTGGCCCGGTAGGCGTGGAAACGCTGGCGGCGCTGACGGCGGAAGAACGCAGCACCATCGAAGATTTTATTGAGCCGTACCTGATGCAGATCGGTCTGCTGGAACGTACGCCGCGCGGCCGCCGCGTCACACACAAAACATATGCACACTTGGGTAAACAGCCTCCGAAGGATGCAGCACAAGCTAGCCTGCTGTAGAGTCGATGAGGCTTCCGTAACCGGTTTACGATCGTGACCGCGGCGGGGGGCAGCGTCAAAGAATGATCGAGCTGCCGCTGCAATGGCCAGGCGTGCCTCATGCTGCTGATCAGGTAAGATCAGGGCGTATGCTATCTTAAGCTTGCTAGAAAGGGTATTCCAGAAGGATTGTCGGAAAACCTGGTCAGAGGGGCAAACAGATGCTCACTATACACAGTCGGCTAGCCACAACCTATTAAGCAGCTTACACATTCTTTTATTTCCCGCCTGCGCTATAAGGTTGCTACGCAATGTTTAGCGGGCACTACCCAAAACAGGGGATACATTCCTTGTTTTTTCTGTTGCTGCGCTATAATAAAGCAGTTATGAACCCGACCAACCCGCAGCAGCTGGATGACGACGTCCTACAGAACGTGCACAATCCGCTGAAGGTCATGCAACCGGGTGAGCGTGTGGTCTGTGAGATTAAGCGGCATCCTTTCGGGCTGCTTAGTATATATTTTGTACTGGCGGTTATCATTGTACTGGCGGCCGTGGTTGTGGCGCTTGCGCCGCAGTTCATACCGGGCATAACTTCGCAGTCCAGAGCAGTGATGGCGCTAATCGCAATCGTGATATGCGCCATTGCCACGCTGTTCACCTACGTATCAGTATACGTCTATAAGGGCAACCGCTGGGTCATCACCACGGATAGTATTACTCAGATTACCCAAACTGGGCTCTTTGGCCAGCAGATCAGCCAGCTGTCGCTCGCCAATCTGGAAGACGTGAGCGTCGAGCAGAACGGGCTCTTGCAAACGATGTTTGGATTTGGCCGGCTCCGGGCGGAATCTGCCGGAGAGCGTGCTAAATTCGTGTTTGATTTCTGCCCACGGCCACAAGAATTCGCTCGGCAAATCATCGCCGCCCACGAGGCTTATATCGCTGAAAAGCCAGCAGAAATGTACACTACTAATCGTCCACTGGCCAATACATCATCGTTTAACCAGTCATACGGCAGTCAGCAGCAGTATGACCCGACACAGCCGACTCAGCCTCAGGCACCGGTAACCGCTCAAGCCTACGACCCCACAAAGCAGAACAGCGCTTAAACGAGACTATTTATTCCTGGAACGGGTTGCCGCGCGCTTGATTGAACAGTGCCTGCACGTTCACGCTGTTATCCTGCAGGTTGAGTATTTTCTGTACCACGGCCTGATTGATATGCGGCTGCGCAGCGCTTACGGCATTCTCTTCGCTCTGACTGGGCGGTGTATTGCTGTAGGTGTTAATGCGCCACAGAATAAATCCATATAACGTCGCGACTGCCAGGAAGAATATAAATGCCCGGTAGGCTCCTAGCTTTTTGAACATGCCGCCAAGCTGCGACCCGAGTGCCCCTAATTCGATATTGCCGTTTTTCATGGTTTGATGAACTCGCTTACAGTCAGGGTAAATGAAACATTATTGGGTGCTGCAGGATCGGGCTGGACGCTGATGCTAGTGACTTGGGCGGTGCGGCGGTTCTGCTCTAAGCCCGAAAGGAACGACAGGAAGTTGTTGTAGGGTACGGTGTCGCTGGCGCCCTGCGAAATGGTAATATTCAGGTTATACACTCCGTTGATGCCAGCTACCGTCGAGAGTTGGGTAAGGTTGGGCTTGGCACTCCCAGACGCAGTGTTGCCTAGCGTTGAAGCAGGAAAGGTGATGGACGTTAACCGAATGTTATTGGCGGAAGCAATGTTGACGATCTGTCGGACGGCCTGAGCCTGGTCTTTGTCCTGCGGGACGATGCTTTCAGCAATGGTGTTCAGCTCGCTATATTTTTGGATATCCTTTTTATCTTGCAAAAGCGATGTTTGTTGGCTACTGGCTACCTCGCCGTCGGCACGTAACTTGGAAAGCTTGGTCGCTTGCCCCCCGAGTAGTTTGTCTGCACCGAAGCCGATGCCGCACAAACCAAGCAGTAACAACACACAGCAGCCGGTCAGTACGTAGTATAGCTGCTTGGCTTTCATAGCTTAAGATCCGCCTTTCTGGTCGTTGATGAACAGGAACGGATTGTTGCTGCCGAACAGGGCCCGAATGTTAACAGAACAGGGATACGTGCTATTTGTGCCGGTGCTGCTGTTGCAGCTGATGCTCTCAATGTCAGCCTGACTGAATATCTGGTTCTTGGGGTCTGCCAGGTTGACCTGAAGCTGTGTGGCCGCGGTGTAGTCAGTGGTCTGGGCGGTCAGTTCCACACCGCCCTGCGTTTGCGTGATGGACAGGCCAGTCAGGATGGCATTATCCGGGGTGACGGCTGCCAACTGCTTAAGTAGCTTAGAAAACAGGATTTCTTTAGACAGTACCTGCGTAGCCAGCTTAAGGTTATTTGATATGGTGGTAACCTGTTTCTGGACACCCGCCTGATCGAGTGCCTGTAACTGCTTCTGACTATCGCCAACCTGCTGCTTGGTGGTGTCGATAGAATTGTTGAGGTAAACATAACCGCCTGCGGTCAATGCGCTGGCGCCGACAATGCACAGTACGATTGTGATTATCCAGCGGGCTATGGCACGGTTACGACGCCCGTAGCGGTAAGTCTCTTTAATTTCGGGTGGTAGCAGATTGATCATGTCAGCGCCTCCCGGGGACTGATGGCAGCTAGCCCAGCCGTGGTGATATACGACATGCGCTCAGTCAGGTTGAATGGCTGGAGGTGACCGAAATCAATGTACGGCGTCGGGTCGAATGAGCGCACCGCCAGACGCAGGTTACTAGTCAGCCACTCGGCCAGCCCCGGCATGTTGGCACCGCCGCCGGCGATCACGATCTGCGCAATTTTTTGTTTGCCCTGGTCGTTCTCTTCGTAGTAACGCACTGTACGGCGGATCTCTTTGACCAGCAACGCCAGAGTTGGTTCAAGCGCTTTTTCGATCTGCGCCTGCTTCTTGCTGTGGCTCAGCCCGTATTTTGCTTTTACTAGCAGCGCCTCTTTTTCGGTTATACCGAGTTCCTGGGCGATGGCTTCGGTGAACAAGTCGCTGCCGCAAGCAACGGTGCCACTGACCACCGGCCCGCCGTCATACACTGTGATGTCCGCGCTGTCGCTGCCGAAGTCGATCAGCAGGGAAGGAATGTCACTTTGGGAATCGCGGCCAAACAATAATGCTCCCGCACCGCTTGAAGTCTGTAGCATAACGGCCTCTAACCCAAGCATCCGAGCTAGCACGAGGTATGACTCAACGATGCGCTTAGGCATAGCTACAATGTATACGGTGCTCTGCGCATCTCCCCGGCTAACCTGGACATAATCCAGATAGAGCTCATCGAGCGAGGCAGGGATATATTGCGCTGCCTCATTCTGGACGGCTTCTACTAGGTCTTTGGCGTTTAAGGACGGGACGTCCATCGATCGGGTAAAGGCGCGGGCAATGGGCAATGACAAGGCGACGCGTCGAGTAGTGATATCGCCGACCAAATGATGCTGGAATAGATCCAACACTGCAGCAGCAATGACCTCCGGTGCTTCAACCACGCCATCTTTCATTGCGCTGTCATCAAACGTGGTTTCGCCGTATCCGATAACACGCGGACGTTCGCTGGTGGGTTCATGCAACTGCATGACTCGGACCTTACCATGGCCAATATCGAGACCGAATAACGGTTTATCTTCAAAGAAAAGTGTATTAGTTTTCACGCCCTGCCCCATCCAAGCCTAAACGGTTCCTTGGTACTATAGCATGTTTAGCCTGCCAGCATAAGCGGTAAAACCCGGTAACCGGTGGCTACAACATTATAAGTTGGCGTGGAGCCCTGACGTATCCATAGCCGACCTATTAACTTTCACTTCTTTCTCCCGCTTTGCTATAGAAAAAGAACCGGTTCGAGGCCCGGTTCTTTTATGATTTCGATCGCGCTAGTTTGCTTAGCTGCCGCTCGTGTTGCTGCTCTTGCTAAAGCTGCTGCCTGCTTCCAGGTTGGCGGTCAGCGTAAAGCTCGTACATTCATTGGAAGTACTGCTTGCCTGCGTAGCGTCACAACCCTGAGTTGCATAGCCATACGCCCAGCCGCCAGAACCGCCAGTACCGGCAGTCGTGGCAATAGTCTTACCATCCGGGCTAACGGTAGCCTGGTAGTCAAGCCCCTTCATGTTTTGCGCTACCCAGCTTTGGCTCTGTAGGTCGATAACGCTTGGGTAGTAACCATTGCTCGCATAATAGGCTGCCAGGTGGCTGTCAAGGGCGTTAACATCTGTCTGACGCTGGCTGTCGCGAGCCTTTTGCTGGATGCCCGTGAAGGTCACTATGACCAGAGTTGCCAAGATAGCGATGACAACAATTACGATCAAAAGTTCAACGATTGTGAAACCTTTTGACTTTTTATTGAGTGAGATCATAAGGACCCACCTCCTCTGTGATTTATTGATAGAACTTTATATGTTACTTAGGGTCCTAAGCGAGCCGTAAGTCTAAGCACATTATAACCATAAGCGAAGCGGCGTCAAGCATCGCTGTGGATAATTGTCCTCTCTCTTTAGGAGCTGGCATTGATGTGGGTGGTCAGCTGGGCGAGCGGGCCCATCACACTGGCGGCAATTATGCCGACGCCGGCTCCCAGTACGACAATCATGATCGGCTCAATGATGCTTGCAAGCCCTTCCATGGTGGTCGCTACTTCTTCTTCGTAGAAATCAGCTACCTTAACTAGCACCTTGTCGATCTGACCGGTTTCCTCGCCGACCTGCAGCATTTCGGGGATAATCTTAGGAAAATGTTTGCTTTGAGCAAGCTGACCAGATAATGGTTTGCCCGCTTTGACCGCCTCGGCGGCATCAGCTAGTTCTTTTTCAATGACCTTGTTACCGATGGCACCGCCGGTCACGCGTAGCGCTTCCAGCACGCCGACGCCGGCTCCCATCAATGAACTGAAGGTACGCGCGAACCGCGCGATGGCCAGTTTGGTCACGATAGGGCTGACAACGGGCAGGCGCAGCAATAGCGAGTGCCACTGGTATCTGCCCTTGGGTGTTTTCATGTAACGTCGCAGCATGTATATCCCGAAGATAACTATGGGTAGGTATATAAAGACGTACTTGCGCGTATAGTCGGCGGTATTAAGCAAGACGCGTGTATAAATCGGCAACTGATACCCCGGACCAGCCAGCTGCTTAAAGATGCTTGCGAGCTTAGGCATGAGTACGAACATGATGCCGAAAAAGGCGAACACAGTGATACAGCCGATAACCACGGGGTAGGCCATGGCGCTCTTCACCTGCTTTTTCATGCTGGCGTCAGTCTCAATCTGCTTCGCGAGGCGCTTCATAATCTGGTCCAGGATACCGCCTTCCTCGCCGGCTTTGACCATGTTTACATACACGTCACTGAACACGTTTGGGTACTTGGCGAAGGCGTCTCCCATTGACGTGCCGTTTTTTACCTCTTTTGTGACATCAGCCAGCACCTCGCGGAAATAAGGACTCTCCGGATCCTGTCTGAGTAACTCAAGTCCACGCGCCAGCGGCACGCCGGCGGAGACCATAGTGGCTAGCTGGCGCGTAAAAATGACCAGGTCATTTGTTTTGACCTTTTTGCCAAAATTGCCGAATGGTGAGTTGCCTCCGCCCTTTTTGTCGGCCGCTTTGACAGTCAACGGATGGAGTCCTTCGCGCGCCAGCGCCTGTACGGCTGCTTCGTGGCTTTCTGCCTCCAGATGGCCCGTAATCGTCATGCCGTCTTTTTTAGTCGCCTTGTAAGTAAATGCTGCCATGCTAGCTCTCCACCGTTACGCGCAGGATTTCCTCGATAGTAGTTTGGCCGCGCAGCGCCTTCACTAAACCATCCGTTTGCATCGTGACCATACCTTCCTGGATGGCTATTTTTTCAATCGACTCACTGGTACCGTTGGCGACGATAAGCTGTTGCACGCCCGGGCTGTTGGCGAGTACCTCGTAAATGCCCATACGACTGCGATAGCCGGAATGGTCGCAGTTGTCGCAGCCATCTTCATGAGCCTTCCACAGTTTGGTGATAGTCTTTTCGGTTGTGACGAGGTCGGCAGGGGAATTCTTGTTGGTTTTGCTGGGGTTTGTGGCGCCGATGCCAGCTGCCAGCGCTTCGGTTTCCAGTTCGTGCAGACGCTTCATGGCCGCACCGTCCAGATCGAATGACTTTGCCAGACGGTTCAGGGTTGCCTGGTCAGGATCATACGGCTCGCGGCAATCCGGGCAGAGTTTGCGCACCAGACGCTGACCGATCACGATGCGTACGGTGCTCGCGATCAGGAACGGCTCGATGTCCATATCGAGTAAACGGGGCAGGGCGGTAGCGGCGTCGTTGGTGTGCAAGGTGCTGAAGACCAAGTGGCCGGTCAGGGCGGCCTGTACCGCCAGATCGGCAGTTTCGCCGTCACGGATCTCGCCTACCATAATGATGTTGGGATCCTGGCGCAACAGCGCACGTAGTCCGCTCGCAAAGGTCATACCGGCGGTAGGGTTCACCTGCGTCTGGTTGGCACCGATCACCCGGTACTCCACCGGGTCTTCAACGGTGCTGATGTTTACTCCCGGACTATTGAGCATACTGAGTACGCTGAACAGGCTGGTCGACTTGCCCGAGCCGGTCGGACCGGTGACTAGTACCATACCGTGTGGTTGGACGATGGCGTGCTGAACTGCCTGGAGCGAGCTGCCCCAGTAGCCGAGCTCCTCCAGGGTCGCCGGCCGGCTGGATTCATCTAGGATACGCATCACCACCTTTTCGCCGTCAACTACTGGCAGTGTGCTGACGCGCAGCGCATAGATATGCCCGTTGACCGAAATCTTAAAGCGGCCGTCCTGCGGCGCTCGGTGTTCATCAATTTTGAGATTGGCCAGGATTTTGATGCGACTTATCAGGCTGTTCAGGACTTTACGCGGCAGCTTGTTGGCCTCGCGCAAAATACCGTCGACGCGGTAGCGTACCAGCACGAAGTTCTCGCGCGGCTCAATATGCACGTCACTGGCGCCGGCTTTCACACCGTAGTCGATGATCAGGTTGACAGTCTGGGCAATGGGCGAGTCTTCAGCGACATCTTTTTCGTCGACCGACTCGTCTTCCTCCTCGGTTTTGTCCTCTACAGCTATGACCTTAGCGAGCTCGGTCCCCACGGTGCTGTCGTCGTATAGATCGAGGGCTTGTTCGACGTTACTTTCAGTGGCGATATGGACGCGCACCGGCTGCCCGAGTTGCTTTTGCAGAAAGCTGATGGCGGGCACATCGTCCGGGTCTTCCATGGCTACGAACACCACGCCGTCTTCGTCAACATCGAATGCTACGGCGTGATACTGTTTGGCGACGCGCTCCGGAACAAGCTTTAAGATGTCTTTGTGGAGTTCCCGGGCATTGAGCTTTACGAATGGCACGTCGATTGCTGCTGCATAGAGCTTCGTCAGCTCTTCCTCGCTGATCGCGTTACTGGCAACGGCCACGTCCTGCAGCGGCTTTTTATCGCTCTTTTCCTGCTCACGCAGGGCCTTAATCTGATCTTCGTTGAACTTACCGGTGGAAGCCAGCAGCTTCTCGACCAGGTCATCGGATACGCGCATAGTTACATCGTATTATACCCGAAAACCGTAAGCGACATAAATACTGGTAACCTTTGTTCAAAAGGTACACTGGTAGACTTCAGTATGGATGCTTGCTGTACGGCTAGGCGACTAAGGCTGTTGCCTAAAAGAACGTTGTATGACTGCTCCAACTGCGTCCGGGTTATTAGGGTCAATATGCTTGTAATGTTTGTCTGCAGTGTCGAAGACTTGATGTTCGTAGCGGTCGGCCATGTCGCCGTACATCACAGCGACCACCGGTGAAACGTGCCAGAGTGTTTGACGGACTCGTGGATCTAACCTTGCGTACCGTGCAGTGCAGCTGACGGCCTGTCCTAACTTGACGCGGAACCTGTCGCGATTAATGTACGTTTCAATGGCGTCTAGTACTGCAGGGCTAGCCAACTGCATGAAGCCAGGCTCGGGTGACTGTCGACGATGCATGATCATAGCGTGCTTTTCCAGATAATCCTTTCGGTCGAAGGTTAACCGTCCGTCGCTTGCTACATGAATTGCCGCTCCAAGTGCCCTTCCGAAGTCCGGTATGGTATGTTTATCGCCTTC
>CAZMWE010000002.1:0-59473 GCA_964570005.1 uncultured Candidatus Saccharibacteria bacterium | reverse complement strand
AATAACTGCTTGGCGACTACGCTGCGCTCCCGCTCCGTCACTCCTTTTTTCTGCCATGGCCTAAACTATAACAGAGGCGGTGACTGTCCGCTAGCTTACCGGAGCATAGGCCGCATGACAAGCACCGTGGCCGGTACGTTCGGTAAATTTCTGATGAAATGCTTCGGCACGATAGAACGGACCCGCCGGAGTAATTTCGGTGACGATTTTCTCGTCGTATTTCGGTTGCAACTCATCCAGTACCCGCTCGGCGATCTCTTTCTGCTCGTCGGTGGTATAAAAAATGGCACTGCGGTAATTTTCACCCATGTCCGGCCACTGCTGATTTAGCTGGGTCGGGTCATGCATGCGGAAGAACTGTCTGACCAGCGTCTCGAAGCTAACCTTGTTGGCGTCATACTCAATCCAAACCGCTTCAGCATGCCCTGTCGTATGGGTGTTTACGTCATCCCAAGTCGGGTTTTCAGTAGTGCCGCCAGTATAGCCCGCAAGCGTCTGGGTTACCCCCGGCACCTGATCAAAATACCATTGGACACCCCAAAAACACCCTGCCGCAAAAATTGCCTGTTCCATACCCCGATAACCCCTCGCTTATCTGTCATCAGTATAGCATGATGCATTCCGCTGAAGCCCTTAGGCAACGATCTCCCGACGCTTATCCACGAAATTACCCTGTATATAAGCATCGGCATTACACCAGATGCAGCGGGGTATGGCTTTGGATAAGCTTGCGGGCAGCCATTTCCAGATATATGCCAATCCCATCCCCTCCTGCGCGTTAGACTTATACACAACGACAAAAATGCTAGGATTATCAGCGATATTCCGACTATGCTGGTTACCCGGCCAAGAAGCCCAATACATATTGAGTACGTCATCAAAGCACGCCCATACAGGCGTATTCCAGGGCGTACGGTCAGGGCAAACCGTGGCCAGCGTGGCATAAGGTACTTCGGCAAGGATATTTCGTAACTCCGGTGGTAAATCTGTGCATTTCATCGCACAACAATAATACTACCTGTGGTACATGTGTGGACAACTGTTGTGCGGAAGTTGCACAAGTGCTAAAGTTCGCTTATGCAACTCAGCACCGAAGCAGTCCGCACTTACTTTGCCAAACTCGGCCTGGAGCCGGAGATCGCCGACATCTATCTTGCCCTGCACGCGCACGGACCGCAAACCATTTCCGAGCTGTCCCGTACTTCAAATGTGGAACGGACGCGGGTTTATCGCCTGATCGACAAGCTGCTGGCAAGCAGCCTTATCGAAGTAGAGAGTCATTACAAACGCGGTGTCATCAAAGCCGCACCCATAGCCAATCTGCATATTCTTATCAGCCAAAAGGAGCAGGAACTTAAAGGTCTACAGGACGAACTCGGCCTGATTGAGCAAGTCCTTAGCCGCAATTCCCTGTCAGACCCCACAACGCGAGTGCAGTTTTACCGTGGCCCGGAAGGTATCCGTCAGATGCAGTGGAACCTGTTCCGCGCCAAGACCGAGATTCTGTCTATCTTGCACGAGCCGATGCAGTATGGCACAGGTGACGCATTCTTCAAGCGATGGGCTGAGAGATGGAATGAAGGTGACTGGCACATCAGACTTATCCTCAACGAGAATTTCCTTGAGCATAGCAACGCTTGGCACCGTGAGCATCCGGGAATCGTGCCAAAATCCCACTATTCCCGTGTACTTGAGGCAGCGACCTGCCCGATTAAGTTTGAAATGGACACGTATAACGACGTAGTCGCCTACTACAACTGGCACGAGGGTGAAGTCTTCGGCATTGAAATCTACAACAAAGACATCACCGATTTCCAACGCTATTTCTTTGAAATGCTATGGGCTCAGGCAAAGCTACCTACAGAAGATCTTGGCCGCGCCGAATAAGTTTAGCCCTCCTTAAGGGCTTTATTCCTCTATTTCAACATCGCGCCAGAACGCCACGTAGTTCGAAAAATATTTGTGCACCCGCTCGATAGCGCTCGGCATAGGCGTCGGATAACTCCAGGCATTATCCTTGCTCCAGTCGTCACCCTGCCCCACGTCAAAATACTGGCAGACGCCCTTCCACGGGCAGGTATAGGGCGTGGGACTTTCGCGCAAAACCTCCTTTTTAACGCTGCCTGGCGGAAAATACCAGTTCTGTTCAATGTAAATCAGCTCATCCTTATCGGCCTCGGCAATCACCTGGCCTTTCCATATTGCTTTCACTTGTTGCCGCCCTCCTTTACCACTTAGTATACACGGCTCGCCGTAGCTGCATATCCGCTGTGAAATTCCTTGCCAATTCTGTAACGCAGCCGTACAGTATTGGTATCAACTAGGAGGGGGCGGGGTTATGGTAAAAACGAATAAGCTCGAGGAACAACTGAACGAGTTGTTTGTTAAAAATGTTCCCAAACTGCCGGATGGCGGACGCAAAGCGTTGGTAGCTTGGGCGCCGATTGTGACACTTATATTGGGGTTGTTGTCGCTATTTACGGCTTGGAGCCTGTGGCACTGGGCCCGTCTGGCTGACATGGTGAACAACGTCGTAAACGGGATTGCCGGTAATAGTAATCTCTGTAATGGATACTATTATCCTGGCTACGCGTGCGGCGCTACACTATATTCGCGCTTCTCGGTCTGGTTATGGCTGGGTGTAGCATTCTTGGCTGTTAACGGTATCCTGTATCTACTGGCGTATCCAGGCCTCAAAAGCCGACAAAAACAGGGCTGGGACTATCTGTACTACGCACTCTTGCTACAGGTGATCTACGCAGTGCTGTCACTGTTCATACCCTACAACGCCGGCGGACACTTCATCGGCTCCCTCATCGGGGCGGTTATCGGATTTTACCTGCTATTCCAGATCCGCGGATCTTACCTGGGCAAGCAGGACCGTCAGACACCCACCCCAACCGATCACAAGGACAGTTAACGGATGGTTTTGAACAGCCTGGCGAACAGCAAGAGCTCATCGAAGAGTTTGCCGAGATTACGCTCATAGCGCTCGCGGTGCTCCTCCAGAATGCTGCCGCCGTCGTTAAACATCTTATCGACGTAGGGGAAATATATATCCCAGCTTAATGCCACCAAACCAGTCTCACGAACGGCGGTCAGCAGTGCCTCGACAGCGCGCACACCGCCCCAGTTACCGTTACTCGCCCCGGCGAACGCCACAGGCTTGTGGTTGTAGAGCTGCAACTCACTATCGAGCATGCGCTTTAGGCTGCCAGGAAAGCTGTGGTTGTATTCGGGCGTCACGATGAAAAATGCATCCGCTCTCGCCACGATGTCGCTGTAGCGCGGATCCTTGCCTTCCGGGTCGTTGCCGTCGCCCGGGAAATTGAAATCTGCCGGGTCCACGAAAAGCACCTCGACGTTGGGAAGTCGAGCTGCAAAATCAGCAATGTAGCGCGCTGCCTTGATTGATTGGCGCTGTACGCGCGCGGTTCCAGCTAACACCGCCACTGTAAGTTTTTCGTCTGATTGTTCGTTCATTTGCCCTTGCCCTCCAGCTTATGGATATCAGTATGGTTCAAGCCGTAATAATGCGCAATCTCATGCCACAACGTGTGGCGAATTGCCTCCTGCAGTTCCCGCTCGTTGCCGGCCTGCATGAGCAACGGAAATTTGAACAGGGTGATTCTGTCCGGCAACAGCGGTTGCCGGCCCTGGCGCTCCGACAGCGGCACTCCCTGGTACAACCCCAGCAGCGTCTGGTCGTGGCGCAGTTGCAGTTCGTAGCGCTGCTCAGCGGTAGGCTCGTCGGCGAACAGTATCGCCACGTTCTTTACGTTGTCGCGGTGGGTTTTGGGCAGACTGTCGAATGCCCGGTCGATGAGTTCCTGAAAATGTTCGTCGCTGATAATATACATGTGTTTTCAATTGTAGCACTCTCATGCTCAGAGTGCTAAAACCTCGACATAATAAATTTGCATTAGCATTAAAAACATTGACTTATTAGTATTTTTTGATATAATTGCTTCGTTAATAGCTGGACTTCTGAGCCGTGAGGCGATTTCCTGAGGCCCTGAGTTAAGGAGTAAAAGATTGTGAAGAAAGTTTCTTTATTTGGCAGCACCACCCTGGCAAGCATAGCAGCTGCGACCGTCATTGCCGCACCGGTCTTTGCCTGCCACCCAGTTGGCAGCATCGTTAAGACTGTTCAGGATCAGACTACTGGCAGCACTACAGCCGACGCCAACGACCAATCGAGCGCCCTTACCGTAAACAACGGAGATACGCTAATCTACACCATTACCGTCAAAAACACCGGCGCAGCCGCCGGCAATGGCGACAACGACATGTTGAACGTGGCCGCTACCGACAACCTACCTGCCGGCCTGCAGATAGTCAGCACTGACGGTTCGACCAGCATGGGCACAATCAAGCCCGGCCAAAGCATGACCGTGAAATACACCGTAAAAGTCAGTGATACAACTGACGGCGATGTTATCGCCAACAAAGCCTGTTACGCGGGTAAAAGCAAGGACAACAATAACAACCAGAGCGGTTGCGACTACGCTTACGTGAAGGTACACGTGCCGGTGACACCGGCCGTCACACCCACGCCCACCCCGACCCCACAGCCACAGCCTCAACCCCAGCCGGCTCCGGCAGCCATGCCTGACACCGGCAGCACCGCGCTCTCAACCGGCCTGTTCGCAGGTGGCGCAGCCGTGTTTGGTTATGTACTGAACGCCCTGCGTTTGAAGTTCCGCGACAAGGCATAAAACGCCCCTAACTACGCACGTTCAAAGAGCCTTCGATATCGAAGGCTCTTTTGATTTCAGTTTGTCTCTGAATCGGCAAGCTTAGGAGCGACTTACCGTTCAATGAACGGTAAGTCCGGATAAATACTTCTGGTAAGCTCGTCGACCTCATGTCGAAGCTGCGGGAACGGCACACCCTCCCGGGCAGTCACGCCTTCAAAAATCCAGAATACCCGCTCGCTAAACCCAAGACCGCAGGCTGGCGGCATACCGTATTCCAGCATTTCCACGTAGTCGATATCAAGCATCATGGCCTCGGCGTCGCCTGCATCACGCATTTGCTGTTGCTCTGTAAAGCGCTGTAGTTGATCGAGCGGATCATTCAGCTCAGAGAATAGATTGCACAGCTCGCTGCCGGCAATCACCACCTGCGCCCTCTGGGTCGTTTCCGGCCGATCCGGATTGGTTTTACTAAGTGGGCTGATAAATGTCGGTGTGTTTATTAGCCACACCGGTCCCGCCACATCTTTGCGGATATTTTTCCAAAGTTTGTCAATGCCGCGAGCCTTGTTTTCGGTCTGCTCCACTTCCAGCTTATTGTCGGTAAGAGCTTTTTTGACCTCGTCGATGGTGCAGTTGAACGGATCGAGACCATAACGCTTCTGGATGGTCTCGGCGTAGTCCAAGCGCTCCCAGGGTTTGCTCAAATCGGTCTCAAACCGAGCGTCTAATTTAAACTGCAGCGCCCCGAACGTCTGCTCAAGCACATATTTGAACATCTCCTCCTGAAACGCCATGCCGTCGTGCCAATCGGCATATGCCCAGTACCATTCCATAGCGACATGCTCGGGCAAATGCTCATCGCTATAGTTTTCGTTACGGAAGCGCGGACCAATGTCATACACTTTTTCGAAACCGGCACCCAGCAGACGCTTAAGCGGCAGCTCATGCGAGATGCGCAAATAAAAGTCCTGATCCAACGCGTCCATATGTGTGACGAACGGGTTGGCATCGGCTCCACCAGTGGTGTGTTCCAGCACCGGGACGTTCACCTCAGTAAAACCGTGCTGGTTCAGAAAATCACGCGTGGCCTGCCAGAATTTACTGCGGCGCACGAAGCGTTCACGGACATCTAGGTTAACGTTCATGTCGACGTACCGGCGACGGAAGCGTTCTTCTTTGTTCGTGAAGCCATCCTGCTTGCTTGGCATCGGACGTAAAGCCTTAGTAAGCAGGTGCAGCTCATGCACCGTGACCGATTTTTCACCAGTCTGCGTTTTTTCGACCACACCACTCGCCTGCACAAAGTCGCCGCTATCGAGCAATGGCAACTGATCCATACCTAGTCGCCCAGAAGCCGCATCGAGCGGGGCCGTCGTTTCGGCGTGTAGGAACAGCTGTAGTTCCCCCTCATATCGCGTATCACAATGAACGCGATTTTCCCGAACTTACGGATATTCTGTACGCGCCCTACCACCTGCACATCCTGCCCTGTCAGTGCGTCAAAATTGTCCGCAATATCACGGAGATTGTGGGTATGCCCGGCTTTTGCAGGATACGGGTTAACGCCCAGCTTTTTTAAATCATCGAGCTTGCGCAGCCGCTCGTCGCGGTAGTCTTTCAGGGTTGCCATATTGACTACAATTGTAGCGAAGTTTAACAGATTACGCCAGAGGTGATAATTCTACCCTGTATACCCTGCTAGGCTACAGCCGCAATGGTGTAGACCGTGGTCTCAGCGGGCGTCTTGATTTCCACATCGTCGCCCTCTTTTTTGCCGAGCAAAGCTTTGCCGATAGGCGATTCGTCGCTGATCTTCTGCGCCAGCGGATCGGCTTCGATAGTTCCGACTACCTGCAGCACCAGCTCCCTACCCTTGGTGCTCTTGAGCGTTACTCGGGAACCCAAGCCGACTTGTTTTTTGCCACCCTGGTTCTTGATGACTTCGACATTCGCCAGGATGTGCTCGATCTCGTCGATGCGCGCATCGTTGCGCTCCTGTTCCTGACGGGCAGACTGATACTCAGCATTTTCGGCCAGATCACCGAGCTCGCGGGCGGTCTTAATAGCCTCAGCGGTCGCTGTGCGCTTAATGCGCAGCGCCTCCAATTCACCGTTTAAGTCATCAATGCCTGCTTGTGTCAGGTGGAACAGTTTTTTCATACTTACTCCTTATACTTTCGAGGACCGAATACTTTAGGATAGTTTGGCTGTTGCCCTTTATCCCCTTCACGGGATTAGGGGGCTATAGTAACGCCTTATTTTTGCGAGGTCAAGATCTTTTGCAGTTTTTCCAGGCTGAGCATCGTGCTTTCTGCCGCGGTGCGCTTTTTATACTCGAACACAGCTTGTGCGACGGTCTTTGTACTCACCACCACCCGATGTGGTATACCAAGCAAATCAGCGTCCGCGAACTTTTCCCCCGCCCGAGTGTTGCGGTCATCATACAATACCGACACACCCGCTTCCTGTAAGTTTTCATACAGATTGTCAGCAGCTTTTATGATTTCCGGCTCTTCGCCCAGCCGGGCCAGATACACACGGTACGGTGCGATATTGTCCGGCCACACCAACCCTCTCTCGTCCGAAAAGTGTTCGGCGATCACGCCGACCAATCGGCTGATGCCGATGCCGTAGCAGCCCATAATAATCGACTGCCGACTGCCGTCTTCGTCGGTGTAATACAGCCCTAGCGCATCGGTATATTTTGTTTCCAGCGGGAAGATATTACCGACTTCCACCGCCCTTTTCTCGACCAGATCTTCCTTTTTGAGCCCCAGCTTGGCGAGATTCTCATCGGTATAGATCTCTTTGTTTATGGCCAATTTTTTAGTCTCGTCCAAATAGATGGTATCTTCGCCGATATCACTCAGCGTCTGGTACTCGTCGCTGTACCTCTCAGTAAAGTAGCCACCGTCGGCTGCAGTGCGATAAGTGGTTGCGCCAATTCCAAGCCGTTTGTACACCTTTATATACGCGGTGGCGACCTTCTCGTACAAGTCGTCATGCTCCGCCTGTGTACGCGCGAAACTGTACATGTCCTTCATAACAAACTCACGGCCGCGCAGTACGCCACTTTTAGCCCGCAACTCATTGCGAAACTTGCTCTGGATCTGGTAAATGTACAGTGGCAAATCTTTGTACGAATCAACATACGGCATCAGTACGTCCACAATCGGCTCTTCGTGAGTGAGACCAAGGCCGAGCTCGGTACCATTCGCCAGTTTGGTCTTAAACCAGTTGTCAACCACCGCATCGTCCCAGCGGTTTGTCTTTTCAAAGAGCTCTTTCGGCTGCAAGGCGGTCATCATGACCTCCTGGCCACCGATGGCATCCATTTCCTCGCGCACGATTTGCTTGATGTTTTCCAGCACCTTAAGACCAAGCGGCAGATACGCGTAGACACCGGCCATTTCCTTGTGGACGTAGCCGGCGCGAATGAGCAGCTGCGCGTTGCGGGCGGTTTCGTCCGCAGGTGCGGTCTTGCTGGTCTTGGTGAATAGTTTACTTACTCGCATGAGTAGTCCTTTACTGCTTCAGGGATTTTATTAATTTCAAAAATGAATACAAAGAAATATCTACCGCCGGGGCGGAATTGGGGTAAAAATAACTGCGATTTCCGAAACAAGCAGCCTCATCTTGAGATCGATTATACCGCAGACTGCCCGGAAACGCCATGTAAACCCCCGGCGGCTTTAGGGTCAAAGCGCGGAGTGATAAAGATATGCAAACGCGATGCCGTTTTTGAGCATGTGCAGCAGGATTCCCGGCCACAGGCTATCTGTCTTTTCGCGCAAATAGCAGAGTACAATCGACAGCGTAAAAGTGTCGATACCAGCCACCCACAATAGACTGCCTGATTGCCCCGACTCCAACAGATGCGGTACCGCGAATAATACGCTCGTAAACAACGTTGCCCACACCCAGCGCAGTTTGGTCCGGAGGCCTGTGAACACAAAGCCGCGGAACACCGTTTCTTCGACTATTGGCGGCAATATGACCAGGCTGATAAACGTAAGTATGAGATTTTCCGCGCCATGAGGGTTCCGGAACCCCAGATCCTGCTTTTGATTGGGGTTTAGCGAAGGATACAATGCCTGTGCAACAGCCAAAAGCACCAGATACAACATAAAGTATGCCGCGAAACCGGCCAGCGTATACACCGGGTCACGCCACCGCGGCCTGCGCCAGCCGATACTGCGTAAGCGCGCCTGACGCCAACGTACGAACCACCAGATCGCACCGAACGTCAGCACCTCAGCAAGCAACACGAACCAGAACTGTGCGACGACCGAATTGCTCAGCCAGCTCTCAGTTTGCACCTTATTCCAGCCTTCTATGCGCGGATATATTACGATGAGCAAACTGGCCAGAACCTGAGCGATCAGATACACAGCTACCGCGTACAGAACTGCGACCCAAGGGCCCCACGATACCTTGTCGGTCGCCGCCCTATGCTGTTGTTTCTTATGCGCATCGGGCCGCGTCGGATCAAAATGCCGCAGGCGCGAATCAGTGGCGTGCACAAGTTCCTCAGAAGAAGCGTTTGACATCGGCGAAGCTGATTAGGATGATGAGGCCAAACAGCACCGCAAAACCGGTGGCATTGATGAGTTCTTCGCGCTCCGCGGTCAACGGCTTCTTTATAGCATGCATAAATAGCGTTAGCCACAGGCGTCCGCCGTCGAGCGCCGGTATGGGCAGTAGGTTCATTACACCGAGCGTCAGTGCCAGTACGGCCACGACCATCAGGATAAAGCGCACCCCCAGCGCCGCGCCGTACTTGAACACGAAGAAGATGCCGATCGGCCCCGACACTTGGCTTGATGCCTCAGTCTGCGCCGCCTGGCGCGCCACCTTGTTATGGGTCGCACCGCCCGCGATGATACCGCCCAGGCCAGCCAGCGCCTTGCCGATTCCTTCGAACGTCAACCCCGTAAGCTGCCCCATCGTACCCACCGCCACGATCGGTGCCGACCAGGTGGAGCGTACCACCGTCAGGCCGTCCTGCCACGGGTCAGTACCAACGCCCATATAACCAACTTGCTTGCCCTGCTTTGCCGCAGCCGCCACCTCAGTGTTACTACGCAACCGCAGCGTAGTCTGCTTGTGCTCCTTGCCGCGCACGAACTGCACCGTAACTTCCTGGCCAGCATAGCGCTTGGTGAGTGTAGCCAGATCGGTCGTTATCGACACGTTGTTCACCTTGGCGCCGACCGGCTCCAAGGCTGTAACATCATCGTTTTTCTTGAGCCCCGCCGTAGCTGCCGGCGAGTCTTTTTCCACCGATACCACCTCCGTGTGCAGTGTCGCGTGGTTCTGGTAATGCGCATCATTCGCCACCGTAAACTGGTTTCCTACCAGTTGCGGCATGCCGACCAGCGCCAGCAGTGTAAATAGCAGGAACGCCGTTACCAGGTTCACTCCGATACCTGCGAACATGATTTTGGATTTAGCCTTCAGGCTGGCCGCACCGAATGAGCCCTTAGCGGTATCACTATCGTGCTCGCCTTTCAGCTTCACGAAGCCGCCCAGTGGCAGCAAGTTCAGGGTAAAATCCCAGCCACGCTTCGTCTTGTGCCGGTACAAGGTCGGCGGGAAAAATATGCCGAATTCCTCTATCTCCACGCCGTTACGCCGTGCTGCCCAAAAATGTCCTAATTCATGCGTGATAATTAGGACTATGAACAGCAGCAGACCGGTAATCAGTAAAAATATCCCCATGCACTCCCTTTTTGTTTAGTATACCAGACGAACCTGTAAGTTTGACCGGGAACAGGCACTCATTATGTCCCGAAGCGCCGGTGGCGCTGTGCGTAAGCGTCTAGCATTTCGTCCAGTTCAGCCACCGAAAAATCCGGCCATTTGGTGGGAGTGAACATGAACTCGCTGTACGCCGCCTCCCACAGCATAAAGTTACTAAGCCGCTGTTCACCTGAGGTGCGAATAATAAGGTCGAGTGGCGGCACACCGTTGGCGTTCAGTTGTCCCGAAATGAGCTCAGCCGTCAGTTCGGAAGCTGGCGTACCATCCGCCACCAGCTGTTTCATGGCGTCCACAATTTCCTGCTGACCGCCGTAGTCCAGACAAAACAGCAGCGTGCCACGCGTATTATGCCTAGTCTCCTCTTCGGCTTGATGTATTACCTTTAGCAAGGCTTTTCCGATGCGCAACTTATTACCCAAGACATACACACGCACTCCGTGACGCTTCAGCTTTCCCACCTCGTGTTTGAATATCCACAGAAACAGCTTCATCAACTGACGCACTTCGTCGGCTGATCGGCTCCAGTTTTCGGTACTGAATGCGTAAACCGACACGTATTCGACACCACGGTCTATAGCCGCCTCCAAAACATTCTCCATTGTCCGGTAGCCGGCTTTGTGCCCTTCGTAAATTGGCACACCACGCTCTTTGGCCCAGCGCCGGTTGCCATCCAATATAAAGCCAATGTGTCGCGGCACGATGGCCGCCTGTGGTTCAGTCATTTAATAGTTCCACCTAGACGGTCATTATTTCAGATTCTTTGGCTTTTGATGCGGTTTCCACCTGCCCTTGTGCCATTTTCGCGGCATCCTCAACTTGACCTTGCAGTCGCTTGGCCTCGTCTTCACCGATATCTTTATCTTTCTTGGCGCGGTCAATCGCATCGAGCGCGTCGCGGCGCACGTTGCGCAGCGCAATCATGGCGTCCTCTTGCTTAGTACCGAGCTGTTTAACGATCTCGCGGCGACGCTCCTCCGTCGGCGCCGGAATAGGTACACGTACTACACGGCCGTCATCGCTCGGGTTCAGACCGAGCGAGGGGTTATCACGGATAGCACCCGCAATCGCCTGAATATTATTCGGGTCAAACGGCGTAATCTGCAGCAGTTGCGCTTCCGGAGCCGTGACATTCGCCACCTGGTTTAGGGGCATTGGCTGACCATACGCTTCCACCATTACGCTGTCCAGCATCGCCGCGCTCGCCCGGCCGGTACGCAAGGTTTTGAGTTGGTCACCGTAATGGCCGAGCGCCGCATCAAACTTCGTTTTTGTATCGCTGATAAGTTGGCTTGGGTTCATAGTTCTCCTGTGTGAGCACTATTATAGCCTGAATCTCGAAACACGGCGAGCCTTGTCAGGATATGCAGCTCAGTCCCACCGCTATAAAGAAACCCGGTACCTTTCGGTACCGGTAAGACATGGGTTAAATAGGAGTAAGGCGTGAGGTTTAGAAGCGTTCCAGCGCCAGTTCGTCCATGTGGATTACTTCGGTGCTGTTCAGCATTTCGAGCGCCGTGTTTGCGGGACGTTCGATGAGCTTGATCAATTTCATGTTACTCATGTAAGTGGTGCCCTTTTGTCTTTTTAATGTTTTTGTCTTATTCAAGACTAATCACTACTATACACCATGTTTGCATAAATTGCAAGTAGTTCTTATGTTTTATTTGTGGTTTTTGTATGCAATCCGCAAAAGGACCCTGACACACCAGGGTCCTTGACGACATTTCTAAGTTGCTGGCTCCTGCGGCCGTCGCTTACGCGACTTCGCCGAGAGCCATGCGACTAAAACGGCGAACTAGGATATTCTCACCCAGGCGCGCGTTGTGCTCTTTCACGTAGTCACCTACCGTCTGGTCGGGGTTCTTGATGAACGGCTGATCCAGCAGACAACGCTCCGCAAAGTACTTCTTGAGCTGACCTTCGACAATCTTGTCAGCCATCTCAGCCGGCTTACCCTTCAGCGCATCGCTGGTGAGCAGTTCCTGCTTCTTGGTTTCGCGGGCATCTTCAGGAATGTCATCCGAGCTCACGTATTCCGGCGCGGAGGCGGCAACGTGCATTGCCACGTCCTTGACGAGGTTAGCAAAGATCTCGTTGCGTGCCACGAAATCTGTTTCGCAGTTTACCTCTACGATCACGCCGATGCGGCCATCGTGGTTGTAAGTGCCAACAACACCCTGGCGAGCTTCACGCTCACCACGCTTTTCGGCCTTAGTCATACCCTTCTTGCGCATCTCCTCGAGTGCTTTGTCGAAGTTACCGTCAGCTTCTTCGAGCGCCTTCTTGGCGTCGGTCAAACCCACGCCAGTCAGGTCCTTAAGCCGCTTTACTTCTTCAATACTAATCCCCATTATTTCTCCCCCTCTTCTTTGACTGCCTCTACCTTCTTGGTTTTAGCCTTCCCTGCTTCGACTGCGGTCTGCATGTAATCAGCCACCAACTGCAGCGCCTTGATAGCGTCGTCATTCATCGGAATCGGGTAGGTTATGCCCGTCGGGTCAGCATTGCTGTCCACGATACCCACGATCGGCAAGCCAAGTTTCTTGGCTTCCTTAACGGCGTTAGTGTCATGCACGACATCGAAAACAACTACAGCACCCGGCTTAGCATTCAGTTCCTTGATGCCCCCGTACAGATAATTCAGTCCATCAATTTCTTCCTGAAAGCGCTGCACTTCCAGCTTGTTGTATTTGCCGGCCAGCTCGCCACTCGCCATCTTGTTCTCCAGGTCGACCAGGTGCTTGATCTGAGCGCCGATAGTGTTCCAGTTGGTCAGCATACCACCGAGCCAGCGGTTCACCACAAATGGCTGCTTGGTGTTTTCGGCCAGGGCGAGCACGATTGGCTGCGCCTGGCGCTTAGTGCCCACAAACAGAATCTGACGATCCTTAGCGGCCGTATCCTGCAAAAAGTTCAGCGCGTCGTCCAGCTTCTCGACCGTCTTGGTCAAGTCAATGATGTGGCTGCCGCCGCGCTTGCTGTGAATGTACTGTGCCATTTTAGGGTGCCAGCGACTAGTCTGGTGACCAAAGTGCGCGCCCGCTTCCAATAGTTGCTTAATGTCTACTTCCGTAGCCATGACAAAGTCCTTTCTCTTCGATTGGGTGCCCCGCGGTGCCTGCACGGCCTACCACGAGGAGGATTGCTTCCCAACCTGCTTGGGTTAATAACGATAGTAGTATAACAGATTACTCATCCGGCGACAACTCTTCCCCGGACATGGTTCGCACTATCTCTGTGAGTACCGTGATCTCCGCTGGCGAGAGTTCAGGAGGATGCTCAAGCAGACCCTCAGCCTCTTGCGCGGCACCCGGAGACCGAAACGCCTGCTCCACAGCCAGTTGCGCTTGATACTCTTCCGCACTCAGATCGCTAATGTGTTCCACGGATCTCTGCTGCCCGTCCCATTTCTCAACCTCATCAGTAACGGCATATGACGCATCGTGGACTACTCCTTCATACAGGTGCGCGAAATGTACTGCGATACTGAGCCGACGCGTAACACCGTTGTCGCCCACTAACACGGTATTGGTAAAGGAGAACAAAGCCGAAGGGCCGTCCTCTCGATCAGACGGTATGTAGCCAACTGCTCCAGCGCTCCACCTTGCGAACGGGGAGCCCTTCGGCAGCCCTCGCAGCACCTCGGTCGGGATTTCGCGCGTGAACATTACCTCCCCTTCCGGCAGCTCCGACCTGGTCGGAGAGCCGAATAGAGCGTCAGTTTCAGCATCAAGGTCACCCAGCACCCCCTGTTCTTCGGAAATGACCCTGTCAAATAGCCTTTCTGTCGCCGGGATTATGCGAGGCTCCGAAGCACCGGAGCTAGGAATGTCACCATTTGTCATACATCACCTATACTACACCTATTACACAATGTATACGGGTGTCTAATCTTATTTGTTACCAGGGCCATAATCACTCGTGCTTCTAATCGGAGATTGACCCCCACAAACAGAGGTGGTACAATATTCAGCAACTGCTTGGGATACGCCGACTGCGCCTCGCCCGTCGCTAACCGGCCACCAACATATCGAATCAAACCAAGGGCAAGAGGAATTACAACCCTAATGAAAAAGAATTTACACCCAGACAACTATCGCTTGGTCGTGTTCCAAGATTTGAACAACAACGAGACGTACCTGACCCGCAGTACGGTTTCTACCAGCGAGACTATCAAGCTAGACGGCGCTGAATATCCGCTAGTTAAGGTGCACATCACCGGCTCCAGTCACCCGTTTTACACTGGTGAGGAGCGTGTACTCGACATCGAAGGCCGCGTGGACAAGTTCAAGGCTCGTGCCGAAGCTGCTCAGGCCGCCCGCGACACCCGTATTGCTGCTGCCAAAAAGCAGAAGGCCCGCGCCGAAGCCAAGGTTGCAAAGGCAGTCACAGTCGACAAGACCACCAAAGCCACTGACAGCAAAGCTAAGTAGCTACGTTACCTTAAACCGCCCGCGAATTCTGGTTCGGGGCGGTTTTTATATATACTTAGGGAAGATTTATGGAAGCAAAAGAACAAGCCTACCGCAGCGAACAAGCCGAGCTCGAAAGCCGACTGGCCGATCCGGGCATTTTCAGTGATCCCACCTACCCCAAGCTTGCCAAACGTAAAAGCCATGTTGACAGCGTAGTGGCGCTATTTGACACCCAGCACACCACCGAGCAGCAGCTCGATGAAGCCAAAACCGTCGCCGAAGATGACGACGCCGAGCTGGCCGAATTCGCCCGCGAAGAAATTGCCGAGCTTACCGCCCGATTAGAGCAAATACGGGCCGAGCTGGGCGAAGCCCTGACCCCCAAAGATCCCAACGACGAAAAGGACGCTATTATAGAAATCCGCGCCGCAGCGGGCGGCGACGAGGCCAGCCTCTTCGCAGCCGACTTATTCCGCATGTATAGCCGCTGGGTTGAGCGTCACAACTATAAGCTCGAACTTATCAGCGAAAGCCCGAGTGAGGTTGGCGGATTCAAAGAAGTCATCTTTGCTGTGCGCGGTAGCACCACGGCGGACGAGCCCGGCATCTACAAGCGGCTCAAGTTCGAGGCTGGCGTCCACCGCGTACAGCGCGTGCCTACTACTGAAAGCCAGGGCCGCATCCACACCAGCACGATCACGGTCAGCGTGCTGCCTGAGGCCGAAGAAACCGATGTTGAAATCAACCCTAATGACCTGCGCATCGACGTCTACCGCAGCAGCGGCCACGGCGGCCAGTCTGTAAACACCACTGACTCGGCCGTGCGCATTACTCACCTGCCCAGCGGCATAGTGGTGACGCAGCAGGATGAAAAGTCGCAGATCAAAAACAAGGCCAAAGCTCTGAACGTGCTGCGTAGCCGTTTGCTACAAATCAAGATCGAGGCAGAGCAGGCCCAACTCAGCTCGGCGCGCAAAGCATTAATCGGTTCCGGCGACCGCAGCGAGAAAATCCGGACATACAACTTCCCGCAGGACCGCATCACCGATCACCGCATCGGCTACAGCCGCAGTAACATCCCCGGTGCGCTGAACGGCGAAATCGACGACCTCATCGAAAAACTTGCCGACTACGAACGCCAGCTTATCAACGAAGGCCAGTAATGAAGGCGCTCATCACTGGCTACCCGGGCACCGGTAAATCCTCGGTCGCGCGGGAGCTGCAAAAGCGCGGCCATAACGCGTACGACACAGAGGCCATGCGCGGTTACATGCACGCGGAAAGCCTAAAGACTGGCAAGCGTATTCCCCTGCCCAATCCTGTGCCCCGTGGTTGGTTCGAAACTACCGGCGGCTATAATTGGGACATTCCGCATGTCAGCGTACTCCTCAGTTCGTACGACGACGTGTTTGTCTGCGCACTGGCTGACAATCAAGAAGAGTTGTATGATCTGTTTGATATCATTTTCCTGCTTACGCTCGACGAGGTCGAAATGGAACACCGCTTGCGTCTGCGCAGCGACACGACGTACGGCAAAGACCCCCACGAGCTGGCCGATATCTTACTACACCACCGTCACTTCGAACAAAGTCTACTAGCCCACGGTGCAGTCGCCGTAAATGCTGCGCAGGCTATACCGCAAGTCGTGAACGAAATATTGAGCCACGTCCATGACAGCATCTGACTGGCTGAAACAAAGCGAGGCTAAGCTTAAAGAGGCCCGCATTGTCACAGCCCATCTGGACTGCCTGGTACTGCTCGAAGACGCGACCGGCAAAAACCGTGCCTGGCTGCTGGCACATCCGGAATTTGAGCTGCCAGCCGCACTCACAACTATTTTGGATTCCCGAGTTTACCGGCGCGCGCAGCACGTTCCTCTCGCTCATATCCGCGGTCATGCGGAGTTTTACGGCCGTGATTTTATAGTCAACGAGCACACGCTTGTACCCCGTCCCGAAACTGAAACCATGATCGAGCTGCTACGTGATCTGGCTGCACAAGAACAGACAGACTTAAGCGACGTGCTGCTGGCTGACATCGGCACGGGCAGCGGCGCTATCGCCATAACCGCCAAGCTTGAATTTCCTGAAGCGCAAGTTGTGGCTACCGATATTGACGAAAACTGCCTGGAAACGGCACATCAAAACGCCCGGCGGCATCAGGCGGACATCGCTTTTCTGGATGGTAACCTGCTTGAACCGTTGAGTGGTTTTGACCCCCCTCTCAGGATCCTGCTCTGTAACCTGCCGTATGTACCCGACAACTTCCAGATAAACACCGCCGCCACGCACGAACCGCGCCACGCACTGTTTGGTGGCGCGGACGGTTTGGATTTGTACCGCGAACTGTTCGGTCAGATAGATGCTATGGAGGCCAAGCCCACCTATATTCTAACTGAAGCCCTACCACCACAACATGAAGAACTCGCTACCATTGCGCACAGTGCGAGTTACGATATCAAGCAAACCAGCGACTTCATCCAACTATTTGAAGCGTAGCTACAGGATCAACACCCGTACGCATGATCTCTTTTATTACGCGAACAAAGCTAGCTTCATCTACCCGCAGATCATCCACCGGCCTAAACATTACAGAAGCAAGTTGTTTAACCTCTGCAGCCTTAGCTTCGCTTTGCAGACTATGACCAATACGCTCTATGCGCTTCTCATCCCCCGATGCGTACAGTCTGTTGTTGGCGACCTGGAGAGTAGTATCTATCCAAACTAAAATAGGTACGGCGGCATACATGTACTTCATTTGGTCGATGACATCAGGGTCTGGAGCAATACAACAAATCATACTGACACCACTCTTTAGCTTGTGATTGATCCCAGCCACGTCAGCACCGTAGCTGTACCCGTGCACCTCTGTATGATCCCAGTTGTTGCTGGCTACCTGCATTGCTACATATTCTTCCGGATTAACAAAATCATACTCTGTTGACCCAAACTCAACCTCCTCCGCCCGTGGCGGCCTGGTGGTAGTAGTTTTTAGGTACTCCAGGCCACCAAGAGCGGCAAGAGCAGCATGAACGAGGGTCGACTTACCGGCTCCATAAAAGCCGGTAACAAATATGAGCACTCCGCTTTCCATACGTTAATAGTAGCAGAGAAGAGCACTGCTTTGACTCCGTGCTTAGCTGCTTGGGGCAGTACTGAGCGTGACGTTGATCGTCATGGTCTTGCCACCACGCACGATCGTGAGCGGAACCTTATCACCCGCCTGATGGTTATCCAGGAGCGAAAGCAAGCTATTGCTTTGATCTATCGCCGTGCCACCAACTTTTGTGATGATGTCGCCCGGCTGCATACCGGCTTTGTCGGCCGGACTGCCGCTCACCACCGTAGCCTGGCCATTGTTTTGCGCCACTGTCGGAATGTACGCACCCTGGCTGACACTTAAATTGTACTGGCTGGCTATATCGCTCGTGATTGGCACATAAAGTACACCTAGATACGGCTGCTGGAGCTGCCCGGTCTTTTCTACACCTTGGATGAGTCCGGCCAGATCATTGATGGGAATCGCAAAACCGATGTTCTGGCTGCCGCTGGCGATGGCCGTGTTCATGCCGATAACTTCGCCGTTGAGGTTTGTGAGCGGGCCGCCGGAATTGCCTTCGTTGATGGCGGCATCGGTCTGGAGCATGCCGTCCAGGCTCTCACTGCTGGAACCATCGCTTGAGCTGGCCTGGATGCTGCGGCCATAGCCGCTGATGATACCGCTGGTGACCGTGTTCTGGAACTGGCCGAGCGCGTTACCGATAGCTACCACCGGGTCACCAACGTTCACTTTGGATGAATCGCCCAGCTTGACCGGCGTGAGCGTCTTGCCGTTCAGATTCTGGATCTGCAGGAACGCCACATCTAGGCTGCTAGTATCAGCTGTGCGGCCGACCACCTTCACGTTGTTATACACCGTACCGTCGCTGAGCGTCACACTCACGCTAGTGGCGCCGTCAGGCACTACATGGCGGTTGGTCATAATCAGGCCGTCTTTGGTCAGAATCATACCGGTACCGGCATCTTCCTGAGTCTGAGAGCCACTGTTTCCACCATAGCCGAAGATGTCGTTGAACGGATTATCGCCACCTCCGGATGCCTGGCTGGTCACGTCCACGCTCACCACACTCTGGCCCACGCTTTTGGCAATTTGGCCGACCACCGCCGCCTGGCCTTCCAGCTGGACTTTGGTTTGAGTGATATTGGTCGTGCCATTATCGTGATGCGCCGCTGCGCCGAGCCAGCCGCCACCGAAAGCCAGTGCCAATATTACGAGGCCGCCAAATACCCGCTCCAGTGATTTTGTCATAGGGAAAGACGCCATACGCTCGCTCCGGGACGATACGCGCATGGGCGTGGCACTCTCGGAAACTGAAGTATCGGCCGCTACGAGCGGCATTGGTTTGAGACGCTCCTGCCGGTCAGGCTGGTCGCCACCGCTCCGGGGCAGCGTCCAGTCCGCGTCGTTATCTCTTGGTTTATCATCTGACATGTCGGCCATCATTCCCTCCCTTTATCATTCAAGGCTATACAATTTTATCGTTCGTTGCCCGCAGCAACGATGCTACCACTATGAGCACAACGGCAATCAGGATAAACACGACCTGCCTTCGTACGCCCAAGCTCAAACGGTCAAAGTGATCCAGATAGTACAGCGTGCCCAGCCCGAAGCCAAGCGCCACGAGCAGCAACGCGGGCATCGCCACAGGACCGTAGAAAATCAGCCAGTGGCCCAGTATCCAGGCCAGCGCGGCGCCAAAATAGCCCCACAGGTAGGCGAGCAGCCGCGAGTAGGGTTCATCAAAACTGTTGAAGAAATGATGCGCGCCGAAGAAGCACAGCAAGCCGGCGCCCCCCACGAGCACAAACAGTGACGCGTGATCCCAAGTATAAAACATGGCCGTCATGCCAGCCGCAAAACCGATGAACGCCTGCAGCGACACCCACAGCGTGTCAGCCTTTGGTTTGATGCCGATCAGCCAAGCGGCCCACAGAACCGCCCATACGAGCTGTACGAATTCACTGGTGGTCGCCACCATGAACGCCAGCACCGACACCCCGATAATGATGTCGATAGCGTTGGCCTGAATGTTAGCCAGCCAGAAGCGTGGACGCACTGCAAACATACGCCACTTACTTAACAGGATAAGGCTTAAGGCTAACTGGACAAAACCGGTGCGGACCAACAGGAACACAAGCAGCGGTAATAATGCGTTGTACACAAAGTAAAACACATGCGCAAAACCGCGGCTGGGCGTCAGCTTTTGCAGTAAAGGCCTCATTTATGGTTCCAGTATAACAAACTTCGCGCTGTCCGGCGCCATCGTCACTCCCGGTGGCAACTCAGTCGCCGCCTTCACGCCGTAGCGATTTTCCAAGTAGTGCAGCGTGTATGGGTCCTGACCGGCCGACAGATCGACAAGCGTCAACTGTTGCACCGGCTGGTCGACTGCCAGCGTGGCGGTCACGTTATAACCGTAGCTTTTCAGCAGACTGCCCGTCACCGCGGCACCGTCGGCCGTCTCTCCAAGCACGGTAATCGGTGCGTTTTCCTTGACAATGTAGCCGTCGGGCATTTGCTGCCGAACATACGCCTGGATATCACTGTAGTTACCCTGCCCGGCGACCGGCAGGTCAACTGATATGTTACCCACATGGCCGGTCGTGACCAGTTGGTGTGGCGGGTCGGTCAGGCCAATGGAATTTATCTTGCCGTCACCAATTTTTTTCATAATGGTATAGAGCCGTTCCGCGCCCTGCGTACTGAGGTCAGAATAGACGTTGTCGCCGAAGGCGTTTACGAGTGATTCCAGCTTGGCTGGATTACCGAGCGTGCCGGCGGTCAATACTTTGTCCTTGAGTGCCACTAGGATCTGGCGCTGGCGCTGGCCACGCGCGAAATCGCTGGAGGTTTCGCGCGAGCGCGCGTACAGCAAGGCCTGCGTGCCGTTCATCTGCTGCACGCCAGTCGCCGCCAGCACTGGATTGTTGCCGTTCTCCCAGGCCATGGTCGGGTCGACCAGTGGTTCCGGCACATCCACAGTCACGCCACCCACGGTGTCGATAGCCTGCTTGAACGCTTGAAAGTTCACAAGCACATGGTAGTTGATACCGACGCCGGTTACCTTTTCAATGACTGCATCAAGGTTAGCGAATCCGGCTTCAACTGCTGCCGCGTTGGCATTGCTACTGTCCTGCTGACCTAAGTAGTTATATTTGCCGCTCTCGTAGGCCGCGTTAATTTTCTGCTGCTTGCCAAAGTATGGAATCGGCTGATCGACCCACAAATCACGCGGGATACTCAGCATGGTTGCCGTATCGTTGACCGGGTCTACGCTGAGAAGCATTATAGTGTCAGTCAGGTCCGGACCATCATGCCCCGGACCACCGATGCCGAGCAGCAGGATATTAACGCGGCCGTCGCCTTCCCCGTTCAGTGCTTGGGGTGTGACCGGTTTAGCTGCCAATGCCGCGACCACGGAGGTGCCGCGGAAAACTTTATGCACTTTGACGTAGCCGTTCCAGGCTAGCAATCCACCGAGCGTCGCCACCAGCACAAAGCACACGGCCGCGCCGCGCAGCACCAGCGCTTTGCGGCTCAGGCACAGCCCTAGCCGCATACGCTTGCGGTGGCGCACAACCCGCTCGGGATGTTGTGCCGGGTAGTACGCCGGCACCGGAAAGTTTTTAGGCTCCGGCCGTGCTTTAGCCGCTACTGCAGGTTCCGGCAACGACACAGTTGGCAAAGCCGCAACAGCCAAAGCTGGCCGCCCCAGAGCTGTTGCGGCCACTTTCGACAACCGCGCGACCGGTGCCGGACGCGCGGCAACCGTAACTGTCCGCCGGAATTGAAACTGCGGAGCGGGCACACCTCGAATAGATAAGGAAGCATTTTGACCACTGAAGCGTGTCTGTGTGTTTGTTCCCTTGGGTGTTTGTTTTATCCGGTTGGCCACCGGTTTTACGCCTTTTATGTCCATAACTACATAAGGTACTGTTCCGCAGTGTACACCATGAACCACTTACGGTTCAAGCCCAACAAATACAGACTGGCTAGTAGATGCGTCGGAGGCTTTCTGAACTGACGAGACTTGGCGGAGTGTGATGGTAAGAAATACAGGTACTATCCCGCCTATCCGCAGAGAATACCCGCCGTAAGACTAGTCGACGCGTTCGTCGTTTCGTGTTGTCTTCATGGCTCATCCTAGGTCAATCTTATCACTCCTTAAGCAGACCTGTGCCACGCCGCCCAGAGCCTTGCTCGTCGCTCCCGCCACAATGGGTTCATAAACTTATTTGCGTTTACTTCCGCGCCTCAAGTATAGTAGTGCGAGTGAATGTTACGCCCCCAATGACGCCTGAGACCGGCCGGCCAGCCGGCTCTACACCACCGCAAAACCCCTTGCCGCCAGTACCGCCGCTCGTACCAGACTCGTCGCCGTCGCCAGAACGGCCGCAAAGTCGCTGGCTTAATACCTTCTCGACCATCGGCATACTACTGCTGGCACCAATCATTGCCATCCTGCTCACAGCGTTCGTCTTCCAGTCATATCAGGTGGACGGCCCCAGCATGCAGAACACGCTGCACGATAACGACCGGCTCATCGTCTGGAAACTGCCGCGCACCTGGGCACGCATCACCGGTCATCAATATGTACCCAAACGCGGTGACATTATTATCTTTACCGAATCGGGACTCAGCAATTACGGCGACCCGCAGGACACCAAGCAGCTGGTTAAGCGCGTTGTCGGCCTGCCAGGTGACCATGTGGTAATCAAAAACGATGTCATAACCATATACAACAAGCAGTATCCGGACGGGTTTCAGCCCGACAAAAGCCTGCCGTATGGCGAAAATAACGCCATTCCACCCACCAATAACAACATCGACCTGACAGTTGGTCCGAACCAGCTGTTCGTCTGTGGTGACAACCGCAACGACAGCCTGGACAGCCGCATCTTCGGGCCGATCAACACCAACCAGGTCATCGGCAAGCTGGTTTCACGCATCTACCCCACTCCTGAAAAATTCTAAGATACAGACACTCGTCTTGGAAAACGCTGTTTTCTAGACTTCGAGCTCTAAGGTCACCAGACAAACTCTGGAGGGTTTTTCTACGGGCCACGCACTCACGCACGGACGGCTTGCTACTTTTCCGTACTGCGGCCGAATATTAGTAAGCCTAGTCACCTAGAAAAGTACATCTAAAACATATAAAATAGGCGTATGGCAAAACAGACAGGCTTAGGGAGAGGGTTCGGCGCACTTATACCACAAACGTTCGACCCGACGTTACTGACTGACGAGAATGAGCGGATACACCGGCTGCCCGTCGGTTCCCTGACACCGAATCCAGAACAGCCACGGACCGTTTTTGACGAAACGGCGCTGGCTGAGCTGGCCGCGTCCATCCGCCAATACGGTATCGTGCAGCCGCTGGTAGTTACACCGGTGAGCGGGGGTTATCATATCATCGCCGGTGAGCGGCGCTGGCGGGCGGCGCAGCAAGCCGGGCTCAAAACCGTACCGGCTGTAGTGCGTACTGCCGAACAGCAGGAAAAGCTGGAGCTCGCCATATTAGAGAACGTACAACGGGTGGACCTGACCCCCCTTGAAACTGCCGTATCGGTTGAGCGTTTGCACCATCAGTTCAATCTTGCTTACGGTGACATCGCCAAGCGACTCGGCAAAGCCGAGACTACAATTCACAATACCGTGCGCTTGCTACAATTACCACCTGACGCCCGCCAAGCACTGGCCGACGGCGAAATCAGCGAGGGCCACGCCCGTCAGGTTCTGGCGCTTAAAAACACACCTGAGGCACAGGCCGAATTACTACGGCTTATCGTGCAGAACGGCTGGTCGGTTCGCCAAGCCGAACGGTACGTTAGTTCGCTGAAGGCCGGTGTTCGTGAGGCCGCCAAGGCTCAGGAACGCGTCAGCGGCGACACACCTGAAACCGAACGTTTGAGCCGTCATTTCGGCACCAAAGTCCGCATTCATCGCACCGCCAAAGGCGGCCGTGTGGAGATCGCTTTTACATCGGACGAACAACTCGAACAGCTTATTGCCCAACTGGAAAGTTAGCCTGCAGACTCGTCTGAAAAACACTGTTTTCCAGACTTCTTGCTCTATAGTTATCAGACAAAATCTGGAGGGTTTTTCTGCTGCACCTAGGCCTTCTGTCTTACGCTTGCTACTTTTCCGCATTGCGGCGAAACTCCGTAATGAACACTTTTAGTGTTCATTGTGAACAGGGGTGAGGATTTAAAATCCGAGCCGTTTTGCCACCTCGTCGCCCAGGTGTTTATATGCTCGGGCACCCTTACTCCACTTGTCATGCTCGAAAATTGTGTGGCCATAACTCGGCGCTTCAGCCAAACGCACATTGCGCGGCACTACTGTCTTGAACAGCTTTGCGCCAAAGTGCTGCATCAGCTCGGCTTTCACCTGCTCACTTAAGCTAATGCGCTTATTGAACATGGTCAGCACCACACCCATAATCTCCAAAGACGGGTTAAGCCCCTGCTTCACCAACTGCACCGTTTGAAGCAGCTGACCCAAACCTTCCAGCGCAAAGTACTCAGCTTGCACCGGGATCAGCACATCACTGGCCGCCGTCAGTGCGTTGACCGTCAAAAGCCCCAGCGCAGGTGGACAATCAATTATTACCAGCTCGGCATCCACGTGAGCCAGCACGTCACGCAGTTTGTATTCGCGCCGTTCCATACCGACCAGGTCGACTTCGGCCTGAGCTAGCGTGTTATTTGCCGGTAACACGAACAAGTTTTGCACACTCGTCGGTAAGACTATATCAGCCGGCTGCGCATCACTAATCAGTACGTCGTACAATGTGCTTAGGAGCCGCTCCTTTTCGATCGCCAGTGAGCTTGTCGCATTACCCTGCGGGTCCATATCCACCAGTACCACACGGCGATTAGCCTGTGCCAGCTGCGCCGCTAAGTTAACGGCAGTCGTGGTCTTACCCACGCCGCCCTTCTGGTTCGTAACCGCTATCACCCGTTTCATTGCTAACTTCAAGTATACCCTATCAAGGGCCGGATTCGGCCGCCTACTGTGGGGCGAAGTAGTTGTAGTTGTAGGTTTGGCCGGCAGTCGGAATAGCGGTGAAATTCAGGGTCGTGGTAGTCGGCGTACTTTGCAGGTAGGCACCCATGGCCGCGCTGCCGGAGTCGTTCGGTGAGAGAACTGTACGCGGCGCGGATCCGAAAGCCTTGTCGAAGGTCAGCGTACATTGCGCACCCGCCGCCTGGCCGGTGCCCTGTGACTGCAAGGTTATGGTACCGCTAGTGTCATTGCCCGCTACCGCACAAGTGGCTGTGCTGCCGGCTGTGGCAGTGTTTACAGCCGTGGTTGGCGCGGTGCCACCGGTGATGAAGTGGCCGGCCAGCGTCACGTCCCCACCAAAGCTGGCAGTGCCACTAACCACCATTGTGGCCGCACTTACCTGGCCCGCCACCGTGACGCTGTCGGTGCTAATGCCACCGCTCACCCTCAGCACCGCCAAGCTAGCACTCCCGCTCACCGTCAAGTTCTGCGTGGTAGTGGTGCCGGCTACGATCAGACTACCCTCTATATCAGCGTCACCCCCCACATACAGCCCACCACTGATGTTAGCGTTGCCCTGTATACTCCCCGGATTAGGATTATCGTACCCGGGATGTAGCTGGACATTGATTTCATTACTTGGCTCGGTACCATCATACGCTTCCAGTGCTGTCCCGATGATCTGACCACCTTCAGTCGCCTTCATGGCTACGCCTGGTGTACTGGAGCTGGTCAGCGGATCACCCGGTTCAATCGGGCCGTTCTCCAGACTCACCTTGACGGGCACACGGCCGGTCAGAGCCATGACCACGGAGTGACCATCGTCGGCACCACCAACAGTGTACGGTGTAGTGGAGACGACGCCGATCGCATGATTGTCATACGGCATTGTACTGTCCTTCACGGAGGTGGCGTCATCACCGACCGTCAGGACATCACCAGGTTGTGGTGCCACATCACCACTGTAGTCGATCCATTCGGCGTAGTCAGCGGTGTTGGCGGTGGATGTGGTCGAGCCCACAGCGGCCGACAGGCCACTCCCCACCACCGCCCAGACGCCGTTAATACGAGCGAGCGTAAATGAATGTGTTACGCTCTGCGCCGAGTTTGTAGACGTGGTCGCAGGGCCACTAATAACCGAGCCACCATTAATCTCAAGATCGACGGTATGTACGGCGGTCGACGAAGTCTTTGCCGCCGTCACCGAGAAGTAGGCGACCGTACCGTCAACGGCCGGCAGACCGGTCACATTGAATACTGAAGTAGCAGTAGTGGCAGTTGTCCCTGACGTAGTTGCCAGGTTATATACCAGGGCATCAGTCCCTATGGTGTAGTTCAGCCCATTAGGATCGGATATGAGGCCCGAGTTGTACTCTCCACCCGTCAGTCCCCCGGCAATGGTCAATGCACCGGTCGTCGTATCGTCATTGAGGATAGAGGTTCCGGCTTCATTCTGGACCTGGAGGGCATTGACCCCCGTGGAACTAACGAGGAGTGCGGTGTTCGCACTTGACGGCAGCGCCGACATAATGACACCCACGCCACCACTGGTGCCACTCGCATTCGAGGTCTGGGTCGGCGCATACGCCGTGTTGGCGGCCAATGAGGTATTCCAGGCCGCCCCTTCATGACCAGTTGACGTTTGGATACACGTAAAGCCAGTGCCGGTGGTACAGCTGTTATTTATACTGGTAGCACCCGTAACCATATAACCCCAGTACGCTTGGCCCGCGGCAGTCGACGTCAGTGACGGATACGTCACCGTCGTGCTACTACTGAGGTTGTGGGCATCGTTCGCAACCACGAACGACCAGTTGGCACTGGAGCCGTAGGAAGAGCTGAATTCCTGGGCATTTACCTCAGTGGTGACCCCTGGCGTACCGCTCCAGGAAATACTGACGTTGGTCGTGCCGGTGCTCGTAATCTTGCCCTCCCACAGGTGATAGATGGTGAGTGCTCCGGTCGTGGGGGTAGCCACTAGTTGCGTCCAGGTCGTCACGTCACCCCCCGAGATACCGGTTACATGGTTACCGCTGCCACATTCACAAGTCGCAACGAGCATGATGTCGCCGACCACCGCCGGCGTTACCGAGACAGTTTCCACGTTCGTCCCGCCGTTATCCCAGTTCGTACCTGAGGTAGAAATGCTGGAGGTAGTTGCGCCAGCGTTGGTCAGCGTGGTCTTGTTGTTAATAGTATCGACGCTCAGCAGGGTTGTCCCGGAGCTATTCTGAATCTGAACGCCGTTGCTAGCCGCGGTCAAAGTATTGCTCATGGTGTCCGAAGTCGAACCGCCTGTCGTTACCGGGTTAATCGGTACACCGATGGCAGCCCAGTCAATTGTGTTCGCTAAACTCCAGGTCGTGGTTACCGTACCCCCAGTGCCGGGCTTGGTCGAAGAACTGGATGAGAAGATACCGGAATTGTCTTGGACAAGCCATTGCTGCGTCTGGCCAGAGCCCGGCGCACCAATGTACGGATTACCGTCGTCGACCACTATACCGTCAACCACTACCTGGGTGCTGTTTGCCGTCGATGTCGACACGCTTGATGACCCCGCACCGGAAGTAGTCCCACTGTTGGTGGCAGCCGTACCCAATGGAGTCGTTTGGTCGACGTTATAGTACGTGGTGACACCGATGGAACCGTTGGCACCGGACAAGGTAGCCACGAGGTTGTGCGTACCGCTCGACGGCGCTTTCATATACCACATCTCGATATGCGCACCGCCGGTCCCGTGGACGTTTGGCGTGTTCAGGCTAGTGATCTTAGTTAAAGACGAACCGTTATACGCTAGGGTGCTGACCGAGTTACCGAGAGACATATTGGCAACAACCACCATGAGGCGGTTTGACTGCGAGCCAGTCGTAAAGCTAAGCGTCTGAGTGTTAGTGAACGTATATGTTGAGCCGCTGTTGTCCACGCCGATGCTGCTAGCCGCCGTCGGCGCAGCCGTCTGGAGGATGATCGAGCCAGAACCCCCCGAGCCAGTGCCGTTCGAAGCCTGGAAGGTAATGTTACTGCCTGCAACGTTTGTGCCGGTCCCAACACCGCCCCGAATAGTAATATTGCTGGTCGTCCCGTCGGGTCCGAGCACAATAGCTGAATTGGTGGTGTCGACGTCAAAGATTGAGGCTGAGCTTAAGTTCTGGACTTGGAAGGCTGAGGTGGAGTTCGTGGTGGTCTTGATAACATCACCGGTGTTAGAAAGTGTCTCGCTGACAGCACCGGCCTGCAGCTTCGTGGTACTGCTACTGTTGGTTGAGCCGATGGTAATCGTGTCTGGGTTCGTCGCGTTAGTGGCGATGTTGACTGTATCGGTGCCATTGTTGGTAACGCCACCGACGTTGATGGTGGTGGTCGTAGCAGTGTCACCAATACCAATCAAACCACCGGCACCGGCTTGAATCACCACAGCACCACTACTGCTTGTTCCGCCTTGGATAGTAGTCGCACTACTAGTGTTACCAACGGTTACGCTTGTAGCCGTCGTACCGCCGACAGTCAGTGTGCCCGCACTAGCTACATCCAAACTACTCGCTTGCAAGGCATTGGCCGTGCCAGTACCCGTTATCTTAAAGTTTGCCGTTTGTGTCGACGCATTCTGGTTAAGGATAGAGCTTGCATCAGAACCTGCGCCCACCCATGCACTACCATTCCACAGGAGCGTTGCAGCGGCGCCAGTGTTAAGTAGCATTGAGGTTCCGTGGGTCGGTGAAAGTGTAAATAAGTTCGAGCCACTTGAATTGTTGCTTATGTAGAGGAGCTTGCCGGCAGTTGTTGGGCTTGGGTCCGGTAGGGTCAATGTCAGGCTTGTAGCCGTAGCGGTAATGGTGATGGAAGAATAGGCGTTGATATTGGCAATGCTGCCATTCGCACTAAAGCTCTGCGAGCTGTCGGTAGCGTACAGCGTCGTGCCGTTGTTAGTTAAGGAACCATTACCGGCCGACGCCCCAACCGTGACGCTACCGCCCTGGATGGAGCTGGTGGTGAGTATACTACCGAAGCCGCTGGCGATGGAACCGCTATTCAATGCACCGACCGTGGCCAGACTACTGGCGCTGGTCATACTGTTGGCGCTAGTGATGGCACCGTAGGCACCGCTCTGCAGGTTACTGTTTGTGATGGAGATGGACACGTTGCTGGCCGATGTAACGATACCCTGGGAGTTGACAATGAACTGACCAACCTGGCTGGCTGAACCGTAGGTGCCGGAGGTGACGCCACTGGTAGTGAGGTTCGTCACGGCGTTCCAAGCACTTCCATTCCAAATAAATTCAGCACTCGCACCGTTTGCAAGAGGCACATTCGTAGCAGCTCCAATCGTAACACTAGTGCTGCCTGTGTTGCTGATGTAGATAATAATACCAGCCGCAGTCACGCCTGTGGTCGGCAGCGTAACGGTGACGCTGGCAGTAGTCTGAGCTATGGTGAAGTAGGTGTATGCATCCACCGTGGTAGAAGCGGTCAGGGTTATGTTGCCGGACTGGTTACCTAACGCCTTAACGTTATTTTCGGTAGCACCGTTGTTGACGAACAAGCCACCGTTGGTACTGTTGCCGATAGTCACGGTGCTGGCAGCAGTAGTACCGATCAATATGCTGCCTGTACCGCTCGCCTGCAAACTAAGCGTACCCGTGCCAGCGGCCTGCACCGTCACGCTGTTATTAGTGCCGGTGGCACCTATCGTACCCGTGCTACCACTGAATGTGAGTGCACTACTGCTCAAGGTGTCAGTATTTACTGTGCCGCCGCTGAAGTTACCGCTGGCATCGATACGTGTTACGCCATTGGTCTGCAAGCCGGTCGCACCGTTCACTGTACTGTTGCCACTTAGCGTACCGGTCACCGTGGTATTGCCAGTGATGCCTATGGGGCTGTTGCTATTCCCGATGTTGACCGCTTTGGCATTGGCAGTACCGATGGATATAGTCGGCGTACCGCTCGTAGAAGTACCGGTGTCGATGGAGATGCTGCCACTAGCACCAGCCGAGGCATTGCCGCTACCGATAGTAACACCCGCGCTGGTGGTGCCAGCTGCAGTAGTAACAGTACTGGCAGCGTTGCCAGTCAGAGAGAAGGCTCCACCGCTGACAGTCAGGCCACCGTTACCGGTCAGTAACCCGGCCGAGGTGACGGTACCAGTACTGCTGGTACTAATATTGCCACTGGTGGTAATATTACCGCTCCAGTTTATGGAACCGCTAGTAAACACCCCCGCGTTAGTAACGACGAGGTTTGGGGCGTTAATCAGGTCAGCTGCAAAGGTACCGGTGAAGGTCAGGCCATTCGTAATAGTGCCGGAGGTGTTTTCTATCTGAATACCGTTGGTCAACGTACCTGAGTTGGTACGATTAACGAGAATACCGTTCGTCTGGCTGCCGCCCGTAACGTTAACATCCATAGCATCAGCACCATATGCTTGGCTAACGATTAACGCCTGCGCGGACGTTGCGCCTGATGTGCCGTTGACTGTCAGACCGACTACGGCGGAAGTGGACGGAGAAATAGTGTTCTGAAGTGTCGTAGTCGGGGCCGTACTAATGGAGCTACAGCTGCTAAACTGCAAGGTAGTCGAGCTCGTGGTCGAGCCGCTTGTTGACTGCAGACACTGGCTGCCGGTGGCACCGGTTGCAGGGAGATACAGCGAGTAGCTATTGCTGAGAGCTTGGCTGGTAAGCGTCACACCGTAGTTATTCGATGTCCCGTCCTTCAGAGCCACTGAGCCCGCCGCCGAAGTCGTTCCGGTCTGAAGTGAGCCATTCAGATACTCGTTACCATTGACATCGTAACCCGACACAAATTGACCGCTACTGTTATATATGTCCAGAATATCGACCGACTGACTGCTAGCACCTTGTAAGATCAGTGCCCGATTAGAGGCATTGGTATTCTTGACATACAGCTGCGCAGGATGAACAAGACTTGCGTTGGAGCCCACGTCCACCACATCACCCGATGTGTCCACTGTCAGGACGTTAGCACTACTGCTGTCCTGTACCTGAAAAGCCTTAGTAGAGTTAACGCTCGTCGCAATGATATCCGAAGGATTCGTGGCTGATCCGGTGATGGTCTGCGTTATCCCCCCACCCTGCAGCGTCAGAGGCTGAACACCACTGTTATCGCCGACAGTCACCGCATTATCCTGATCGGTCCCGATATTGATACTCTTCCCTGTTGCGGCAACAATGTCAATGCCATCAGATCCGCCCTGGATTATAGTACCCCCGGCAGCATTGGTGCTCCCAAGAATAACTGCAGCCGCGTTTGTGGCACCAATACTTATATATGGTGATGCCGATCCGCCCTCTATAAGTGCGTTGTCTATATATATCACATCTGCGGAAGCGGTGTTGCTCGTAATTGAAAGCCAGACGTTGGTTGCCCCGGCAGGTGCTGTAACGTAGCCGCTTAACTGCGCCCAGCCAGACGTAGTAGCAGCCGTAATCTGGCTTACGACAGACTGACTCGGGCTCCCATTTACCCACTCCGCATTGAGCGCAACGTTACCTGCAGAAGTACCCCGAACCCAAATACTCATATAATACAGTCCCCCCGGCGTTACTGAGGGACCAGGAAATGGGCTATCAATACCCCAGAACTGGTTAGTGGATGTGATGGTTAGGCTATGACTGCCTGTCTCGGCATACGTACTTGACTGAGCTTCACCAGTATAGTTATAGCCGCCCGCATAACTGTCAGTGCCGCTCTCAAAAGTGTCATGCTCAAGAGTAGACCCCGTCGAAGAAGCACTAGCACCAGTATCGATATTGACATTACCACTCGCACCACTGCTGGAGTCACCACTCATAATTGAAACTGTGCCTGAATTACCGCTAGTTACGCTACCAGTCTCAAGGCTCAAGCCACCAGTCCCGCCGCTAATTTCTGTGCTACTGCCGGTTGTCGTGCTGCCAAGGCTGATCTGAGTAGTACCGCTCGAACTGGTACCGATGCTAATCTGCTGTGTATGACTGCTGCCGACGCTGCTGCCGATAGCAATTGAGTTACTTGCAGTCGACTGACCTATCGTAATAGTACCCGTCTGGGAAGTGCCGCCAATGGTAACATAACCGGTCGTCGCAGCGGTACCAATCTGAACATTGTTATTGTTTGTGGTAGCAATAGCTATAGTACCGGTTGCCGCCACCTGGATGCCTAGCCCGCTGCTGGCACCCGCCTGAATAAGCGTCGATGACGATCCGGTCACCGAGCCGATAGTCACGAACTGACTGTTGCCGGAGGCACTGGAGTTTCCAATGTTTACATGCGAATCCAGGGCGGTCGTTCCAGTCGCGCCTATGTTCACATTGCCGCCTGAAGTATCAACACCAAATAGTAGCGCACTGCTGCCGTTCTCAACCTGGAAGGCGGTTGTAGATGTATCCTGAATTGTGTTCGCTCCGGTCCAGGTCTGATTTGCGGCTAGCTGGCCGAGTTGTGAAGCGGTCAGACCACCGACCGCATTGGAGTCGAATGAATACGGTGTCGCAGTAAGTGCCAGTCGTGGGTTCATTTCACCATCCCAACTAGGGGTACCCGTACCGCCGATGTTCATGGTGAGATACATCTGCTGACTCCAGTTAATCGAGCCGGAGAATGCCGTGATGCTGCCAAGCCGTACGCTTAAGTAACCGTTCTTGACGGTTACAACGTTTGCACCAGTATAGTCTTCGGTCCACAAGCAGTGAGTATCGCCGGTGCAGCTTCCCTGGGACGAGCCACTGGACGAGCTGGCATCGTAGAGCTTGAATTCAACGTTATAGTTGCCGTCCGGCACGATAGTACCGGCGGCACTCTGCAGGCGTGCCTGGAAGTTGACCGTAGATGATGCGGTGGCCGCCGTCTGCGGCGCGTGCAGGTTTATGACCAGCAATGAAAAAACACCGAATACAGCAAGCAGAACAGGTGTCAGCTTACGCGCGAAGAGTACTCGCTTTTTCGGTGTTGAGTAGACCATTTTTTGGTTGGATTGTTTTGGTTTGTGTTTACACGTTTTTTTGTGTTAAAACACTGCTTCTATTTTCCCTCTTTTCGCTCCCCTGTTACAAGGCAGATCCAGGCAAAATGAGCGATTGCCCAACTACCTCATTTAGGTTCTCCTTGACAATAAATATTGATGTAATGGATACTACAATATTTAGTTAAACAGGTTACGGTTATGTCTGTAGTGATTGTATAAAGCCGATAGCAGTCATTATATATGTTGTTAAAAACAATACGATGCGCACTTCACCAGTACATCCGCAACAGTGTTATCCACAGGCTACTAGCACTAAAAGATAGAAAAGCCCCACCGCATATGCGGCGGGGCTTAACGGAATCAAGATAACTAAACTATCTTGTCGATTTTGAGAACCGTCTGCAGCTGGCGGTGGCCATGCAGCTTATGCACACGCTTCTTAGCTTTGTAGCGGATAGCGGTGACTTTGTCGGCCTTGGCTTCGGCGTCAACCACACTGGCGGTCACACTCGCACCGCTAACTAGTGGCATACCCACGCTTACCTTGTCGCCGTCAACAACCAATAGAGCGTCGAATTTCACGCTTTTTTTATCGGCGTCCGCAAGACGCTCTATGGTTACGGTGTCACCTTCGGCGACAACGTACTGCTTCCCGCCGGTGGCGATGACTGCTTTTTTCATTACTAGGCTTCCTTACAAGAAATGACTTAACCTGAAAATTGTACCAGATATGACCCCTTAAGTAAAGACTGGGTGGCCGGTTCGCTCAGACTAGCGTGAGCGACGTTGCCCATTTTACGGATATTTGTGCCGGGAGCCCTGAAAGAGTTGGAACCTGTCTGGGCGAGCCGGCCATATCAGGCTAGTTCGTGGTCTTCTCTAGGGAAACCGTGAGCGCAATCCCTTCCACCCTAACCTCAGCTTTGTAGCCGGATACGGCGCTTTCGTTCAAGCTCACCGCCAAAGTTTCGGCTTTAATGGTTTCGGCATGGTCTTGAATCGCTTGTTCAATTTCACTGTCGGCAGTCTCCAGAACCAGCTGAATCCGATCATCCACTTGCAGCTCAGCCTTCTTACGAGTCTCCTGGACCTGCCGCACCACTTCGCGCATTATGCCTTCACGCTTGAGCTCCGGGGTCAACTCAAAATCCAACTGGGTTTCGTACGGTGTGCCTTCCGTGCCATTTGTGAGTACTTCTCCCAAATCGGCGTACTTGACGTTCAGTTCCTCTTTGACTATCTGCACGTAATTCGAGGTGGTCTTGCTACTCTCGGGCAGCTTGCTCATATATACATGCGCCTCGCTGAGCGGCTGACGCACCTTAATTTTATGGGCAGCGCGCTGGGACAGGCCCTGCTCAATACCGAGCCGGACTTCCGCCATTTCGCGCAGAACCGTTTCGTCTATCGCACCAGGCTTCGGCCAATCCAGCAAGTGCACACTCTCGCCCGCCTCTCCGCCGGTCAGTTTCAGGAAAAGTTCCTCGGCCAAAAACGGCACGAATGGCGCCAGGATCATGCTGAGCCGCACTAGCAGATAGTGCAGCGTGCAGTACGCTTGCGTTTTGTCAGCATCGTCGCCAGACTTCCAGAAGCGGCGGCGGCTGCGGCGTACATACCAGTTGCTGGCATCATCCACGAAAGCTAGCACGAGTTCCAACGCGCCCGGGATATCATACGCATCCATCCTTTCGGTTATGTGGTTCTGCAATTGGTGCAGCCTTGACAACGCCCAAATATCAAGCGGATTAGCCAAACTAGCTGACGGGTCATCCAGCGAGCCGTCCCATTCCCAGCCATCCACCGACGCGTACAAGGTAAAGAAATCGTACATGTTCCACATCATAGCCAGCTTGCGCTGCACATCCTGCACATCTTTATCCTTGAGCGCAAAATCTTCTCCATTCATGAGCGGGCTGCTCATGAGCAAAAAACGCAGCGCGTCAGCGCTATATAGATCCATCAACTCATTAGGATCGGTATAGTTCCCGTACTGTTTGCTCATTTTGCGGCCATCATTACCAGCAAGGTTGCCGGTAACGTTCACGTGCTTGTAGGCATGCTTGCCAAATAGCGCGACGTTCACGGCGTGCACATAGTAAAACCACGCGCGAACCTGCCCCACATACTCAACAATGTAGTCGCCGGGATAATTCGCCTCAAATTTCTCGACGTTCTCAAATGGGTAATGAAATTGTGCAAAAGGCATACTGCCGCTCTCGAACCAGCAGTCCATCACTTTGTCGATGCGCTTGTAGTGCACGCCTTCGAGATCGAATTCGATATCGTCTACCCATGGCCGGTGGTAATCTTGAAGCTCCACACCACTTAAATCTTTAAGCTCGGCATAGCTGCCAACTACTTTTACATGTTCCTTGCCAGCCTTGTCCGTACCCTTCCAGACCGGCATGGCCGTCGCCCAGAACCGGTCACGGCTGATATTCCAATCTGGTGCGCTTTCGACCGTTTTATGGAAACGACCTTCTTTGAGATGTTCCGGGAACCAGCTGACATGCTCATTTTCGTCAAGCATAAGCTGACGCTGACCGTCGATGTCGACAAACCAGCTGGGATGTGCTCGGTACATGAGACGAGTGCCGCAGCGGTAACAATGCGGGTAGCTGTGCACCACGTACTCAACCTTCCACACTACGCCGCGGTTATGCAGTTCCTTAGCAATCGGTTTGTTGGCTTGCCAGACGTTTTGGCCTTTCCAGTCGCCTTCTTTGTAAAAACCATTCTCGTCGATTATGCTTACAAATGGGAAGCCGTTTTCCTTGCTGAGCGCATAGTCTTCCTCACCGTAAGCCGGAGCCAGGTGCACTATGCCCGTGCCCTCTTCCATACTCACATAATCGGCATGCCAAATTTTGTGTGCAGATCCACCCCTGTTAGCAAACAGCGGCTCATAGCTTTTGCCCACCAGCTCGCCGCCCTTAAGCGTACCGAGCAGTGTAAACGGCACGGCTTGATGCTTGTCATCGGTCAGCACCCGCTCCAGCAGTTGTGTCGCCAGAATGAGCACTGTGCCGTCTTCCAGTTTTACTTCGCTGTAGTCTTCGTCTTTGTTGACAGCGACTGCCGTATTTGCCGGTAGGGTCCATGGCGTAGTAGTCCAGGCAAGCACATAGCGTTCTTCACCCGCAAGTTTAAACTTCACGAACACGCTTGGGTCAGTGACGTCTTGGTAACTACCCGCATCCATGGTGACTTCGGCCTTGCTGAGCGGCGTGGCGTCGCGCGTACAGTACAGCAGCACCTTTTCACCCTCGTAAATCTTACCCTTATCGTACAGCTGCTTGAACGCCCACCAAACGCTCTCCATATAGGGTTTATCCATGGTGCGGTAGGCGCCCTTAAAGTCGACCCACCGGCCAATGCGGTCAATGGTGTCTTCCCACAAATTGCCGGTCTGCACCATGTTGTCACGACATGTAGTGATGTATTCCTCCAGGCTAATCTTGGTGCCGATGTCGCGCCGATCTGCAATACCGAGTTTCTTTTCGGTAAAGACTTCTGCTGGTAGACCATGACAGTCCCAGCCCCACACGCGCTCCACGCGCTTGCCTCGCATAGTCCAGTAACGCGGTACAACGTCTTTCGCGGTAGACGCCAGCAGTGTTCCGTGGTGCGGCACACCGGTGATGAACGGCGGCCCGTCGTAGAATACATAGGCATTGTCCTTCGACCGGCTTTCAACCGATTTTTCAAACGTCTTGTCCTTTTTCCACTTCTTAACAAGGTCTTTCTCGTATTCAATGGCCTTGCGGCGTTGTCCTGCCTGAAATTTCATACACCCATCTCCTTCAACTTATCCTTCAATTTATGTGCAACTTGCGCGTGGGCAGCCTCCGAAAAGTGCAAACCGTCCAATCCTCTTTCTAAATCTCCGAGGTCAACCACCGACGCGTCGAAGTGTTTCATGATATCCGCTAGTTCGGCCCAAATACCCGGTTCCGACTGAGAGTGGTTCTCCGGAATTACGTACAAAATTTTCGAAGGTCTACCGCCCTCAATGTCCTGCAAGTCTCTAATTGCCTGCTCGTACCACAGCAGATCATTCGCAATATCCTGCGCGCTTCGCCCATACTTCGCCTTCAAATCGTTAGTGCCAAGTGCGATGATCACCAGGTCAACCGGTGAAGTACTTCGATATATGACCTCAAAGCTCGGCCGACCATTCATGTAGATACGTTCATCCAGTTCACCCGCAACCCGTCCACCTAGGCCCTCCTGAATAATTCGATAGCTATCGCCCAGCATTTTTTGCAGCACATTAGGCCACTGTTTTTTGTCCTCCATGCGCCTCCCATCACCGATTGACCCACGTGTATTGGAATCGCCGTAGCACAATATCCGCTTCATACTTACTCCTTGCAAATAAAAATCACCTCTTTTAGATTCTGGAATCCGCTAGGCTAGCGGACGGTACCATCCAGATTCCAAAAGAAGTGACTGCTGCACTCTTTGGCGCTTGTTTACCTGATCTGACGTGTCAGTCCCGGCAGGTTTTACTTCGGTCAATAGTATAACGTTATTATACTCTCCCGGTTCTTCCCGCTGCTTCGCGGTTGATAGCCGCTCACGTAGCTCTAAAAACTACAACGCATTATAGCTCTATGATACCTCTTGAGCGCCGCGTTTTCAATCCTGGTACGAGTGCAGGTAGCCGGCGACTTCTTCTTGCAACGGCAAGCTAGCGCCTTCCCAATGCTTGACGTAACCACCATCATCATCAGTAACCATTATGGCCGGCTGGTTCATGATGTCATACATACTGGCCACGGCCGTGCCTTCGGGGCTGTCGTAATCGACAACCCGCAGATGGCGGTCATCGACGCTGTACACTTCCCGCAAGTCGCGCAGAAATTCCTCCACACCGCGAGCAAACTCCGAATTCGGCCGATACAACACAAGCAATTTCATTACTTCCAGTTTACCACAGACGTTGAGGGTCCAGACAAACGCATAGTGGATACCAAACGGAAGCGCAGCCGGTGTAGTGTGGCAGAAATACGGTACTGTGCTACATGGGCAAATCAAAAAAAGGCTCTCCAGCGGAGCCTTTTTTTGATTGTAGCTAGCGCACTATGAACAGCCGCTAGTCGAGCCACAGCTTGAGCACACATAACAGCTACCGGCACGCTGGGTCTGGTTGCCGCAGTTGTAGCACAGCGGCGCATTCGAGTCCTGAGCGGTCTGTGCCGGCTCAGGTGCGGAAACGGCTGGTGAGCCGGCCGGCTCGCCCGCCGCAAGTCCCGAGATCCCCACAACCATTACCTGCTCCGGCGATGCAACCTCGAGCAGACTAGTCTGCGCTTCAGGCATGTCATCCAGGCTGGCCAGGCCGAGCTCCAAACGGTCATCAAAGCTCAAGTAGTCCAGGGCTAAACGACGCATGACGTAATCGGTAACCGAGCTGGCGGTACGGATTTCGGTGTCGTCGGTGATGCCACTCGGTGCGAAGGTTGTACCACGTAGCGTTTTAACATAGCTTTTGAGCGGCACGCCATACTGCAAGCCATGGCTTACACTGATGGCAAACGAGTCTAGCAAACCGCTTAGTGTACTGCCCTGCTTGCTGACGCGCATGAACAGTTCGCCCGGCGTGCCGTCTTCGTATTCGCCGACCGTGAAGTAACCCTCGAGATCGGCAATCTGGAATTTGTATGTCTTGCTCACACGTACCCTGGGCAGGCGACGACGTACCGCGCCCTTGACGACGATGCGGCCATCGAGCGTCGGGTCAACGGCTGGAACTGCGACCGCAGCAATCATGGCAGGCTCAGCTTGTTTGCCACCATCAGCTTTAGCATCTTCCTTTTTGGCCATGCTGAGCGGCTGCGCAACTTTGGTATTGTCACGGTAAATAGCCACAGCCTTCAGGCCCATCTTCCATGAGTCCATATGCAGTTGCTCAACATCCTCGATAGTCGCTGTAGCCGGCATGTTAACGGTCTTGCTGATAGCACCCGACAGGAACGGTTGTACCGCAGCCATCATTTTGACGTGGCCAAGATAGTGGATTGGGTTATCGCCCATGCTGCAGGCAAAGACCGGCTCGTGCTTTTTCTGCAGGTGCGGCGCGCCTAGGATTGTCTTTTCAGTATCGATGTAGGCCACGATATCGTTGATCTGCTCTGTACGATAGCCTAGCGCCTTGAGAGCACGCGGCACGGTCTGGTTCACGATGTGCATCGTACCGCCGCCGACCAGCTTCTTAACCTTCACGAGCCCCAGGTCGGGCTCAATGCCGGTCGTATCACAGTCCATCATCAGACCAATGGTGCCGGTTGGAGCCAGCAAGGACGCCTGGCTGTTCCGTACACCGTACATTTCGGCAAGCTCGTTGGCTTCGTCCCAAGACTGGGTGGCAGCGCTCAACAGGTCTTCGGCAACCATGCCGGCATCAATATCGTTCACCGCTTGGCGGTGCATGCGCAGGACTTGCAGCGTACCTTCCCGGTCCTTGCCGTAACCGGCAAATGGACCGACTTTCCGGGCAATCTTGGCGCTCGTAGCGTATGCGTGGCCGGTCATCAGGGCGGTTACCGCGGCAGCTTGGGCACGACCCTCATTACTGTCATACGGTAAGCCTTGAGCCATCAGCATAGCGCCCAGGTTGGCGTAGCCTATACCGAGCTGGCGGTAAGCCCGGGCCGTTTTGGTGATACGCGGTGTCGGGTACTCGCTGTAGCCTACTAGAATTTCCTGCGCGGTGAAGATAAGTTCTACCGTGTGCTTGAACGCAGCAATGTCAAAGCTAAAATCATCGTTCAAGTAATGCAGTAGGTTGATGCTTGCCAGGTTACAGGCGCTGTTATCCAGGCTCATGTACTCCGAACATGGGTTGCTGCCGTTGATGCGGCCCGCAACCGGTGTGGTGTGCCATTTGTTGATGGTAGTGTCGAACTGTAAACCCGGGTCAGCACACTTCCATGACGCTTCGGCAATTTGGCGCCATAAATCACGTGCCTTTACCGTGCGAACCGTTTTCCCGGTTGTCACTGCCTTGAGGTCCCAATCAAGATTATCCTCAACCGCCCGCATGAATTCGTCAGTCACACGTACCGAGTTGTTGGCGTTCTGGTATTGCACGCTAAAGATGTCTTTGCCATCCAGGCTCATGTCGAACCCGGCAGCTTCGAGGACGCGTGCCTTATCCTCCTCGATAGACTTACACCAGATGAATTCCTCGATATCCGCATGGTCGATATTCATGATGACCATCTTGGCAGCACGCCGAGTTTTACCACCTGATTTTATAGCCCCGGCTACCGAGTCGGCACCGCGCATGAAGCTCAAAGGCCCACTGGCACGGCCGGCGCTCTTACCCAAAGGCTCCATGCTGGAACGGATAGAACTGATGTTAACACCCGAGCCAGAACCGCCCTTAAAAATCATACCCTCATCAGTGTACCACTGCAGAATCGACGGCATAGTGTCTTCCACATGCAGGATAAAGCAGGCACTGGCTTGCTGGGCACGCTCCGGTGCACCGATGTTGAACCACACCGGCGAGTTGAACGCGGCCCGCTGCGTGGACAATATGTACTTCAGCTCTTGGCTGAATGTCTCGGCCTCATCCCCATCTTCAAAATAGCCTTCCTGCACACCCTGGCGAACAACGGTGTCAACCACGCGGTCAATCAGATGTTTCAGACTGGTTTCACGCCCCTCGGTGCCCGGCGTGCCGGTAAAGTACTTCTGTGCCACGATGTTAAGTGCGTTCAGCGACCAGGTTTCAGGAATCTCCACGTCCTTTTGCTCGAATACCGCCTCCCCGGTAAACGGATTTTTGATGGCCGCGTCGCGTTTGACCCATTTGAGCATGTCATATGCTTTGGACCTGGGGTCAGTAAAATACCGTGCCACACTGCTGTTAGTTACTTGTCCCATAGTTGTTACCCTCACTCCCTTTAGAGTTTACTGCATGACCGTCACCTCAAAACGGCCACATGTTTTGTTGTTTTTGTTAGAGCTTCTCGCAGAGCCGCGTCTGCCGGTTTTGTTATACTCCGACAGGGTTCGGCAAGCTCTCTCCGATCCTTAAAGCACACACAGGTTTTTAAGTTCCGGGGAGAGCCTACTGGCGCTGACCGCGTCGCTCCCTCATGTACTCACGATGACTCCGAGCGTCCTGCGCTCCCGTATCTGCGACAGCTCCTGTTCAAAACCGGCGATGTCCTTGAAGCGGCGGTAAACGCTGGCGAAACGCACGTATGCAACCTCATCCAGCCCCGGCAGACGCTCCATAACTAGCTCGCCTATGCGATCCGACAGCACCTCTGCGTCGCCGCAGCTATACAGCTGCTGTTCCACGGAATTCACCAAGTTTTCAAGTTGCATACTGGTGACGGATGTCTTTTCGCAGGCGCGATACAGCCCGGCCAGCAGTTTACTGCGGTTGAAGAGCTGGCGGGTGCCGTCTTTTTTTACCACTACCAGTTGCGGACGTTCCACTCGCTCGTAAGTAGTAAACCGGTAGCCACACGTGCTACAGGCACGGCGGCGACGGACTGCCTGGGAAGCATCCACATCGCGGCTTTCAATAACTTTAGTGTCATCACCGCTGCATTGGCCACATTTCATAGGCCTTGCCTCCTTATTTATATTGTTTTGAAAGGTGCGGCTAGCGTTTCCGCCCGTTTAAGCGCAGCGGATACTATATATAGCGTTCTATGAATTAAGATTACCCCCACGCATAGTGCAAGCGCAATAGCATTTGTGGTGTAGTTTTTACACAGTAACAGAGGTGATAAGAGAGGCGTTGGATAGCCTGCAGTATCTGTAGGTTCGTGGCTCGGCACACATAGTAGACACGGTACCGCTTATGCGCGGGTGACGCACTGCCTTTTCTTTACTTTTTGTCGTCGGGCTTGTGCTCCGCACGCTTGGTCAGTCGGCGCAGGAATGACGGGCGTTCCAGATCAATATCGTCGGCGTCGGCCGGAGACACGACCGCCTTAGGCTGCTCGTCATCCGGTTCATGCCGGTCTTCCTCGTCTTCTTCCTTGATAGACCAGATGCTCGGCATGGGTTCGTCTTTCGCGAATTCCTTCACGGCTTCTTTGTGGTCTTTGAGGTCCGTGTCGTCGTCCGAATCATCCTGCCCAGCCGATGCGGCCACGGAGGCCGGTTCGGGGGGTGCCATAACCGAAGGCTCGTTGTCATCAGCCACCGGTGTTTCGCCCACAGGCATACCGGTCACCTGCCGGCTGGCAAAGTACGAAGCGTCAAAACCGGTCGCCACGACTGTAATAATAACTTCGCCTTCCAGCTCGGGGCTAATAGTAGCTCCAAAGATGATGTTCGCATCCGGATCGGCCGCTGCCGTGATAACCTCAGCCGCCGTGTTGATTTCGTGCATGCTCAGGTCGTTGCCACCGATGACGTTAAAGAGGATACCGCGCGCACCGTCAATCGATACCTCCAGCAGTGGGCTGTCGATGGCCTGCTGGGCCGCCTGGATAGCGCGATTTTCACCACTAGCCCGTCCAATGCCCATCAGCGCACTGCCCGCATGACTCATCACTGTCTTCACATCGGCAAAGTCCAGGTTGATCAAGCCATGCACAGTAATCAGATCAGAAATACCCTGTACGCCCTGGCGTAGCACATCATCAGCCACCTTGAATGCCTCCATGAGCGGGGTGGCACGGTCAATAGTCTGCAGTAGCCGGTCGTTCGGGATGATAATAAGCGTATCGACTGCACGGCGCAGATTCTCAACTGCTACCTCGGCGTTGCGACGTCGCTTTTCACCCTCAAACGCGAACGGCTTGGTTGCGAAACCAACCACCAATATGCCCATCTCCTGGGCGATTTTTGCCACGACATGTCCGGCGCCACTGCCCGTACCGCCACCGGCACCGATTGTCACGAATACCATGTCAGCACCCTCGAGCGCCTGTCGGATTTCACTGTCCGACTCCTCGGCCGCTTTCTGGCCAACCGTCGGGTCGGCACCAGCTCCCAGGCCGCGCGTCGTACCGCGCCCGATATGGATTTTGACGTTCGCCTTTGAATTCTGCAACGCCTGCGCATCGGTATTTATCGCCACGAACTCCACATTCTCGATACCTGCATCAACCATGCGGTTGATAGCAGCACCGCCCGCACCGCCCACGCCGACTACCTTAATGCGCGCAAACGTCTCAATTGCCGGATCTACTGCCTGTGCCATTGCGTTACCTCTTGCTCTCTACTCTTGCTGATGCCATTACTACCTACGAGTATACCGTACGGTCCTACCGGAGTTCAAGGTTGGTCGTATACATATTTGATAACACACCGTCACAGCTGAACAATGCGTGCTGCCATATTCGATATAATCCGCTGGGAGTGAGCACTAAATTATAAATTGTAGGCCAGGATGTCAGGCCTTAAGGCCTTAGGTGACCAAAAAACTTGCCCAAAGCTGCCTGCAAACTGCCGCCGACCACCTGATGTGTGGCCGCATGGTCATTCGTATACGGCGTGAGCAGAATGTCGAGCAGCATCAGGCCTGCAGCAGCCGCGAATGCCGGCGTATCCACCGTATCTACGAGCCCAGCCAAGCCACGTACTTTGCCGATACGAGCCGGTAGCTGCAGCTTATCGCGTGTAAAATCAGCCAATCCGGGTAACATCGCCGTACCACCAACTAGTACCACGCCGCCCGGCAGCTTGCGCGAACGATGAATGCGCTGCAATTCTTTGTCAACGTATTCCAGCAGTTCCTCAACACGGGCTTCCACAATCATGTTCACCTCGCCACCCGAAAACAAATATGCTTTGTCATCCACCACGACACGCACCGGTTTGTCACTGTCATCGCCAACACGCGCATGCTTCACCTTGACCGCCTCAGCTACTTCAAGATCGGTCTTGAGCCCGATTGCCAGGTCGTTCGTGATATGTGTGCCACCCATCGGTAAAACCGCCACGTGCTGCACTTCCCCGTCCTCAATCACACTCATGTTTGTCGTGCCAGCACCGATATCGAGCACGCAAGTGCCTGCTTCTTTTTGCTTGCGATCAAGTACTGCTTCACTGGCCGCGAGCGCGCTCACGGTATGATGTTTCGGCCGCACCTGCGCCTTTTCAAGCGCCAGGTTCAAATTGCGAACATTGGGGCTGGCCGCCGTCACGATGTGACAATCAACTTCCAGTCTTACACCGTGCATCCCTACTGGATCTTTCAAGTTGTCCTGACCATCCAGCCGGTAATTTTTGGCAAATACCTGTACGATTTCGCGGTTCGGCGGCAGCTTTACAATCGTGGCTGCTTCTTCCACACGCTCGCGGTCATCTACCGTAATTTCGCGGTCTCCACTGCTGATAGCAATCACGCCGCGACTGTTAATGCCCGCCACATGTGTGCCGTTCACATTGACCGTCGCCTGATGAATTTGCACACCGCTGATGCGTTCCGCCTCAGTAATTGCCTGGATAATCGCTTCGGCCGCATCGTCGATGTGCATCACCACGCCTTTGCGCATCCCTTGATTAGGCGCGCTGCCGTGGCCAATAACCGAGACAAGCGAAGGGTCTGACGCGTCGCGCGTACCGACCACACAACGGACAGCCGAGGTTCCAACATCAAGGCCTATAAAAGTAGGGGCGGCAGTATTGTCGCGCATGCACGCAGTATACTACGAGCGCGCCGATAAAAACATAAGCGTACCTGTTTTGATGAGTATGCAAGAATATTTGAGATGGATCGGCAACACGATACGATTACGAATACCGCTCACCCGCGTACAGTGTGATGCCTGAGCTGCAATTGCAGTATCGTATCGTGTTGCCACGCACGCAGGTCTATGCCTGTGTCAGGATTTCGCACCCATCTTTGGTAACCAGCACCGTGTGTTCGAATTGTGCTGATCGGGAACCGTCGACCGTCAGCAGCGTCCAGCCGTCGTGCGCCTGAAAAATCCGCGGACTACCAAGCGTCGTGATGGGTTCGATGGCAATGGTTTGGCCAGCTCTTAGTACGGGGCCGGTTCCAGCATGACCGTAATTCGGGATCTCCGGATCTTCGTGCAGTTCACGCCCCACGCCGTGCCCCACCAACTCGCGCACAATGCCCAGGTCATACTGGCGCAGCACCTTTTCGATAGTCGCCGAAATGTCGCCCACCCGCACACCGTCATGCACTGCGTCGATACCGGCCTGGAGTGCTCGTTCCGTGCCTTCCAGCAGCCACCGGCCGGCCTTGTCGGTTTTTTCCGGGCCGCCGATACTCACGGTAATACCCGCGTCGGTAATCATGCCCCGATACTTCACACCAAAATCAAAATTTACGATGTCGCCATCACGAAACGGACGGTCGTTCGGGATGCTATGTTGCACTTCATTGTTAGTGGATATACAGATAATATCCGGATACGGCGGCGCGCCCGGGCCACCGTCCTGACCCCGAAACACCTGCTTGCCGCCGAGCCGTTCCAGCTCTCTGGCCGCCAACGTCGACATGTCTTTGGGTGTCGCGCCGGCCGTTACAGTATGTTGTATCTTTAGCAACACTAGAGCCAGAATCTTCCCGCTCTCTCTCATTGCCGCCAGCTCCGTGTCTGTTTTTACCGCGCTCGCAGACATGCTTCCACCGCCGTGTAGATACGTTCGTGCACTTCGGCAATCGGGCCCATGCCGTCAACCGTCAGGACCGGCACGTCGGTCATGCGATAGTAGTCAATCACGGGCCGGGTCTTATCTTCATAAATATCTAGCCGGCGGTTGATAACTGCCTCCGTATCTTCGACCCTGCCGCGCCCCGAAAGACGTGCGACTAGCTCCTCGCGTGGTACTTCAAACACCAGGACGCATTCAATTTTACGCCCCACTTTCGGCAGATAGCCTTCCAGCCATTTGACCTGCTGCAGGTTACGCGGATAACCATCTACCACGATCGGCCCGGTGCCTTTCACTGCCCGTACCGCCTCGTCCAAAACCTTATTAGTCAGCTCATCGTCAATCAGTTCGCCAGTTGCCAAGCGGTGCAACACCTCCCAATCTTCGGATTGGCGGAAGAGCTCGCCCGTGGACAACCAATACCAGCCGTTGCGCTTAACGAGCAATTCACCCTGCACGCTTTTGCCGGAACCCGGCGGACCAAAAAATAGAATCATCCTAGGCTAGTTACCTTTCAACCGTCGTCCTGTCATTTGCGCTATGCGTGCACCATCGGCCAGGCTGCCCACCTTAGCTTTGACTGCACCGATTACTTTGCCCATTGCCTGCACGTCCGCAGCACCCTGCTCTTTTATAACCTCATCAATCAACCGGGCCAGATCTTCATCATTCATTTGCTCCGGCAGATAGCTTTCGATAATTTTCTTCTCCAGCAGCTCCTTGTCGGCGCGTTCCTGGGAGCCACCTTGCACATACAAGTCAGCGCTCTCCTGGCGCTTTTTAACCTCTTTAGTTAGCAATCCCAATACTTCGTCATCGGGGATACCGCCTGTCTCGCGCTTTTTAGCTGCCACATCAGCGTACAAAATGACACTCTTCAACCCGCGCAGAGTATCGACGCGAACCGAATCACGTGCCAGTAAGGCGGCTTTCAGGTCGTCGTCAATTTGTTGACGTATGGCCACTGCGCTTATCTCTGGCCGAGCTTAATTTTCTTGAGCTTAAGAGCCTTACGCTGGCTGCGGATAATCGCCTTCTGGCGGCGGTCACGCTTACTTATGGGCTTTTCGAAATACTGTCCTTGTTTAACGGCAATGATCAGGCCACTTTGCTGTACGCGGCGATTAAAGCGGCGGACCAAATTTTCGGCTGACTCTTTGCTGTCTTTACGGGTTACTTCTATCATGTGTGCCAGTATACCGTAACAGGGGCGATCGCGCAAGCGTACAGATAGCAAAACGTGTGTTTGAGTTTAGGGCAAGCCACTGAGATAGAGAAAACCCACGCAGGTTTCAGGTACTCAACAGAAGTACGGCCGGACCGGTGTACTGTGTAGGTGCGATAATTTTTAAATATTGCAGCTTAGACAGCATACCGTCAGCGCATGAGCAGTACCTGAAACCTGCGTGGGTTTGAAACTTGCTAAGAAACGTGGCGCTTGGTTTGGGTGCGCTGGCTTTTGAGTACGATACTCTGGAGCTCTTTAAAGATAATGAACTGTTTGTTGGTGTGATACATTTTGGTGTTGCCCTGCTTTTCGCTGATCAAAAAGCCAGCCTTCTCCAGCCGCTTGAGCTCGCGCTGGATGTTCCCCGCATCTTCCTTGATAAGTTTAGCGAGACCCCGAACGTGCGTCTTGAAGTCAGGATATTTCGCATAGATTACGATAATCTTGCGGCGGACTCGTGAGGTGATAAAAACATCTAACATATGCTGAAAACCTGTATAACCCCGATACTCTCAAAGTTGTATTCCACTTATTGTCTTTCCGACAACGTGCTTTCTAGTATAGCCTGCCCTGAATACGATTTCAACAGATTTCTTGAGAGGGAACCCTGTGATATAAAAATTGATGACTATAGCAAACGGATTCGAGGTATCAAGTTAGGGCGCAATTTAAGCTATGTAGATAGATTCGCAGCTGAATGATATTAATGGTTGCCTGTACCGTATCGCGGTAAGGACGCTGATTACATAAGACCGCAAAGATCACCCAAAGTGAGGTCGGAAAGTCGACTAGCGAGACCTTAGGCTTGATGGGCAGCTTCGCGCACGCGGACCCCCTTGAACCGGAACGTGCCGGGCTGGCTAACATCTACCTATATACTTAAGGCATGTACTACTACAAGGTGTTGGTGGCGACGCAGGCCTACCACGGCAACGAAGCGCTCACCTATTCCAGTGAGACGGCGTTGCATGTTGGTGCGCTCGTCAAGGTTAGTTTGCGCGCACGGCCGGTTCTAGGTATTGTGGTGCAGGCCGTCAAAAAGCCTGATTTTGCAGTCAAGCCAGTGGCGGCGATTGCACCGTTCCCGCCGCTAACTGCTGCACAGCTCGAACTTTTGCGCTGGTTGTACGCATATTACCCAGCGCCGCTCGGCGCGGTCGTGCGGCTGTTCGTACCACCAACCGAAGTACTTCCAAAAAAAATAGAAGCTACTGTGATAGCACCGACGCAATCATCTGTTAACATAGCAGATTTTCCACCGCTCAGCCCGGACCAACAAAACGCCGTGCAAGCTATTACCGGGCCAGGCACGTTCCTGCTGCACGGCATAACCGGCAGCGGTAAATCGCGCGTGTATATCGAGCTGGCCGCACGCGCTTTGGCCACCGGTAAATCGGCTCTGGTGCTCACGCCCGAAATTGGCCTGACCGCACAGCTGACCGGAACATTCCGGCGCATTTTTGGCGATGCTGTGTATGTGCTGCATTCGCGGCTCACGGCCACTGAGCGGCGTGATATTTATTACGAGCTGCTCGCACGCGAGCAGCCAAGCATTGTCATCGGCCCGCGCTCCGCATTGTTTTCGCCACTACGCTCTTTGGGACTCATCGTGTTGGATGAGGCACACGACGGAGCCTACAAAAACGAATCAGCGCCGCACTATCAGACAGGCCGTGTCGCGGCCAAATTAGCCAGTTTGCATAGTGCCACGTTAGTGCTTGGATCAGCCACGCCCGCAATTGAGGATTATTATCTGGCGGAAGCCAAAGGTCGACCGATCGTCACCATGTATGAGCTCGCCCAGCCGACTGATATGGTAGTCACGTTCGAGACTATAGATATGCGTAAGCACGAGCTTTTCAGCCGCAGCCCGCTACTCAGCAACACGCTGCTTACACACATTGCCGTGGCCATGCAACGCGGCGAACAGTCGCTGGTATTTTTGAACCGCCGCGGTACTGCCAACGTGGTGCTTTGTAGCAATTGCGGTTGGCAGTCGCTTTGTCCAAATTGTGATTTAGCGCTTACCTATCACGGTGATTCGCACGAGCTACGCTGCCATGTTTGTGGCTTCCTAAGCAAACTTCCGACAACCTGTCCTGTGTGTAATTGCGCACAGATTTTGTTCAAGAGTGCGGGTACTAAATCAGTGGTGGAAGCTCTTTCCAGACAGTTTCCCGCTGCCCGTATCCAGCGCTTTGACACTGATGTCAAAAAGGCTGATCGGCTGGAGCAGCATATACCCAATTTGGCCGCCGGTAGTGCCGACATCATCGTCGGTACACAAATGGTTAGCAAAGGCCTGGACCTGCCCAAGCTTTCCGTCGTTGGCGTCGTAAATGCCGACTCTTCCCTACTCATTCCCGACTATACGGCAGCCGAACGCACCTACCAACTGCTCGCACAAGTCATCGGGCGCGTCGGGCGCGGCCACCGGGCAGGCACTGTGGTCGTCCAAACTTACGACCCCGAAAACGTTACACTGCAGTCGGCCATGCATCGCCGCTGGCAGGAGTTTTATAAGGCAGAGTTGCATGAGCGCAAAACCTACAAGTTTCCGCCATACGTTCATTTGCTAAAGCTGCGCGTGCTGCGGGCCACAAGCAAGTCTGCCGAGAAAGCTGCTGGGGTACTAGCCGGAACGCTGGCTGCACAGTATCCGGGCATCACCGTCGATGGTCCCGCACCGTCGTTCCATCCGCGCGAACGCGGGCGGTACTGCTGGCAGTTGCTGATAAAATCTTCCGGCCGGAGCGTACTCATAGACATCATACACACCCTGCCCTCTGGCTGGAGTTATGACATCGACCCCATCAACCTGCTTTGATTTCCGCCTTCAGCCGAGAGGACCAGTCGAGCCTCATCATTGCAGTTTGTGTTAAGCATCAGCCAGCGAATCGTATGCCTGTTTGCAGAGTACACTATGCTTGAATCACCGCTGGTAATTCAAATGGCGCGTTCCGCTTGAATCAGCCTAGAAACCGATTCCACATTCTCTGCAAACAGGCATACGATTCGCCCACCACCTCTGATATAATGGCAGTAATGCAAAATACACTCATCAGCCTGCCCAATCCACACCTGCGCCAATCTTCCAAAAAAGTCGGTATTGTCGACGAAAGCATCAAAGAACTCATCCGGCACATGGAAGACATTGCGCTTGAGTGGGAGGCCAGTCGTGAACACGAAGTAAGTGTTGCCCTGGCCGCCATCCAGATTGACGTGGACTTGCGTGTTATCGTCGTACGCAACGATTTCGACAACAAAGAAGACACTATGTTTCATGCACTCATCAATCCGGTCATCACCAAATACGAAGGCGAATTGCTTGAGGATTATGAGGGCTGCCTAAGCGTTAAAGATTTGTACGGCCTTGTGCCACGCTATAGCAAAGTGCGAATCAAAGCGCTGAATCGGGCCGGCAAAGCAGTTCGCTTTAATGCGGAGGGGTTCCTAGCTCGTGTCCTTCAGCACGAGATTGACCACACTAACGGTAGAATGTTTATCGACCATATCAAAGACTCCACGGACGCGTTTTACGCGCTGGATGCCGACGGTAACCTGCAGCAACTCGATTACGATACAGCCATCAAAAACAACAAAACCCTGTGGAGCGAGTGATGGATGAGCCAATCGTTTTTTTTGGCACAGGGCCGGTAGCAGCCGCGTCGCTGGAATTGCTAGCCCAAAGTTTTACCATTGAAGCCGTAGTCACTAAACCGCGGGCAGCGCATCACCACGGCGATATACCCGTGCAGGACATGGCAGCCAAATTGGAGCTACCCGTGGTCGAGGTCACGAATAGGCAGACAGTTTCTACTGGCATTGTGCCAGGGCGCTTTAAGAGCAGGCTGGCTGTGCTGATAGATTTCGGCATCATCGTGGAACAGAGCGTCATAGACACTTTTCCGCTCGGCATCGTCAACAGCCACTTTTCTCTGCTGCCGCAGTGGCGCGGAGCAGACCCTATTACATTCGCGATTTTAAGCGGACAGGACAAGACCGGTGTCAGCCTGATGCTTCTGGTGGCTGCCATGGACGAGGGGCCGCTACTGGCCATAGGCGAAACGGACCTACAGCCGAATATAACAACGCCTGAGCTGACAGATGCGCTCATCGCCTTAAGTGCCGCCCTCATCGAAGACGTACTGCCAAAATACGTTGCCGGTAAGCTTAAAGGGACTTCGCAAGCGCAAGTGGCCGCAACCGTTGACTACAGTGCCAAACCGACCTATTCACGCAAGCTCACCAAGGAAGACGGCATACTTGATTGGAATAAGCCGGCCGCACAATTGGAGCGCGAAATCCGCGCCTTCATTGAATGGCCCAAAAGCCGCACCATGCTTGGCGGACATGCGGTGATTATTACTCAGGCCCATGTTGAAACCGGCGAAGGCACACCCGGCAGTGCTTGGTTACATGAGAAGCATCTGGGCATGTACTGTAGCAAAGACGTATTGATGATCGACCGGCTCAAGCCCGCCGGCAAAGGCGAAATGAGTATCGAGGCGTTTCTGGCCGGCTACGGCAAAGATTTGCGATAAAGTTACAGCGGACTATTACCTCTCGCCGGCGCGCATTTTTTCTCTTAGTGTAAGAACACCTCGGGTTCGGTATATATTCTGGCTAACCGCCAAGGTAGCAAATGTTTGCATAGCCATCCACCCTCTAGCCAAAATAATATATCCGCCCGATGGTGGATATATTATTTTGGTGGAGTATGGGGGACTCAAACCCCCGACCTCGGCAATGCGAATGCCGCGCTCTAGTCAACTGAGCTAATACCCCTCGAATATTTTAAGTAGCACGCTGATCCTGGTGGCCACCAGGTCCGGCGGGCGGTTGCTGAGTCGGGAACTGATAGATTTGCCGACCACCCATTCCCTGCCCTTGCCCATCTTGGGCAGGCTGCTGAGGCTGAGCCGGTTGTTGCGATGGCGTCCAATAACCAGCCGGATCCGGCTGGTTAACCGAAGTGGTTTGCGGTCCTGACTGTGCTGTCCCGGCGGATGGCGTGTGTGTATACGGCTGCGCCTGATGGTGCTGGGGCACCTGGTGTGCGGGCTGGGCGGCAACCGCCGGTTGTTGGGTAGACTGAGTGACAGCCGTTTGCTGCCCGGCAGGCGTACTGGCCGTCATAATCTGCGGTGCCATCTGCTTGATTTCGGCTTTCAGTTCCTCAAACACCTGATTCACCACTTCCTTATAGTTAGGTAGATTAGTCTCCAGCCACTGCAGCGCCTGCGCCTGATTGGCATCACCGCCGGTATCAATGAATCGCTCGAATTCATCGAGCTGCTGATCTGTCATTTGGTTGGCGAGCCGCGTACCGACACGCAGCTCCAGCGTGTCGTAGATATGCTGGAGCATCGTTTGCTTTTGGTCGGCCGGCAAGCCGCCCAACCCCAGTTCATCCAGCAAATTATTATCGAGTTTCAACATATAAACCTCATTATACTCCGACTGTATGACCTATGTAGCTGAGTGCTGTTTGGAATGAAAATCGAGCACCGGAACGTGGGCGTATTAGAAATACAACGGAGTGAGGAGTACAGATTCTCGCCCAAAATGTACCAGCCACGTAGGTCACAAGGTACGCTCCACAGTTTCGCGTGTAAAGAAGCTAACCCGGTCGCCCAGCTCAAGTACCAGCCGGTTCGCGGTTTTCAGGCTGACGCCGCCCAACTCGCCTTCCGCTAAATCAGTCGCGGCGTTCGGCCCGCGCTTCAAGCCCGTAAGTTCCGCTTCACCAACCAGCTGTTTGCCACGGTAAATCCGCACGAACGCCGGTGCCTTTAGGATGCCGCTTTTGACTTCGCCACCGGCAATAACTTCAGTTTTAGTCGTTTTGAATATGCCCTTTACTTCCAGCTCGCCCATATCCTTTTCGACAATTTCGTCGATCAGGAGCTTACTAAGCTCAGTCTTTACATCATCTATAAGCTCATATATGACGTTATAAAGCCGGATAGACACTTGATCTCGGCTAGCTAAACGCCGTATGTTAGGCGCCGCTGTGATATTAAATCCGTAAATAATCGCCTCGGCACTGTGAGCCAGATGGATATCGTTCTCGCTCACCACGCCCACGCCAGAGCCCACGATGCGCACCGCAACCTCTTCGGTTTCGACGCTCTTGAGACTGTCAGCCACGCTGGTAAGCGAGCCTTGCACGTCTGCCTTAATAATAATTGGTAGTTCCTGCAGTTTGTCGGAGCGGGAGATAATGCGCAGCAGCTCTGAACTGCTCATGTCCGAACGGCCGCCACCGTTAGCACGTTCAGACGCCACGCTCGCTGCCTGTGTGCGTGCTGCTTTTTCGGTCGCGACCACACTGAACGCATCACCGAATTCCGGTAGCGTCTTAAACCCGCTGATAACCACCGGTGTGCTCGGACCAGCCTCCTTCACAGGCTTACCTGCTGTATCTTCTAGGTTACGTATTTTGGCATACGTGCCGCCCGCCACGATGAAGTGGCCAGGCCGCAATGTTCCCTCTTCAATGAGGGCATGAGCGATTGGTCCGCGGCCGGTTTCCACATGCGCTTCGATGATCAGTCCCCGCGCCGGTACGGTCGCATCAGCCTTCAATTCTTCCACGTCCGCCACTAGCAGGAGCATGTCGAGTAACCCCGGAATTCCCTGCCCAGTTTTAGCGCTGACCGGCACGGCCACGATGTCACCACCCCATTCTTCAACCAGCAGGTTTTGTTCAGCTAGCTGTTGCTTTACTAGTGCTTCGTTAGCGCCTTCTTTGTCGATTTTATTGACGGCAACCACAATGCGCGTACCCGCGTTGCGGGCATAGCGGATGGCCTCGATGGTCTGCGGCTTTACTCCGTCGTCCGCCGCCACCACAATAATCACAATGTCTGTCAAATGTGCGCCATGTTCGCGAATCGCAGCGAATGCCTCGTGCCCCGGCGTATCCAAGAAGGTGATCAGGCGGCCGTTATGCTCAATCTGGTACGCGCTGATGTGCTGGGTAATGCCGCCAGCTTCGCCTTTCGCGACTTGCGCACCGCGGATAGCGTCAAGCAGGCTGGTTTTGCCGTGATCAACGTGGCCCATCACCGCTACCACGGGCGGTCGCTGCGTGGCATTTGCGCTGGCACTACGCTTTTCGCGCTTGACCGGCTCCGCCTCAGCCTTCTTATGCTCCAGTTCAATATCCAGGCCCAGTTCGCCTACAATGATCTGTGCAGTGTCGAAATCGAGCCGCTCGTTGATCGTGGCCATAATACCGTTTTTCATCAGCTCGCCGATCAGGCGTGTTACGGGTAAACGTAACTGCTCGGCCAGAGAGCCGACGGTGATGTTGTCTTCGATTTGGATTGTCGTTGCCACTCGTCACTCCCTTTCCGCCTGACGGCTAAGCTGATGTTTACAGCATTATTTTACTTCTGCTTCAAGCTGAGTGAGATCTTGCGCGCTTCGGTGTCGATGTCGAGCACCTTGAACTTCTTCTTCTCGTTCAGCTGGAAAATCTTTTCCGGGTCGATGTGATCATCATCACCCATTTCGCTGACATGTACCAATGCTTCCACGCTCGGGCTCAGCTGCACAAAGGCTCCAAACGGCGTGATGCGGGTGATCTTACCTTCCACGAGGTCGCCCTTGTTGAAGGCTTTGACCTCTTTCAGCCACGGGTCTTCACTCATTTGCTTCAAGGATAGACTCAGGCGATCCTTGTCGATGGCAATGATCTTTGCCTTAAGTGTTTCGCCGACCTTCACGTAGTCGCGCGGGTTTTCCACGCGCTCCCAGCTGATTTCACTGATGTGAATCAGGCCTTCAATGCCATCCACGTTCACGAATGCACCGAAGTCGATCACGCCGGTCACCACGCCCTCCACCACGTCGCCGACCTTTAGTTCGGCAAAGCGGGCCTGCATGTCGTCCTTAACCGCTTCCTTCTCAGAGAAGATAAGCTTGTTATCCTTGCGGCTGACATCCAGCACGCGGACGCGGATCGGTTTGCCGGTCAGCTGATTGAGCTTCTGCAGGATTTCGTCCTTGTCAGCACCACTTACACGTGGGTAGTGGCCAGCAGCCAGTTGGCTTACCGGCAAGAAGCCACGGATGCCTTCCAGCTCTACAAGCAGACCACCGCGGTTTGCGTCGTAAGGAGTAATCTCCACGATTTCACCGGCGTCAAAGATACGCTGGACTTCGTCCCAACCGCGGTCTTTGGCGGCCCGGCGCATGCTGAGCAACGCGTAGCCCTCGTCCATTTCCGGGTCGATGACACTGACAGTCACGGTAGCGCCCTCTTCCAGGTTCTGGCCGTGGCCGACTTCGCGGCGCATGACTACGCCGACGCCGCGCGGGCCCAAGTCAATCCAGACCTGATGCTTACGCACGCTCTCGACAGAGCCTTCGATGACATCTCCCGTCTCGAGTTGTTTGACGTCACTGCCAGCCAGCAGCTCGTCCATTGTTATTGTTGATGATTTTGGCATGTTCTTATGATGCCCCTTTCAAGTGTATTTCCTGCAGGCATCAGGGCGCCGTCGCCGGCACTCCTGTAAACGCCCATAAGATTGGTTCTTATTATACCAGAGGAACGGAGGTGAAGCAAAGCTTGCTTTGATTCACCGAGTACCGTGTGGTATCTCGGAGAGATACCGTAGGAACGGAGATAAGGCAAAGCGTGACTTGCCATACCAAAAACCAAATCATGGGCCAACTAAACAAACGAGAGACAGCGCTGTAACATGCGTATTAGAGCTGGCGTACCCCGCCCGGGGCAGTATCCGCATGCCTGAGCGCTGCTGCACTTATACCCATCCTTCCTAAGTCCTGCACCACTGTACCGTCAGGATCTCGCCTAGTCTCAGGTCGGAGCCTTATTGGCCCTACTGCCGCATCCATTTTGTCGCCCAAAGCTACTGCGAGGCGGAGCCCCTCAGCATCCAAGCCTATATCACCAGCCTTGAGGCCTTCCCAGCCTGTAGACGGCCGGGCTTCATCATCAAGATTATCCGGGAGCACATCAAGCCGCATACTCCATATGCCATCACCAAGGTCATCTGGGAGATAATCAATTTGCATTTTTTAACATTAGCATAATATTACCATATAGTCAAGTAGGGGCTCACCCCCAGCCTCCCGGCAAGCGCCAGGCAGAAGGCATACCATGCTACACTAAGCATATGTATTTGGGCATCGATATTGGGGGAACCAAAACATTAGTGGCAGCCCTGGATCAACACGGCGTAATCCTTGTTTCCCTCCGTTTCGAAACGCCACCGAACTACGATGATTTTCTAAAAGCCCTCAAGCACACGTTGCAAGACCAGATGCCCCTGCAAGACTTCCGTGCCGGTTGCATCGCCGCACCGGGCGAAATTGACCGCAAAAAGGGCCGGTTCGAGCAAGGCGGCAACCTTAAGTGGCAGCACGTGCTACTCCAACGCGACATCGAACGTATCGTCCACTGCCCCATGCTGCTCGAAAACGATGCCAGTCTGGCAGGGCTGTCCGAGGCCATGTTGCTCGAAGACAAGCACGCCAAAGTGTTATACCTCACCATCAGTACCGGCATCGGAGGGGGGCTTATCATCGACAAGCGAATCGATCCAAATATGGCCGATGTAGAACCCGGCCAAATGCTGCTCCAGCGCGGCGACAAGCTTATCAAGTGGGAAAGTTTTGCCAGCGGCAAAGCCATTTACGAACGCTACGGCAAAAAAGCCTCTGAAATCAGCAGTACAACCACCTGGCGGGCTATCGTCAAAGACTGGGTGCCGGGTTTTATGCAGTTGTTGGCAGTCACCAGACCCGATGTCATCGTAATCGGCGGCGGTGTGGGACATTACTTGCCCAAATATCATGACTTGTTGGTGGCGGCGCTCAACAAATACGCCACGCCCATGGTACCTATTCCACCCATCCTGCAAGCTCAGCGCCCCGAGGAAGCAGTGGTCTACGGCTGCTACGACCTGGCCCGGAGCGTGTATGCGTAAAACCGTCGAACGCCAGACTGTGGCAGCCAGCCTGGATACGCTCATCAGCCGCATAGCCGCGGATCATCCGGACTTTGCTTTTGTGGAAGGCGGGCGATTCTCGTGGCACGCCGGGTCTAAGCACGTTTCATTCAAAAAATCAGCCGCTACCAGCAGTCGCGGCGCCTGGGCGCTCCTGCACGAACTCGGCCACGGACTGCTTGGTCATGCCGATTACCGCTACGACATCCAGTTACTACAGATGGAAGCCGCTGCCTGGGCCAAAGCCCACGAACTTGCGGCCAATTACGAGCTAGAGATAGACGAAGACTACGTGCAGGACTGCCTGGACACCTACCGTGATTGGCTCCATCTGCGCGCCACCTGCCCCACTTGCTTCACCCGTTCTCTGCAAACCTCGCCGCGTTCCTATCACTGCCATAACTGTAGTGCCGAGTGGCAGGTCAGCCGCAATCGGCTTTGCCGCCCGTACCGTCTCAAAACCACCTAGAATGTCTTACCACCGGCTACTATTATTCATCCCTCTACCGCAAGCAAAACTAAACCTCGTAGGAAGGTTCGGGCAGTAAAGCGATCTGGCCGAGCTGGAGTTCGGTGCGCAGTTTCATCCAGATCTTACCCAGCGCATTACCGTTTTCCAAGTCACGATTTGGTCCCCACCCCCAGAAACTGTCTTTCGGTGAATCTTCTATGATTGCCCGATTACCCGTTTCGAGGAGCTTTTTCTGGACGTAGTAATGCTGGGAAACTTTTGCGCGAACAATTTCTTCCATGACACCTACTTTTACTTTCTCCCAATCAGCTGGGCGACGATGTTTGTGTACCTGACCGAACTTATACGCATCATGGGGAGAAATGGCGCTAAACACTGCTTCGGCAACTTCAGGTGCTGTGTCGAAAAACTTGCTTGCCTGGTACACATGCTCTACCGTTGGCCATAACCGCCCCCGCCACTCTACCTGGAAGGCTGAAAAGTTATCAAAGGGGTAGAAGTTACGGGGATAAAACGCGGCAGCTTCCTCTGACATATAAAGGAGGTGGTCGCGAGATTTGGGAAATGTCTCTGACATGCGCTTATTGTAAAGCAAAAGAGCCCCTTTCAGGGCCCTTTTGTAGTCTTGTCGTGGCTTAGCTTAAGCAGCCAGGTCGACATCAGTCTTCTTGGTGCGGCGACTAATGCGGCCACCGATGGCACCGTACTTGCGGGCGCGCTCGCGGCCCTCTTCGCCAGCGGCAAAACCGCCGGTGCGACCGTTCTGTCCACCCTTGGCACCGATCTTTGCGTAAAAGTCGCTGCCGTACTTCTTCTTGTTGGTTGCGGCGGCAGCCCTGCCGCCAGCTTTCGTTCCAGCCATGTTAGAAACACCTCCCATTAGTTATTTAGATTCGAAAAAGAGGGTTTATATAAGCCTCCACCGGCTTCTTAAACCCTCTCATCCTTTCGAATTATGCTTATGATAACACAGGCTAATGCTTATGTCAACACTTTCCTGCCCGTCCTGCACTTCGTTATACTGCCTGTGTGACGAAATACGCAGCCATGATCCGCGGCATCGGCCCCAGTAACCCAAACATGCACGGCCAGAAGCTTAAAATGGCTTTCGATAGCATCGGGTTTAGTGACGTGCGTCCAGTTATCACGAGCGGGAACGTGGTGTTTGAATCAGATATAACGGATACAGGAAGGCTTGAGAGTATGGTGGAGAGGGCCTTCCCTGAGCTGCTCGGCTTCAGTCGCGAGGTCTTTATCCGTTCTCAGTCTGAGCTACAGCAGCTAGTCGATGCCAATCCGTTTCCAGGAATTACGCAAGGACCTACTCACTATATTACGCTTACGTTTCTGAAGAATCAGCCGAAAAACATACCAAAACTCCCGTATAAGCCTGACGGTAAAGGCTTTGAAATACTTGCGCTGTACGACCGCGCCGTGACAGCCACGCTGGACCAAACACACGAAAAAACTCCCAATATGATGGCCTGGCTCGAACGTGAGTTTGGCAAAGAAATCACCACCCGCACCTACAAAACCGTATTGCGCCTACTTACCACGCTCAACAAAATGTAGCTACTTTGCAGTGGAATAGAAAAAGACTCCTCGTGAGGAGTCTTTTTCTATAATACGGCACCGTGCTATTTTCCCAGGGGTGAACCCCAAGTATTGTAACCGCTGAGAGGCTTAACTGCTGTGTTCGGTATGGGAACAGGTGTTTCCCTCTCGCTATGGGCACCGAGCCACAGGCTTGAGACACCCGCAAGCGGGGTTCTTAAGCGCAACCTTTTGGCAAAGCCAAGTTTCGCTTAGAGCGAAACCGGTTCCTACTCTTCCCAGCTCGTAATAAAACAAAAGCTGAGCCGAGATGATCGGCGTCCATACGACGGAAGTCGTATTTGAATGATCACATTTTGGTTTCAAGGGCCCATGATTTTTGTTTTAGTGCTCCTAAAACAAATGATGCGCCGGAAAAACCGAGATGTAAAGCAAATGTGACAAACATCACAGGTGTCGTTTGGTAGACACCAATAACCAGTCAATGCACTCCTCTAGCCTGCCCACCAACGGGGGTGAACGGACTAGAGAACGTAAAAAGTCAATGTCCCTATTAGTACGCTTCGGCTAAACACATTGCTGTGCGTACACCTTGCGCCTATCAACCAGATAGTCTTTCTGGGGGATCATAGGGAAATCTAATCTTGAGGCTAGTTTCGCGCTTAATATGCTTTCAGCGCTTATCTATTCCGCACGATAGCTACTC
>CAZMWE010000001.1:0-80284 GCA_964570005.1 uncultured Candidatus Saccharibacteria bacterium | reverse complement strand
CTTTCACACCATCCAGTTCCTCAAAAGTTTGGAATAAAAACCATTTGCCGAGCCATGAGCATTTTAACCTCTGTTTTAGGAACAGAGGTTATTTTTTGTGTTCAACATGTAACCTCGGCATTTATTCCGTCCCAAAACGTCGAAATCCGTCGACGCAATAGCAAAACGTACAGTAATTATTTATGCTACCATTCAGAAAGAGAACATAACGACGATGGATACGACTCAAATACCTCCTGAAACCACACCCTACATACAAGCATTGCGTGAGATTATCCGGACGGGAATCATGGCGAGCCCCACCCTTGAGCGGTCTCCTCTGATTAATCTGCCAGTGGTACTGCAGCAGAGCGGACCTAGTGCAAGCCCATCGAAGCGGGCACCTATATTTATCGAGACGCTACGGCAAGTCATCCAGAAACGGCTTGAATATAAAGAGGCGGAAACAGCCATTATTCTATTTGGGCTCGGAAAATATGCTGGCGTGCCCGTCCGAAGCCGGTACGAGGCTGTTGCGAAGCTGTTTAGTCCGTACTGGACTTGGGAGAATTACCGCAAAGAACCTCTAACGCGCCATTTGTATGTAATTTACCTTGCGCTGAAACGGGAAGCAGAGCTTGGGTCTGAATCCCCCAGGTCGACAATCACACAAACGGGCAAAGTTTTAATCGTCCAAAATATTAGCCACGAAGGCCCCGGTTTAATTGCACACATACTTGAAGAAATAGCGATGCCCTATGATGTTGTAGATTTAAGCCAGGGGCAGGTCTTTCCCGACCCGACGAATTACCGTGCGCTTATTGTAATGGGCGGTCCAGATAGCGCCAACGACGACACCGAGAAGATGCAGTTTGAGCTTGAGCAAGTGAAGCGGGCACTAAACGCCAACATTCCTTACCTTGGCATATGCCTGGGCTTGCAGGTTGCCGTAAAGGCAAAGGGCGGAAAAGTTGTACAAGGGATAAAAGAGATTGGACTTCGCGACTCCGAAGGCCTCCCATACCATGTGTCTCTGACAGACATTGCCCTGACCGCTTTAGGTAAGAAAGACCCGCTATTTCTTGGACTCCGTAATGACTTCAGGGTATTTCAGCTTCATGGTGAAACTGTCGAGCTTGTTGAGAATATGCAATTACTGGCCGTGGGACGGGAATGTCATAATCAGATTGTACAGATTCAGCCAAAAGCATATGGTATTCAGTCGCACTTTGAATTGACTATGACTATGCTGCAGACTTGGCTTCAGGTCGACAAAGACCTCGGCAGACTCGATAAACAACAGGTCGTGGACGAATTCGCAACTATTGAAGAGGTCTACACACTGGTCGGTCTTTCACTCTTTCGTAATTTTCTCTATATCGCCGGAGTTATCATCAATGAGTAATCATGCCCGAAAGTATAAGGCCGTTATCTTTGATATCGATGACACCCTGCTCACTACACGCGAGCCAAAGTGGAGACAGCATAAGTGGGTCGCAAAGCACTACTATAACATAGACCTAGACGAGGCCACGCTCAGGTCATATTGGGGCAAGCCTTTTGACGAACTAGCTGCCGGCTTGTATCAAAATCTAGGCACTCCCGAAGAGCGACGGGCAAATTTCAGCCGCCACGAACTCGAATTCCCGAAGCAGTACGAGCCTCATGCGTTGGAGTCGCTCACAGCGTTGTATAACGCTGGCATGACTCTAGGGCTTATGACAGCAATGTATACTGATGGCGCCATGATTGATCTCCGGAATATCGACTTGCCATTTGCATGGTTTGCGTTTATACACGGCTCCGAAGCAAGCGAATTTCATAAACCTGATGGCCGAGTATTTACGCCCGCCCTACAAACATTACATGAAAGAAGGATAGACAAAGACGAGGTCGTCTATATAGGAGAAGCCCTTAGCGATCTACAGGCCGCTCAAAATGCGAGCCTGGATTTCATTGGGATGACCCAAGGAATGATCAGCGAGAATGTTTTCAGACAAGCAGGTGCTTCGGTGATATGCGAGGATTTAGGCCAAGTCACAACATGCCTGCTCGGTTCAAGACCGGCGTGCTGAGCCATAAGCAATTTGACCCCTGTTATTTAGCAGTAGTTTTTTGTTATGTTAAAATTGACGCATGAGCTTAACGCGAGAAGACCTGCAACAAATTGAAGCTATCTTTGATAGAAAGTTAAATCCAGTTTTAGGCGAGCTTGTGGCTCTGCGAGAAGATATAAAAGAAATCTATGACATGATCAAAGACCTACAAACAAGCGCGATTACCGATAACGAATTCAGTAGAAAATCACTTGAGCAAAAATTATTAACACTCAATGCGGAACTTCTTGCAGCCGCTAAACAAGCTGGCATCACTCTCCCTCGTAGCTAGCAGAAAATTTGTTACAAATATTTTATTGAAGGCTCGACAGCGTTGGATTACGCAGGCTCTGAACCTTATTTTTAGTTGCGCAAAAGTTTGCGTATTTCCTTGACGTCAATACCGTTTTCTTCTGAAAAGATTATATTCCGGAACCAATCGCCGAGCCAGACTATTTATAGTACAGACTTGAGCAACGATCTAGTAAGCATTGTGCTGCTGGATTTTTGCTACAATGACATAATGAGTCCAGCGCTCCAGGTCGATAACTACATTGCAGGGTTGCCAGCTTGGCAGCAAGTTATCTGTACCACTATTCGAGACTGGATACGCACTGCCGAGCCTAAAATTGAAGAGCAAATCAAGTTTACAAATCGTCCATATTTTATCTATAAAGGCAACGTTGCCGCACTACTGGCGACCAAAGATCACGTCAATGTGTTTATTTATGACCCAGTTGCGCCGGATCCCAAACAGCTCATAAACCAAGGACAACGGAACGCAACTGCTCGATCTATACAGATATACAACGGGCAAAAGATCGACAGAGTAGCATTCATTGAGCTCATCCAGGCAGTCGTCGCAAATAACGAAGCCGGGGGATGGCGGAAACTGAGAGGCTCGCATCTGGCAAGCTGAGCAACATTCTACAAATCCCGATTTCTGTGGTATTGTTCCGTATAATGTACCCCGTTGCTTCTACGAGCCTTAAGTGGTGAATACCGCTCGCATTGAGGCGTTATGGCAAGAGAGCCAGTTGGTTCTTCTCGATTGTGCACTGACGAATGGCGCAATCGTTGCTGCTAATAGTGACCTTCCTGATTATCCGCCCAAAGCGGAGAATTACCGGTTTGTATGGCCTCGTGATGCCGCTTTTCAGATAGTTGCCGCCCAACGACTGGCAATGCCGTCAGCTGCTGACATACGTTCCAACTACCTAAGATGGCTCAACGAACGGGGAGAAGGCTTCGCACAAACCGGGCTTTTGGTGAAGCGCTATGCTACAAATGGTAGCCTCGATAACCGTTACGGCAGAGATTACCAACCTGATCAGGCTGGAGCCCTACTATGGGCTCTTACGGAAACCCGGGATTATCCTGATAAACTTACCGACCATACCATACGGGCTCTCGCCAATGGGCTATCAAGTCAATGGGGAGGAACTGCGTTTCGCACCCCGACACAGGATCTATGGGAGAACCGCACAACTGACCCCAGCAAAGGAGACGTGTTTACCTATTCGCTCGCAGCAGCAGCCTATGGGCTTGGTCGTGCAATTGAACACTGGCGCGGCAGAATCGGGGAAGTAGATGCCTGGAAGAAAAGCAGAGAGAGCATGTACGGAGTACTCAGATCTGACAGATCAGGCCCGCACTACCTGCGTAAAATACTTGGAGGCGCAGCTATCGGGAACCAGGATCACGATAATACACTCGATGCCAGCTTGGATGGTTTAGTTTTTCCTTTCCCTATTCCGGGTAGTGAGGCGTCGTCGAGGACAGTGGCAACTGTCCGAGCCATAGGGAGAGAATTATGTGCCTTACCAGATGGCGTTGCCCGATATGTTGGCGATACTTATGACGGCATAGTGCGACCTGACGGCAGCGAAGCAGTTGCGGGCCGCTGGCCCTTACTCACTTTCTGGCACGCGATTGCGTCACACAAGATCGGGCAAGTCGACGAAGCCGCAACATTGTACAGTGCGACAATCAACTGCTTAGATAAGAAATACAGAGATCACACCTTGCCAAATAACCGCATACCCGAACAACTCTTACCGGGCAATAGACAAGCTATCGTTCCTCTAGCTTGGTCGCATGCCATGTTTGTCTTAGCCACGCATGAGTTCGGAATACTATAACAGAAGGCTTCCATGTGCAGATTCGAGACCTGCAAGCCGAGCCATGGGCATTTTGGCCTTCGTTATATCAGAGGTCTTTTAATTGAACCTGATGTTGTGATTAACTGCAACCATTCAGAGTGACCACCGTCACTGACGAGATTTCCCCATATATCCTATAGTTGGCTTGCGGGCCGAATTAGGGAAGAGCTATGGTTGAAATCCTAAAAAACATGTTTCGTCGTAAGACACGCACGGTTCTCACAATCTTTGGGATTACTATCGGCATCTTTGCGTTTGTAGTGATGGGCTCAATGGCCGAGAAAATCAATCTGTTAGTTAGCGGTGGCACTCGTTACTATGCCGACAAAGTTACGGTGAGCGCCAAGGGCTCGTCACTAGTCACGCTACCAACATCAATGAACATTAATAAGGGTAAGCAAATCGCCAAGGTCCAAGGCGTCGCTGCTGTTTCGGCCGGCATTTATTTGCCACTCAGCGAAAATGGTAGTGCCGTGAGTCTTGGTCCGCCCCCAGGGATTATCGGTACCGACTCCAAAGGTAATAAGTATGAGACATTCAAGATCGCCTACGGTTCAGGCCGTGGGCTGCAGGCAGGCGACAGCAGCAAAGTGATAGTCGGCTCGGACTTAGTTAAAAAACTTGGAGCTCACATTGGTGGCACAGTAACGGTGCGAGACAAGCATTACGAAGTCGTTGGCATTATGAACAAAACGCTAACCGCGCCCGATAACGAAGTTTGGATGAGCCTCACAGATGCTCAACAATTGCTATACAAAAGTTTGCCGAAAATTGTCAGGCAGCAGTATGCCCCGCAGCAAATAGTTAACAGTTTCACTGTATACATTAAACCTGGTGTTGACCCCAATGCGTTGGCAAATCGAATCAATCAACAGGTCAGCGACATAAAAGCCTCGGGTCCAAAAGATTTTCAGGACCAGATAGCCAGTGCAACCGGCATACTCAATTCGATTTTATTTGGCGTAGCATTTATCTCATTGCTGGTTGGCGGCTTATCGATCATCAACACCATGACAATGTCAATTTCCGAACGAATCCGAGAAATCGGTATCAAGAAAGCCCTTGGCGGCAAAACTTGCTTACACACTTTCGACAACCTATTCCTAGTGACACCTAAAGTACGGTTTTCACGCAGCTATAAAACCCAGCCGAACTAAATCAGAGCTTCCTGTAACTTAGGTAGATCCCGAACGATAAAAAAATGGTCTTCTTGGCCCACGAGTTCCTCGTCAGACAACAACTCCAAAGCCCTGCTAGCTGTCTCCCGATTCATATTGATAGAGTCTGCTATATCCTGATGGGTTATAGGAGCATCAATAAGAATCCCTGAAGCTACATATCTACCAAACCTTTCAGCCAGATATAATAGCTCGGCAACAATCCGGCCACGCGCTGACCGAAATTCGAGGGTCTGTATCCGCTGTGTATAGACCGCAATTATATTAACCGCTTGGTTTAATACTTCGTGGCTCAACCACGAGTTATTACCCATCGCCGTACGCAGCTCATTTTTTGAAGCTCGAAGGGCTATGACATCTGACATGGCTTCGTAAGACAACCCTGTAGTGTAGTACCCGTTGAGTGCCCAGGGCAGGGGTATAAACTCACCAACTCCGTGGATCAACAAAAGGTTCCCTTGACCACTTTGTGATACAGAACACGCTTTGACAAAACCTTGCTTAATGAGATATACACCTTCCGGTTCATCAAAGCCATTAATAATGGTCTCTCCTCGTGAGAAACGCATTGCCAAACCGTCGCTAAAATAAGAAACGATACTCTTATCCTTACCTTTTGGGGCAGACGTATGAGTCAATGAGTTTGCAGGCATAAGCTCAAGTATATACACATACGCACTTAAAAGCCGTGATGTTACGCACAGACTGCTAATAGTAGAGGTGTCATGCTTGGGGTAGCGAAGACACACGAACCGAAGCGTTATACACGAATTAATGCTCCCAAATATGCGGATTTGCCCAAGCAATCTAAATGTAAGGGGGATAATATGACTCGAACCACTACACAGGCAGCGCCAGGCGGTCTGCCTGGTGTTAATAACCTGCGGTTTACTACAGTGGACAGTAGAGCAGAACGCATGGAAGCCCGCATAGCCGAACTCGACGCCAACTACCTAATAGAAGTAGAGCGAGTAGAGGCTGCCATACGATCTATTCGTGACGGTTTCCTTGGTACTAAAAGAAACGCTACGCGTTAGGGAGACTCGGGGTAGGCCCAGGACATACAACTGATTCAGTTGGTGACCACCCCTTTTCGCAAGGAGAACTCGTAATATCTGGGTCCTTTTGGCGGTTGCAAGCTCTGGAATATGTTTTTTGGCTTTTCGGGCCAGTGACAACAGCCGTTTGGCCTTCATTAAGAATTCTTTGCTACGATTGGTTTACTGGACGATTTGCTCGTCCAGTAAAGCCATTTCAGCTTTGTAGCGTTTCACATATTTGCTGTACTCAAGCGTAGCCACCCACTACTATCAACTCGTTGTTAGGTATTATATGATATTAGTATATGGGCGTAACCGAAGGCTTGCCAGAATACCCGGCGCTCACAAAGATTAGCAGAATATTGAGAGCCCACCCTAGCGCATCACAAAACCGAGACAAAGACCGGACATTCATAGTCGTCCGGGTCGGCAAACACAGGATAAGGCACTCGAAAAAGGCGAACGTCATTAGTCTTTGGAGTCAGGCAAGTAGTAAGGAAGACAAACATGAGTAAAAAACTGGAAGAATATACGAAGGAAGAATTGCTGACGTACATCGGCAAGTTGAGGAAGGACACTAAGTTCGGTTTGGTTTGGAACCCCAAAGATGAACAAGTGGTCGTAGACTGTAAAACCAAAATACCCGTACTACAAGCAGTGGCCGATAGGACTATCGCGAAAGCTACCAGCGACGAACCTACCCACTTGCTGATGGAGGGCGACAACTACCACTCGCTGTCCGTACTCAACTACACACACGCAGGCAAGGTAGATATTATTTACATTGACCCGCCATACAATACAGGTAATAAGGACTTCATTTATAACGACCACTACGTAGACAAGGAGGATCCATACAGGCACAGCGAGTGGTTAAGCTTTATGGATAACCGTTTACGATTAGCCAAAAACTTACTGGCCGGTACTGGCGTGATATTTATAAGCATAGATGATAATGAGCAGGCTCATTTAAAAATACTTTGCGACACAATATTTGGCGAGGCTAACTTTGTTGGCTGCCTACCAAGAGTAACGAAAAAATCAGGCAAACAACACAGTGACGACATCGCAAGTAATCATGATTACGTTTTAGTTTACACAAAGAATAGGCTGCTCGCTCAATTCAGAGGTATTGAGCTGGACGATGATGACTATCCTTTTGCAGATGAGTACGAAAAGGATAGGGGACGTTACAAGTTAAATCAAACTCTGGACTATAGCTCACTATTTTATAACCCGGCCATGGACTATAAGATTGAGCACGATGGACAGACTTTTGTCCCAGGGGGTGATTTAGAGAAGCACTATGCCCGTCATAAGGGTGTACACAAAAAGATCGACTGGGTGTGGCGCTGGGGTAAAGACAGGTTTGATTTTGGCGTTAAGAACGGCTTTGTGGTGGTTAAAAAAAGTAAAAACGGTAGTCGTATTTACACAAAAACATACTCTAAGGCTACAATCACAAAAGATAATGGCCATTATAAAATTGAATATTTGGACCGCGAAAATAACCTGTCTTCACTGGCATTAGTTGATAATGTGTTCTCGAATGATAACGCAAAAAAGGAACTGGCAAGGATTTTATCGCTTGGTGATTTTGACTTTCCAAAGCCAACAAGCTTAGTTGAACAGCTTATGTATATTACCGCGAGCAAAACAGCCATAATTCTTGATTTTTTTGCAGGTAGTGGGACAACCGGGCACGCGGTACTCAAGCTGAACGCCCAGGACGGGGGCAAACGCCAGTTTATACTAGGCACAAACAACGAAAATGGCATTGCCGAAAACATAACGTATGAACGCATTAACAAAGTCATAAACGGTTACAATTCTACAGCCGGCATCCCTGCTAACGTGCGGTACTTTAAGACTCAATTCGTGGACACAAACGGCTTGAGCGCACTAACCGACAAAGATAAGCTAGAGATTACAAAAGAAATGGGTGCAATGATTGCTTTGCGCGAAAACTCTTTTAATCAAGTAGAGCAAACAGACCACTGGCAAACCTACGAGAACACCACACAAGTTACCGGTATTTACTACCGTGAAGACAAGGCACGCATTCAAGAATACCTGGATAAGTTGAATGCCCAGGACAAGCCTGTAAAGTTGTACGTGTTTGGCTGGGGTAAGAACGCTGGCACAGAGTACGCCAGCAAAAAGGTTAACGTAGAGGATATTCCTGAACCACTGATTGAAGTGTATAAGGAGATTGCCAAGTGATAGTTCTAAAGCCATTCCAAGAAACTGCTATATCCAAACTAAAAGACAACTTCCTAATGTTATGGAGGAGCGAATCGCGTGGCGCGAACCTTATACTCAAAGCCCCTACAGGTTCTGGAAAGACCACAATGATCGCACAGTTCTTACGCGACCTTACAGGCGAGCCACGCTTTACTAATGCTGATGCGGCGTTTATATGGATCACTAAAGGCTCACTGGCACAACAAAGCAAAGATAAACTATTCGATTATTATGAGGGTGCAAGTGAAAACAAATTGCTGGACATGAACGACCTGGGCGACGGTGTGTTGCCACGTAATGCAGTATTCTTTATAAATTGGGAAAAGTTGGTTAGTCAGTCTGCCGAAAACCGCCGTCTGCGCACTGATGGCGACACGCAGATAAGTTTTGACACCTACATGAATGCTACCCACGCTAAAGGGCGCGAGATAGTACTTATCATTGACGAAGAACACCTGGCCGCGAATACGGTGCTTGCTAGCGACCTGATCCAGAACGTCATCAAGCCACGTATCATCATAGGTATATCCGCTACGCCACAAACTACAGGTGCTATGACCGTAGAAGTACCGCGTGAAGACGTGATTGAAAGCGGGCTGCTCAAAGAAAAGATCATCTTCCAGACCGAAGAAGACCTGCGTAGGTTTGCGCGTACAGAAACTAACCAAGATGAGATACTGCTAGAACTGGCGTGGCAGAAGCGCCTAGAGCTACTGCAGCACTACAAAAACATTGGCGAGGACATTAACCCTCTAGCGCTAATACAGCTGCCTAATGACGATAAGGCCAGCTTAGAAACAGGCACGAGCAAGCGTGACATCGTAGTAGCATTCCTGAAAAGCAAGGGCGTTACAGATAATGAGATAGCGGTGTGGTTAGACAAAGACAAGATTAACCTCACTACAATACGGGAGAGCGACTCTCCTGTATCGTTCCTGCTGTTTAAGCAAGCGGCTGCGACTGGCTGGGACTGTCCACGCGCAGGGGTGCTTGTAATGTTCCGCGAGATTAAGAACGCCACTTTTGCTATACAAACCGTAGGACGTATTTTGCGTATGCCACTAGCACGACACTTTACCGTTCCTGCATTGAACTTAGGCTACCTATACACTAACTACAGACGTAACGAGATAGTTGCCACATATGACAAAGACGGCATCGGTGAAAACCGGCCAACTATTTATGAGTCTATCCGCAAAGAATACGTCACGCCACTAACACTAGAAACAGTCACGTCTGCCCGTAACGACTACAACGACTTAGGCGACTCGTTCCAGCTCACCTTCGCGACTGTTGCCAACAAATACTTTGACATTGAAGACTCGTTTGACACTCACGAACGTGCCGCCAAGATTGGAGCGAAAGGCTTAGACCTAAACCCAGGGATTACGAGCGACGTGATCACGGGCGTAGAGATTGACGACTATGATAACTTTGTAGCCGAGCTAAAAGCCGAAGGTGGTAGCGATACCCTAAAAGTATCCCTGCATGACATAGAACGCTTGTATAACCTCTACTGCTTTAAGATTGTTAGTGAACAGACAGACGAGCGAGCCAAGTTTGCCCCTGCACGTTCGTGGGGACGTCTTAAGTCCGCGTTGAATGTTTGGTTCGGCAATAACACGCAGTTAGATCGTGCTGATTACTACAAAGTGATCATGAATGACCTTATGAGTACCAATAGCGTGCTACTAGAAATTATACGCAAGGCGTTGTGGGACTACCGACCGGTTCGTACTAAGGAGATTGTTAAAAAGGCTGAACAAAATCGTGAGCGCAGTGTGGCGACCATAGAAATACCCATTGCCAGCGACCGCTTTACTGACCTGTGTGAAGAGTTAGACGTTAAGCGTAACGCCTACGACCACTTCTACATTAGTAAGGACTACACAGGCAAGAAGAATGAAGAAGCCTTCTTACGGTTTATGGACGATAACGAAAATGTGGAGTGGTGGCACAAGAACGGTGACCACGGAAGCCTGTACTTTGCCGTGCCGTATATGGACGGGGAGATTGAGAGACTTTTTTACCCTGACTGGTTTATTAAGACCAAAGATAAAGTTTGGGTAGTAGACACCAAGAGTGGCGAAACAGCCGCTAGTGCTGGTAGCCGCGCCAAAGGACTTCGGGCATGGCTAGACAAACATGAAGGTTATGACGGCGGTATAGTAATTCCCGCAGAACTAGATACCTGGAAGATATTTGTTGGCGATGAGTACGATGCAGGCAACTTAAGCCAGTGGAAGATGTTTAAGATATAGTCGTTATCGCGTATAAAATTGCATCCTGGAAGAGTAGTGGTTCTGACAGCATGTACTATCTCCCGTATCTCTATTAGCTCAGCCTTAACCTGGCTCGATTTCGTCAGAGGCACACGAGCCAAGCACCGCAACACTTCTTCGGGAGTTTTACTATTTGGTATGATGGAGTGTGTATGAGTGATAACAAATCTGCTGCCGAACAAATTGACGATATCATTACGCTGTACGGTGGCTGGAAAGGCGAAACCCTATCCCGGCTACGCGCCATTATCAGAGCCGCCGACCCGGACATTTTCGAAGAAGTAAAGTGGAGGATGCGCACCCGGCCTGAGGGGTTGCCTGTCTGGTCCAAAAATGGGATGCTTTGCCGCACTGAGACGTTCAAAGACAATATGAAACTGGTATTCAATAAAGGGGCTCGCATGAAAGACCCTGCACACCTTTTTAACGCCCGGATGGATAGCAGCACAGAACGCGCAATCGAATTCCACGAAGGCGACCCAATCAACAAAGCAGGGATAACAAACCTTGTGGCCGAAGCGTCAGTACTAAACACCCAACAATAGACGGACACAACCGTACCGATTCGGCACGGGTAACGCGTTTTGAACAGTGAAAGGTTAGCTGCTGAGTAAGCCCATCGGAAATCTCAACATCTTTGGTAAGAGTTATATTCCTGAATCATTTGCCGACCCAAGCATAAACACAATGAAGGATTTCTTTGGAAGTCTTTTTGTTACTATAGATGTATGAGAAAAGTATTTCTTTTTATGATGACCACGCTCGATGGCTACTTTGAGGGCCCGGATCACGACATAAGCTGGCATAATGCCGACAACGAAGAGTTCGCCGAATTTGCAAATAATCAACTCGACGAGACGGACACGCTGATATTCGGGCGAAGAACGTATGAGCTGATGGCTGAGTATTGGCCATCTGAAGAAGTGATTAAAACTGAGCCCGGGACTGCCGCCCGGATGAATAGCCTCAATAAGGTCGTATTTTCACACAAGCCTATGAGTACCGATTGGCAGAACGTGGAATCAAGTACAAATGTAGTCGAAAAGGTACAAGAGCTTATAAGGGCACCCGGTAAAGATATCGCGGTACTCGCCAGCTCAAATTTATGTCTGACGCTCATCGAAAAGGGTCTACTCGACGAGATCAGGATTATGGTCAATCCAATCATCATAGGCATGGGAACACCCCTGTTTTACGGTACAGGCGAGCTGCTACAATTCGCTCTAAAAGATACTCGGACTTTTAAATCGGGTAACGTTCTCCTGACGTATGCTTGCTAGTGTTTTGTGCCGAGATCAAGATCCGAGTCCACTAGGGGAGCCGAGCTTACTACGTCACTAGGTATGAGATTAGGTATTTAGCATAAACAAGCGCATACTATATATAAGACCACTTTAACACTAAATTTCCAGCCAGGGGCAGCCGAAAAGATTGATGTTGGTTACACGTAACTAAGTCCCTAGAGAGGACCGCATCATGCCCCTATTCACCATCAAAAGACCAAAAGGTCTGCCAAAGGTTCACTACTTGCAGTACATTCTGGCGGAGCAAAAGTAATGTCGAAAGACAAAGGCCGGAAGGCCATCAAAAAACCCAAGCAAATCAAAGCAAAGCCTTAGCTTTTAGGGCACTTATGATTTCATTTATATGGCCTTCCGGCGAGGCAATGCTCGCTGGTACTGGTGGTTCCGAGACATTCACCGCAGGTCACGTACGCGAACTTTTGCGCAGAGGAATTGATGCCCAGGTAGTCATGGTCGGCGTAGCGACTACGCAGAGCAGGCGGGAGTTCCCGGATGTTCCATTTTTAAGCCTAGTCAACCCGGCTGAAGTCAGCGATTTGCCGGGCACAGTCGTGTTTGTGAACCGGGCATACGATGTGCCAACTCGGTATAAAGCAGCGATTATCTTGCATTGTGCCGTTCCGTCAAAAGTGGAACAACACGAAAGACAAAAGGACACAGAAGGCAAAACAATTATCGCCACCAGCATATACAACGCACAGCAGTGGGCGCTTTATTTGCAAATACCAAGCAGTACTATTGATGTCGTCATGCCATTTGCCGATCCCATCTATGGCAACACGCGGCGGTCAAAACCTGGCAAGAAGGTCAAAGTCCTATACGCGGGCAGGCTGCATCCCGAAAAAGGTATCTACACGATACTTGAAATGATGCACCAATACGAGATGGGCATCCTGGGCGTCCATATGAGCATTGTCATGGCAGGACAGCACGTCGAAGAAGGGCGGACAATTGCAAGAATGTTAAAAGATTACAAATACGCAAAGTTGCTCGAGCCACGCAGAAACGTTACCTCCATGGCGACGCTTCTCGCAAAAATTGACATATTGTTAATGCCCTCGGTATTTGCAGAGCCATTCGGGATGCTGTCCGTCGAAGCCCAACATAGCGGCTGCCGGGTAATTGCAAGTAGCCTTGGCGGCTTACCGGAAACGAACTGTGGCTTGTTAACCTTAGTTGAGGAACGTAACCCCCAGGCATTAATAACCGCCATCGGTGAAGCAATAGCACTCGGATTGTCAACGACCAAGGAACGTAAAGCAGCCGTACGCGAGTTCACTCTCGGCGAGTCGGTCGACTCGCTTTTAAAACACATACCACGAGAATCGGCTAGCATGGGCTTAAGACCGGCAGCCTGAGCCATAAGTCCGTTATGGTGAACATGCTACGGGCAAGCACCCAGGTGGACAATACAGTCGCGGAGAAAGTCGCACGAGCTATAGCGATCCATCTCCGGTACTTTTACAGGCGCGTCGAGAGGACACAGTGCCTAATTGCGCGCCCAGCTTGCGTGCTATAGACTGAGTTTGACAGCCAACGCTCAACAAGGAGGTACGTATGAAGTATTATGCGACACCAGGCAAGCATGGACTCGGCTGGGTACCGGATATCCCGGATCACCGCGACCGTATTTTCCAGGCAGAACTTGCGGCAGCAAAGGGCGTAACACTACCCCGCAGCATAGATCTGCGGCCCGATTGTCCTCCTATTTACGATCAAGGCCAGCTCGGCAGCTGCACGGCCAATGCCCTGGCTGCGGCTTTTGATTTTGACCACCACAAAGAAGGTGAACCGTTCATGTCACCTTCACGCCTGTTTATCTATTGGAATGAACGCAACCTGGAGGGTACCGTGGATTCTGACGCCGGTGCAATGATCCGCGATGGCGTAAAGGTGTTAGTGAAACTTGGTGCCAGCCCCGAAACAGACTGGCCATACGATATCGCAAAGTTCACCGTAAAACCGCCAGTTCAGGCATATCAGGACGGTCTAAAGAATCGGTTACTAACCTACCAGCGCATTATGCGGCCCGCCGCCAATCCAACAAATGACATGCTGACCTGCCTGAGCAGCGGCTATCCATTCGTAACGGGTATATCAGTCTACGAGAGTTTTGAGACAGATGCGACAGCCGCCACCGGCCGCATACCGGTGCCACAAAAGTCAGAAACCCTGCTTGGCGGCCACGCCATCCTTGTCGTCGGCTACGACATAGGTAAAGAGGAATTTATTTGTCGCAATTCATGGGGAAGCTCATGGGGCGACAAGGGTTACTGCTATCTGCCATTCGAATATTTGGCGAGTACCGGCCTCGCTTCTGACCAGTGGTTACTCCGAACAGTGGAGGAACGGTAACTATGGAGCCAAGACTGAGTGCAAATAACTTTCTAACAATTCACGGCAAGCTGACGATTGTAGGCCGGGAACCGGATGGCGACTCAATCCGCTTTATTCCCAATGACTTTCGCACGTTACTGCATCTGCCAAATGCCTCGCGCCTTAGGCCTGCGAGCGACGGCAGTTTACAACTGCGTATCGACGGCATTGACGCTCCCGAAACACACTTTTTAGGTCAAGCACAACCGCAGGGCGTAAGCGCCCGCACCGCTTTCTTGAACTACGTTGGCTTTAGCAATGTTGTCTTTGACGCCGCCGGGTCCGTTACGGCCAGCACACCGTCTCAAATTCCGGCAACGAATTTTGTCAGCCTGCTCGACCCCTACGGCCGGCCGGTTTCTTACCTTATAGCGGGAAGAACTGTCTCGCAGAAGGAGGGAACTATGGGGACGTTGGACGATCAGATGCTCGATCAAACTGTTAACATGCAGATGCTCTTGAGCGGTGCGGCCTATGTCACCATTTACAGCTCGACACCGGCCGCGCAGCGAGAGTATTTATTTGCAAAAGCCAAGCTCGCACAGGAAAAGGGTGTGGGTATATGGGACGCCGATAAAACCAGCCGGTTTGAGCTGACATCACACGATTCGATCGGCCCGGATAGTCAGAACTTAATCCTGCCTAAGCTGTTCAGGCGCGCTACCAGCTATCTGGATGCAGTAGCCGGCGGCACAGCAGTCGGTTTTACGGAATGGCTGAAATCCACCATCGCCGACGAGCACCACTCGCAAGATGATTACGTAATCAGGGCCGACGGGTCAACCGTACGACTGGATACGCTGATCGAGCACACCGGCAATATAATCACGACACAGCTTGACCTGCTAAGCGACGTCTTCATCGAACAGTAATGCAGCTGTTTCTTGTTCGCCATGGACAAACGGCCGCCAACGTCCATCCCATAGATTACCCCTGGGACAACGATAGTCCGCTCACGACCATCGGCCAACAGGAAGCGGCCCGAACCGCACAATTTCTGAAGCAATTACAACTGGCTAGCCCTCACATTGTTAGTTCGCCGCTTACGCGTGCGCAGCAAACAGCTGAAGCCTTAGCGCAGGTTATGGCCGTTCCGGTGCATACCGACCCCGGCTAACAGAAGGTAACGTGGGCGCCTGGCGCAACGAGACAGACGAACACGTCTATGGCAAGTTTTTGAAACTCCCACCAGACAAACGCTTTGTCTTTGTGCCGCCGGAAGGTGAAAGCTGGCAGCAAAGTGGCAAGCGTCTGGTCAGCGTCGTGCAGAGCAACCGTGAAAAGACGGTCCTTATTTTGGTCAGTCATTTTGAGCCGATACTGGCCGGAACCGGCCTACTACTGCAGGCAGGTTTCCCCGTGTGGACTACGTACGATTTTCCAAACGCCTCAATAACCTTGCTTCACGGCAGCGGCTCCGACTGGCAGGCCGACTACATCGGGCGGGTTCCTTAAGCCTATGGTAAAACACGGGGGTGTTTTGATCATAAGTCATACTGAGCAGTTAGTTTGTTCGAGCTTAGTATACATAATGGTCTAGCTGGTATAATCAAGTATATAAACGAAGGGAGCGGGCATGCTTAAAGCGCAAACGGTATTCAGTGGTTTTTCGGTTAACGACCTTGATCAAGCAAAGCAATTTTACACGCAAGTACTCGGACTCGTCGCAGGTGACGAAACAATGGGACTACAGCTAAAGCTGCCCGGCGGCGGAGAAGTGTTTGTCTATCCGAAAGAAGATCATCAGCCGGCGACATTCACTATCTTGAATTTTGTAGTCGATGACATCGACCAGACAGTCGACGAATTGGCAGAGCAGGGAGTTGTTTTTGAACGTTACGACAATATGCCCGCCCCACAGGACGAAAAAGGTATAGCACGCGGGCTTAGCGCCAACCAAGGTCCAGACATAGCCTGGTTCAAAGACCCGGCAGGCAACATACTTTCTGTGCTACAGACCACGTAGTGATAGGTCTAGACAGCTTCAACTGCTGTTTTGAATGCACTGAGCAATCCGGGATCAGGCAAGACCTCTGGCGTATCGCCCGCCGTCGCCGGATCACGGTGCAAGGCCAGCTCTACTATGCGCAGTAGCATCGGTTCATATGCGAGACCCGCATTAAGCAGGCAGGTCTTGGGAAAGTTACCGTAACCCTCTAGTAGACTCGGCAGCAGGTTGGCCTCCAGAAAGTGCGGTACGCCAGCGGCATTCAAACGAATATCAATTCGCCCGTAATCTCTGGCACCCAGGACGCGAAAGACGTTCATCGCCAGCGTATTAATATTGGCCCTTAGAGCCGCATCTGTCACCGCGAAGTGCTGCTCAGTGTCAGCGGACTTTATCTGTCCGCTTAAGAAACGTGTCCCGGAGTCGTTCACCGGAGCGACCAGCTCCAGGGGCAGCGCACAGTAATCGTCTGCCTCAGCATCCTTTAGGATACCTACGCTGAACTCACGCCCTGGCAGGTATTCTTCAATGAGCGCATCGGAACCCAGCTTATCTGCTATAGAGCGGACTTTCGACTGCAGCTGAGTAAACGTATGGACTAACGAATCAGCGTCGACCCCCAAACCACCGCCCCTGTCAGACGGCTTTACGAATAGTGGATACTCAAGCGCTATGTCAGCTTGGGAAAACGGTTCGTTTGCCCTAGCGATATAGAACCGTGCGGTCTTGAGTCCGGCTTGCAGCACACGCCGTTTGGCCAGCTCTTTGTTAAGCTCCAGTTCGTGTGCCCAGTAGTCGGAGCCTGTACACACGATACCCGCATCCTCCAGATAATCATTTAGCCAGATCTTTCTGGGATCATTACGTCCAAATGCTGGATTGCTGGGCAGAAATTTCATGCCCAAAAAGACCACGTCCGGATGGCGCGCTAGCAGGGCATTAAGATCAGACAGGCTGTTTACAATAGTGGTCCGAACCTGGGTGTAGTGTCTAGCCAGAACGACTTGAGCCGCTCCGGCAGACCCCAAACTCATAGAACTCAGGCCACGCTTCGTAGAAGTCACGACCTCAATGCGCGTGTTGTTTTTCGCCATAGGAAAACCACCGTTCTGCAGACCGCGAGCGGTCTGGTTACATACGGATTCTAAAGAAGTCCGGATTTAGTAGGAGCGACGGAAGTTACCGCCACTGGAGCGACGTGAGTCACCACCGCCGGAACGGCGATCTTCTTGAGGACGAGCTTCGTTGACCACGATACTGCGGCCGCCGATTTCTTTGCCGTTCAGGGCAGCCATAGCAGCCTTGGCTTCGTTGTCGTCTGACATTTCCACAAAGCCGAAGCCCTTGGACTGACCGCTATCGCGGTCCTTGATGACTGCGGCACTGGTAACGGTGCCGTATTCTGCAAATACCGTTTCAAGTTCTTTTTCGGTAACACTATAGGCGAGACCGCCAACGTAGAGTTTCATTGCCATAATTTGTAATCCCTTTTTTTAAATTTAAACTGATATCACACTCGCTTATTATGTTCTGACCGATGTGTGATACGTCCTGGAAGGCCAATCATAGCAACGGAGAGGCTATAGTAACCACTTGCTTGACTTAAAGTATATCATAGAAAAGGTATTTTGTCTTTCTAAAATTAGGTGGCCATGGACAAGAGTACTTTTAGCATGGTATAATAAGTGTTCAGAGCACGTACTTACTATTATTTTTCCGTCATCTTTGAACCTTCCGGCTGGAACGGGACGCGCGAACAGCAATACTAAATGCAGGCTACATTAGTTACTAAGCAACGAAAGGCTTAAAGAATATGGCAATGAAATTATACGTCGGCGGTTTAGCCTACAGCGTTACGGATGATGAGCTCCGTGACTTCTTCTCTACAGAGGGCACTGTGCTGAGCGCAGTCGTTATTAAGGATAAGTTTAGCGGTCAATCAAAAGGCTTCGGCTTCGTTGAGATGCAAGACCTCAAAGAGGGTCAGAATGCCATCAAGAATCTAAACGGCAAAGAACTGAACGGACGGTCGGTCATGGTTAACCAGGCCCGACCGCAGGAAGATCGACCACCTCGCCGTGACTTCGGTGGTGGCAACCGTGACAACCGCCGTCGATCTTACTAGATACCGCACTACCGCGTCACCGCTTAAATAGGTTATCTACCGGCCCGGGCGTATACTACCTACAGTAAGTACCGCACAAATCAAAGCGTTGAAAACTACATTGCTCCCAAATATGCGAAATTTGCTACAAGCAATCGTAAGTATCGAAAGGAGCGTCGTGAGTAAATGGATAGGGAACAACCGGTAAAACAGGCTTCGCCGGGTCATACCGTCGAAAATAATCAGTTCGTTACACACGCCCAAAAGCGCTTTTACGCCTCCGACCTATGCAAAGAGGCCCGCGGGCTATTGCAGGCCCTGGTAGACAGTCCGGACTACAATACCACCCCTTCGCCCCTCATAATCAATCCCGACCCATTTGTGGAGCGACATCTCAATCGGCTCAGTATGCATCCTGACATCAATCTGGACGGGTACATATCAAACCTGAAGCTTATGACGAGCACCAAGCATTCGAAGCCGACCCCCTAGCCATACCAAGTACTGAAAAGGCCGACCAGGTTCCATGAGCAGGGCGGGCACGTACTATATGACGGCTGTTCTGGGAAAAACCCATTCATTGGGGATATCCATCGGAGCGGGTGCTGGTCAGTTTTCATAGCATTCCGCGGTACATTCATGCACAACGCGCCTAGCTGCTGTTTTCCTTGCCTATGCTTCCCCCATCTGCCAGCTACAGTCTGTACGAAAACCCACTTACATATACGTGCCGACACACTAACATTACCCTTATGCATTTTTACAAAAGGAGACAAAACCCAGCATGAAACAGTTTGAAGACCAACCAGTACTTCCTCCCCAGCAAGATACACACCTTGGTTTATCGCGCCGGGGGCTGCTTCTGGGTACCGGTGGCACACTAGTAAGCGCTGCACTAGCTGCCTGTACACGCGGAGCGGCACCCACCCCCCAGCAAACCCTCGAGAATCCGCCCGCCCCTAGACAAACCGCTGAGGCTTCGCCTGCATCTACCGATTCAACTCCCGAACGGGGGCCAGAGCTAGCATTCATCATGCAGGCCGGGGAAGACCTTATCGCACAAGGCGAGCAAGTAACCTTACCCGATGGCAAAATAGGACTACGCTTTCGGAGTAAGATACAAGACCCCAGACCTTACACCGACACGGACGTGGGAGCCTCCGGCATCGCAAGGGGACTCATGGCGCTCGCCAGGACGTCCCCCAAGAATCAGCGTTTTATGGATGCCGCGGGTATGACAGGAGCATGGTTACGGTCTGTCGCCATACATGATCCACGTAGCGGCGGCATCTACTGGCCCGATTATGCTGATGATGGCGGCGACGTGTCTACTACCGCATATTCTTCATATGACGATGGGGCCGCGGGTATTGCTGATACTCTTTGGGAACTGTGGGAGCTAACCGGTAATGAGGAAGACAGGAAGGCAGCAATTGACGGTGTACAATGGCTGGTCGCACAGGCACAGATCACGGGTAAAACCCGGAACGGCGACCGTTGGCTATGGGATACGGCGGATGGTGGCTCTTCATACTACGAAGGCAGGGGCATGGGCGTAACAGGGATCATCTACGCCCTCGCTAAGTTCTACGGGCGGCTTAAAGATGATGTCGATCCGAAAGTTGCCGCGCTTGCCGAGACGTGTAAGCAGCGGGTAGAGGGCGGCCTAAATTACTTGGACCTTGTTCGCGACGAGTTGAGGGATGAGCTAGCCGGTAATGTAGATCCAGCACAGAATACTGACATCTCGGGCTCAGCTTTCCCGGAAACGGACACCGCGGCGGGAGGGGACGGGAATACAAACATGAACTCCGGTTCTCTCTCAGGCCAAGCCGGTATCGCTTCCATGTACTTAGACCTGGTGGGTATGAATATCTTTCCTGAACGGGCGCAGGAGTTCAAAGACAAAGCAGGCAGGCTATACACCTGGCTCGATACAGAAGCCATGGTATTGGTTCAAGCTGATGCCGCAGCGTGGAGATTGGCTCTCGATCCCGAGAGCACCGACAACTACCACTACGCGACAGGCAACGAAGAAGGGGCCTCGGGTATCGGCCGGTCCTACTTACGAGCTCATGAGATAACCGGTAACCCGCTCTATCTGGAGCGTGCTAAGCAGGCAGGCAACTGGCTTATCCTAGCGGCAAAGCATGAGGCGAACGACGGTCGATCCTGGCCTGAATATTTGAATCCAACCAGTCCGTTAACCCATGCGAACCTAAACAACGGCGCTGCCGGCATACTGGTCTTTTTACGAGAGCTCCATCGAGTTACCAAAATCAGTGACTACCAAATCGCCGCTCAGAGGGCCTCTAATTGGCTGCGAGCCACAGGGGTACAGGCGGGTGGCCGTATTTACTGGAACGACTTTGGCAAGGGCGACAATAACAGTGGACCCTTCTCGGACGAAAAATCTCGACACTGGGGCACATCAGGCATTTTAGAGGCGCTGTTGGGCAATGTCGAGGCGTTCTAGCAGCAACAACGGTAGCCTTGATACCGCCCCGGTGCTATCGTCAGCGCTCCTACAACGATATAAAGAGCTTTGTTACAATGGCGGCATAACAAAAGTCGAACTAATACAACTAATACTCGTAAAGTGTCCGTAGCTTCTACGCCAACCAGAAAACACCTCCGGCCAAAAGCGCACCGAAAATATGTGCGGGTTATAGTGTGGTCCACTGCCGCTATATTGGCGTGCTTAGCAACCGTCATGTCGCTGTTCATCAATCAGGTGGTTGGCTTCGGTGCTCCCGCCCATCCAGGCTTTACAGGCTACAAACCCGCCGTACTGCCTAACATTATTAGAGTAACTGGACAGTCCCTAGGCCGCCAGCACGTAACCAGTATGGATATTTGGAACTTCTTTTACACACTTAAACTGAGCAGCCCCGACCTCACGATTACCGAAAGCCAAAAGGATTGGCCAAAATCGGGCCCGGTATCATGCTGGGGCTACGGCAATTCTTGCACCATATACAACACTCCCAAAGGCAATACCTACCGCGTCTGGTATGGCATCGACGACCACGGCAGACCGTATGACATACTAGTGAACTGGTTCGAGAAAAATACTGACGTTACGATCTCGGTAGACAATTCAGCCGCTTCGAAGTATGTGGATTACAACTGGGCGCCAGTGTTTGACTCCATGAAACCTGTCAACCTACACAGCGTGCAGTACACCAAGTACAACTCCTGCCAGTGTGGCGGCTAGAATATAGGGTTTTGCCTTTCAACTATTGACCAGGTAAGCGAAAAGCCTTCTCGCGAAGATTGGTATGTAGTCGTACGACGGCATCGGAACGAAGCATGATAGTATTAGAACGATGACGGAAACACGACAGCTCATCGCCGGTACGCGCGGCAGCCCGATGGCGCTGGTCCAAACCGATAAAGTAATTGCACACCTTACCGGGCGCCACCCCGAGCTTATGATAGCCACCAAGACCATTACGACGAAAGGCGACGCCAACGATGCGCCTATTCCACTTGATACCGTCGGCAAGGAGTGGTTCACCAAAGAGATTGAGGATGAGCTGATTGAGCGGAACATTGATTTCGCGGTGCATAGTCTGAAGGACGTGCCGCCGGAATTACCACCCGGTCTGATGATCTTGCCGGTGCTGCCAAGAGATGACCCCCGCGATGCAGTGATTGCGACCACCGCAACCACGCTGGCAACACTGCCAAAGGGCGCTATTGTCGGCACCGACAGTCTGCGCCGCAAGACACTGCTCCTGAAGGAGCGTCCGGATCTGCAGGTAAAAAGTATTCGCGGTAATGCCAATACCCGCCTGCAAAAACTGGAGGCCGGTGACTTTGACGCGCTCATTATGGCTGCCGCCGGGCTGGAACGTATCGGCCGGACCGAGATGATTACTGAATACCTGGACGGGACGACGTTTGTACCGTCCATCGGGCAGGGGACATTAGCGGTTGAGATACGAACCGCACGCACCGACCTCATCACGCTGTTCACAGAATTGCAGGACGAAGCCTGCCGGCAGGCGACCATGGCCGAACAGGCCTTTGCCGAGGTTATCGGCGGCGGCTGCAAATTACCGGTCGCGTGCTACGTGCAGATTGAAACCGGTACGGCACACATCTACGGCATGGTTGGTAGCATTGACGCGGCACAATGCGTCATTGGATCACTGCAGGGAGCAGCCACGGAAGCTGTGGGTCTGGCTCGCCAGTTGGCACATAAGCTGGCCCAGGAACCTTTCGTGGCCGAATATGCCCGGTTCTAGAACCCTGACTGTCGCATTAACCCGCAGCGCCAGTGGTAACGCCGCCTGGTTGGTACGCCTACAGGCCAGCGGCCTCCAGGTTTATTCACTGCCAACCATTGAAACCGTCCCGCTGGAACAAACTTCGGAAATCGAATGTATGCTGCAACGGCTATCCAGTTTCGATTGGATCATTTTTACCAGCGGCAATAGTGTCCAATATTTCCTGTCGTCACTGGCTCAGCTTGGTATCAACCTGTCCACCTTGGCGCCGCAAGTGGCCGCCATAGGGATACAAACAGCGCACTCGCTCGAAACAAACGGCATACGGGTCAGCTTCATGCCGTCCGTATCAATCGGCACGGTGCTCGGTACAGAACTGGAGCCCGTGCAGGGCAGACGCATCCTGATTCCGCAGTCCGATATAGCTTCGAACGAATTGGCCACACGATTGCGTGGCCGGGAAGCGGAGGTAACGGTGTTACCACTGTATACTACCCGCCTGATTGACACGCCTGACGAGGAATTCTCACGAAGCTTAGCAGCAACGCGTATCGATTACATCATTTTCGCCAGTCCATCAGCCGTTCGGGGATTTTCCCGGCGGGTCAACGAACCCGGACTACTACAGAAAGCAAAGTCACTGCCAGTAGTCGCGATCGGCCCGACCACCGCACAGGCCTTGCGGGATAGCGGATTCCGGCATATCCTCGCGAGCCGCGAGCCACTGCTTGACGGCATATTGGAGATTCTGCAGCGGCTTATCAGGCAATAATCAGCTGCGCTTGGTATACTTTGTCTGATGGACCAGCACCCGTACCACAGCTACCTTTTCTTTCACGTTGCCAACGCCTACTACCAGCAGCCCGCGGAAGCCAGGACAAAACAAAAACAAGCTTTCCGAAAACTGTTGGAAAGTCAGAAGAATACGCAGATAACTCCGTACTCCACGCTGGGGTTTAAACCCAACACCACATTTCTGCTATGGGTACAGACCAGCGACCCAGCTCATATGCAAACACTTATGCGGGACACACTCGGCACCGGATTCGGCCAGTGGCTAACACTGACCTACAGCTATTTCGGCATCATCCGCGCCTCAACATACAGTGGTCGCACCGGCAAACCTGACCAGGAAATCCGGCAATATTCTGACCGGAAACCGTACCTCGTGCTCTACCCGTTCACCAAAACAGCGGATTGGCACCTGTTGGACTTCGAAAACCGCAAGTCAATCATGGGGCAGCACATTAAGACCGGTGTCGCACATCCGGATATCCGCCAGTGTCTATTGTATTCGTATGGTGTCGATGATTATGAGTTTATTGTGTCATACGAAACCCAAACGCTTGAGGAATTTCAGGATCTCATCATGGAAATGCGGGGAACTATCGGGCGCAAGTACACCTTAAGTGACACTCCCATGTTTACGTGCCTACACAAGCCGCTCACCGAACATATGGAGTGGCTCTAAATTGTTCAACGATACGTTCCTTAGGGCCTGTTACGGCGAAAAGACGGATCATATCCCCGTCTGGTTCATGCGACAAGCCGGACGATCGCTGCCCGGCTATCGGGAACTCCGCAAGAATTACGACGTGCTGACCCTGACACGTACGCCGGAGCTGGCCGCCAAAGTCAGCCTGGAGCCAGTGGAACGGTTGGGTGTCGATGCCGCCATATTGTTCGCCGATATTATGCTGCTGCCAATTGCTATGGGTGTAGACGTGCGCATCGTTGAAACTGTCGGCCCGATAGTCGATAAGCCCCTCACCACTAGCGCAGACATCCGAACCCTCAAGCCATTTGACGCAAGCAACGCACAGTACCTGCAGGAAACGATAAAAATCCTGCGCGGCAAGCTGCAGGTTCCACTTATTGGGTTTTCGGCCGCGCCGTTTACACTTGCCAGCTATTTGATAGAAGGCGAACCAACCCGCAAATGGCAAAAGACCAAACGCTTCATATTTGAACAGACCGATGACTGGAACCTGCTGATGGTGACACTTTCCGATGCCATTATTAGCTATCTCTCGATGCAGATTGATGCGGGCGCACAAGCCGTGCAGCTATTTGACAGCTGGGTCGGCTGCTTAGCCCCAGCAGACTACCGCCAGCATGTCCTGCCGCACGTCCAAAAAATATTTACCGCGCTTAAAAACAAGGGTGTGCCGCGCATCCACTTCGGCACCGATACCGCCGGCTTACTCGCTGACTTCTCGGACGTTGATTGCGAGGTCATCGGGCTTGACTGGCGGATCGATCTGGACCGCGCCCAGACCATTGTTGGCGATAAAGCCATGCAGGGCAATCTTGATCCGACGGTACTGCTAGCAAGTCAGAAAATGATCGAGACAAAAGTTGACAGCTTGCTCAAGAGCTTACCAACACGGGACGGATTTATATTCAACTTCGGCCACGGCGTTTTACCGGAAACTGACGATGCAAAATTAAAGCAACTCGTGGAGTACCTTCATGCCCAGTAGCAAACCTATCAAAATCGGCGTCATCCTCATGACCTATGGCTCAGCTACGACAGCTGACCACGTCGCGGAATACATGCACCACATCTACAAAGACAACGTACCCGAAGGGCTTGTTGAGGACTTCGCAGAGCGCTACCGGCAAGTGGGGCATTCGCCGCTGGTCGAAATCACTGAAAAGCAAGCCGAGCTCTTGAATGAAGAACTAGCCGGGCAGAGGAATGACTACATCGCGAAAGCCGGTATGCTCCATTCAGCGCCGTTCATAGACGATGCGGTGTTAGCGTGCCGCGATGCGGGTGTGCAGAAGCTGGTCGGCGTTATCCTGTCGCCACAGTTTTCTTCCTCTATTATGGAAGGTTACCGCACAAGCCTGAAAACCGCAGCGCAACAACACGGGTATTCCGAAAAGGGTGTGGCGGTCGCCGGGCCGTGGCAAACCGAGCCAAACTTCATTGAGCTGCTGAGCAAACGGGTCAAAGAGTCGCTGGCGAAATTACACAAAACATACGGCAGCGACGTACCGGTAGTTTTTACAACCCACAGCCTACCGGAAAGGGTGGTCGCAAAAGACCCGAGCTACCTTACACAGCTACAGGAAACGGCCGAAGCCGTCGTAGCTAAACTTGACGATCCAGGACTTGAATGGTACCGCGGCTACCAAAGCGCCGGGCATACGCCGGAGCCGTGGTTAAAGCCGGATCTCGTCGACATACTGGCCGACTTACACGATAAGCACAACAAAGCGGTGCTCATCATCCCTATCCAATTCCTGGCTGACCATCTTGAAATTCTGTATGACCTCGACATAGCCGGCGGCGAGCAATGCGCGGAATACGGCATCAGCTACAACCGCATCGAGCTGCCGAATACCGATCCGCTTTTCATCACGTCGCTCGCTGCCGTTACTAAGTTGGCCGTCCAGGAGCTGGACGCATAGTCTCTATCCTCTAGTTACTTGATATCAGACACTGCTTTAACCTGACACCGTTCACGCAGGCTGTAAATGCCGTGCTCTCTACCCATACCGGAATCTTTATAGCCGCCAAACGGATTGAACGGCTTAAAACGATTCATGCCATTGATGTCAACACTACCTGCTTTCAGCTCTGCCGGGTAGGACTTGCATTCGTTCGGATCCGATAACTTGGACGAAAACACAAAACTGGTCTATACTACTCATGTTTGCCGGTAGCATTCCCGCTTTTCCGTAATGATCATTGACACGATTGACGGTCGGTTGTAATAAGACTTCACGTAACAAGCGTCTGACTTTCTGACGACTTGTTAGTTCAGACAGTACTATTCGTCGTTAGAACGGAGAAAATTGTGCGCATAGTACGGGTAAGTGCCAGATCCTTGACTAGTTTCAGGATCGAAGTCCCCGTCAGCGACCGAGAGCTGGAGAGGAACATCGTTATCAGCCTAGACACCCATGCAACTATCTATAGCCATGAGATAATAATCCTCAGCCTCGCGATAGGTACATGGACCGATCCCGACCTTGAGTTCTTTAGGTCACCCGACAGCTCGTCCTTGAGCATTGAGCTCAAGAACGAGCACCCTGTCACAGACGACGATCTTGCCAAGCTCCTCGTTATCATCGGGGTAGCATTCGGTGAAGAGATGCGACTCCCCGCTCCCCCTGCTCCCGTCAATGGATCATCTTATCCAGGACCCTCTCATATGTAGACATGTTGCCTGCAAAGGAAACCGCCAGATGCGGTACTGGCCTCGAGCGCCTGCTCATCACCCACATGAGCTTGGGCGCAATACCGCGTACCCCAGCTTTACACGCCGCGCGTAAACCCCTGTTATAGGGATTACGGCGTAGCTGGGGTTTTCATGATGCCCGCTCTTATTTCCATACATGACAACCCAAGAATCAAAATTCATGGACTATTCTTCTGATAAGTGCCGCACTACCGACCAAAGCACACAAGGGTAGTACCCGCGCGCAAAAAGACTATAATGATAGCCATGACAGAAGAAACCACCGCAAACGTCGACGTCGTTATCGTCGAGGACCAACCAGATCTCGCTGAAATATACAAAACCCGCTTGGAGCTGCTCGGCTTCAAAAGCGTCACGGCAGGGGACGGTCTGCAGGCGCTCGTGGCCATCGAACAACACCGGCCGCGGCTAGTCCTGCTCGACCTTATGCTTCCTAAACTGCCCGGTGACCAGGTACTCAAAATTATGCGTTCTACCGATTGGGGCGAAGACGTCAAGGTGCTGATTATTTCCAATTTGAATGAATCCGAAGCCCCAAAGGGACTACATGAGCTGGGCATCGAGGATTACATCGTCAAAGCCAACATGACCGACGGCCAGCTTGATAAAATTGTTGGCGAAATCCTAAAGCCGATCGGCCAGAGCGAGGACGTCAGCGGTCTGGAAGGCGGCGACAGCTAAAAGATGCCGGCCAAGCAGGCGGCTGCGCCAACTATTAGCTTTCAGACCACCTTGTTCAGTATAGGCTCGTGGACTATTCTTAGGTTGCCCGAGGAAGCAAGCACGAAGCTGCCGTCGCGCGGTCAGGCCATGGCGGAGGCTACAATCAATGGCAGGGTATTTCAAACACCGTTGGAACCGGACGGCAACTGGAGCCATTGGTTCAAGGTCGATGAAGACTTAAGCAAACTCATCCACGCAGCTGCCGGTGACACAGTGTCGGTAACAATCAAGCTAGTCAAAGACTGGCCAGAGCCCGTGGTGCCGGCTGACCTGAAAAGCGCGCTTGCGGCCTCGCCGAAGGCACAAACACTCTGGCGACAAACGACGACCATGGCACGATGGGAATGGGTCCGCTGGGTACGCTCCACCAGTAACGCCGAAACCCACCGCAGGCGGGTTGAAGTGGCAATCTCCAAGATGGAATCCGGCAAGCGGAGGCCGTGCTGCTGGAATCGTAACTTATGCACTGAACCATCTGTGTCCAAGAACGGGGTACTGCTCGAACCCCAGTCAGCCGCAGTATAAACTCGGCAACCGGACCAGGCCAGCTTAGTGCAGCATCGCCACAGTCTTCTGCGGCAGTTGTGCCCGTATATCGTTTATTTCACCCTCGCTTATACCGTCTTTGAGCGCGCGCCAGGCGGACAACATCTGTTTTTTGGCCCGCGCCTCCGGAATACCCTCGACCTCCATAAATTGTTCCACCATGTCCTGGCGGCTGGTTTCCGCAGTCGGCAAAACCGACAGCGCCATATTCTGCAGTTCCTGCGGCAACTGGCTGGCAAAGTCTTTGCGCTCGCCCTCGTCCAGATGTATTGCCAGGCTTTCTACCATACAATCCAACGCGTCTTGGGACTCCGCGTCGGAGAAGCCCGAATACAACTGCACTTTCTTAATAAGTTCGCTGTACCTCATGCTCTACCCCCCTCTCCTTATATACTGACAAATGGAAATGGTAATTCTTACTGTAGCCGCAATACACCAACGGTACTATTAAATAGCTCACTGTGGACGCTGGTATACAGGCGGGTTTTTAGACCGCTCCCCAAGCTACCTACTTGAGATTAGCAGTATGTAATAGTTAGGCAGAGGGCTTCACGCGAGTCTGCGGAAAGGGTAGATATGAGAAAAAACTTATGTATTGTCGGTTGTACGCTACTGGCTGCAGGCCTGCTGGCCAGTCCAGGCTTCAAGCCTAATGCCAAGCCGACCGCCAGCACCCCAGTATCAAGCGTAAGTCAGAGCACCAGTAAACTCGCGCACCCGACGATTTTAACGGCCTCGCTTGCCGGTGATACTCAATCGCAAGCCCGGACCAGCGCCGACGTTAGTCAAGTCACGCGTAACTGGGCCGGTTATCTTGCGACCGGTAACTCGTACACCGGGGTTTCCGGGAACTGGACCGTACCAAGTGTCTCGAAAGGGTACGATAGCTTAAGCGCCGATGCCACTTGGATCGGTATCGGCGGTAGCAGCAGTAATGATTTAATCCAGGTCGGCACGGAAAATATCGTCCAAAACGGCCAGATCATAACCAGTGCGTTTTACGAAAGTCTGCCGGCCGATTCGCAGAACATTCCTGATATCAATGTTGGGCCCGGCGACACCATGCGTGCTTCCATCACCGAAACCTCCGCAGGCAAGTGGACCGTCACCATAAGCGACCTAACGAATGGCGAATCTTTCAGCCAGCCGGTATATTACAATTCCTCCGAATCATCAGCCGAGTGGATAGAGGAAGCACCCAGCGACCCGAACGGTATCATGACACTGGACAACTTTGGTACGCTCAGCTTCGCAAATGCCAGCATGGTTGCTGACGGACAGACTGTCGGTCTCGCCGACAGCGATGCCAACACAGTCGGCATGGAAGACCGGACAGGCAAGTCGTTGACCGACATTTCAATCCTAGACGGCAACAGCTTCAGCGTAACCCGAGCTGGCGCTGACAACAACGCCTCGCCTGACCAAGCCTACAGTGGAGACTCCTGGGATAGTGGCCGGTACTACCGCTACACACAGCCTGACAGTAACTCGTATCCCGGCTACACAGGTTACCGCCACTTCTAAAACGCTAAAAGCAAGTACACCAACCTTACGATCAGTGTACTTGCTTGATATAAGCCAGCTGGCTAAAGCCCGGCGTGGCGATGCGAATTGCGCTGCAACGCATTCAGAATCATGGATAGAATCAGCGCGCCGATAAACGACCAGACTACGCTGGGCCACGAAAAACTTAAGTATGCGTGACCACCAGCCCCCAGCACACTCGACAAAATGCCGCCGATAATCGAACCGACTATGCCAATAACGATACTAGCTACTACGCCTTCCTCCCGACCGACAACTTTAGCTGCCAGCCAACCGATCAGTCCGCCAATAATAAGTGAAATAATTAGGCTCATATGTCCTCCTTTTTAGGAACTTGCGCACCTTTGCGCCGGGCTTTGCTAAGTCCTACGGCGATAGCTTGCGCACGATTCTTGAATTTACCATCATGCTTGTGTTCGTGCATGGTTTTATCAACTTCTTCAGTTGCCTTTAGATCGTATTTACGTGTCATATACCTCCTCCTGACATGGCAGCTGGGCAGGGAACTACGCAGCCGCTTAAATTAACGCTATTTACCTTCGTCCCTGGACGCAAACCCGCGGTTACCTGTGTCGTTCTCTGCCATAGTAGTCTCCTTTATGGGTTAGGTTGGCGTCCACTACTGTAAGGCTTCAGGAAGCGAAGCGCTGTAATTTATGCCATAGTTTTTCTTCGAGGTGTGCGAAAGTTGCGCGAAATGTATACAAGTATAGGCCGTATTTTACTAGCGGGCATGTCTAGGAGCAGAGATTGTCACTAGCGCTGCTCAACGCAGCGAAGGGTAGCGTGGGGATTATGCAGCTCACGAACCGGATTACCGGTGACACAGTGCACGCTGTCATGGAAGAACACCAGAGAGAGAATACCGACCCCGAGCAAAATGGGCAACAGCATCATCCAGTTATGCGCAATGTCGCGCAGTGATTGCCACCATGAGCGTTTGTTCAGGCGCAACCACGCAAACAAGGTCGCGGTGCTAAGCAGCAACCCGAACGCCGGCAGTAGAACAATCCAGGCAACCAGCACGTCAAAGCTCCACAGCCATGTGTGATAAAGCCGGTGTGCGACCAGGTCGTTCGCGGTAGCGATCGCGAAAAACGGCACAAACAACAGGCCGCTGACCAGCGCGTTGCGCTGCACAAAACGAGGTGTTTCGCGACTCAGCACAGTTCCGGCATACGCCCATTGCTGTGAAAACAAACTCGCCGGAAAATCTCGTGTGGCGCGCAGCCAAACCAGCAATCGGCCCGTCGCAGAAGAGTTGGCATCGAGCATGTCAGCCAGGGTCTGCAACATCTGCTCGCCGTAGCGCTCCTGGTAACGTGTCGGGTAGAGCTTAAGCAGCCTGCTGTACACCGGGAACCGCGCACTCAGCTTAGCCATGGCATTAACCTCATTGCATTACCCAAAATTCGGCGTTCTTTTGCCAGACTGACGCTGGCTTCAAAATATTCCACTTCAGCACCCAGCCGGGCCGCGCCCGCCGGCGTTAACCGGTAATAGCGGCGGCGTTCATGGCTGCTTTCGGGAGATACTTCTTCAATCAGGCCGTCATCGTGCAATTGACGTATAGCACCATATAGCGCACCAGGCCCCAACCGGAGTTTGCCGTGTGAATCCTCCTCGATCTGCTGCATAAGTTCGTAGCCATGTCGGGGGCGCAGGCTAAGCGCAAGTAGAATACTGAAAGCTACTTGTGGTAAAAAACCTGGTGCATTTCTACTCATACGCGGTACTATACTACTTGGATAAGTATATCACAAAACGTAATAGTGAGATTCCTTAAGCTAACCTACAACTGCGGTTGAGACAATAAACACGATGACTTACCGTTATACCGTACAAAGCATAGGGCGCAAGCAGGATGTATTACTCCTGACGCTTGCGCCGGTGGACCGTACGCTGCAGTTTGAAGCAGGGCAGTATGCCGCGATCAGCTTTAAGCGTAACGGTCGGCCTACGCCGATGCGCTGTTTTTCTATCATCAGTACGCCGGGCAGCGGCGTGCTGCAGTTTGCGATGCGCGTGCGCGGCCGTTTTACCGGAACAGCGGCTGCTTTGCAACACGGCGACATCGTACAGGTGCAGGGACCATTCGGTGAGTTTACCGTTGATCCGGAGTATGACCGGCGGGTAGTCATGCTAGCCGGCGGTATCGGCATCACGCCCTACTTAAGCATACTGCGGGACCTGACGGAGCGACATATTGCGCTGCCCGTAAACCTGTTGTTTGCCAATCGTTCGGCAGCCAGCACGCCATTCGCCGATCAGCTGCACTTGTTAGCACAGCAAAACCCGTATCTGGACGTACGATTTTTTACGAACGATACTACCGGCAACATAAACGCCGAGCATATCCGGCAACAAACCGCTCCCGACACCGGTGACACAACATATTTTATCTGTGGCCCCAAGCATTTTACCGCTGGGATGCGTTCACTACTTGTACACGAAGGTGTGCACGAGAGCCGTATCGTCATTGAATCCTTTGCTCAAAGCTCCGGGGTTACCCTAGGCCGTGGTTGGTCGGTACCCAAGCTTACCTATGCATTCAGTGCGACAACCTTTGCGCTGGCCGTCGGCGCTGTGATGGCGCTTGACCTCAGCCGTGCCGTGCCTAAGGCGCGCGCCCAGGCTGCGCCGACATCAAACACAGTCACACAAGCGCCGGCCAGCAACAGCACTAGCGGTAGCAGTTCCAGTAGCCCTACCGCGACTGCACAAACACAAACCACCGCGCCCACACCAACTACGACGCCCACCACAGCACAACCCAACCAGACGTACTACAATTACCAGCCGCCCGTAAGCACGGTGTCATAGATGCGACGATACCAGCAGTCCCGCCACGTTCTTGGTTCTGACGCGTTGCTGACACTTGTTCTGGAGGACAGCACCCCCTCCAAAGCCACATTTAACCTGCTATGGCAGCAAATCGACGCATTCGAACAACACTTCAGCCGGTTTTTAGTGTCCAGCGAACTCAGCCGTTTCAATACCGCCGCCGGATCAAAGCAACCAGTGAGCCCGGAGTTCCGCACACTGCTGGCGACCGCCAAAGCGTACGCGGAAAAGACCGGCGGCTTATACAATCCATTCATTTTGCCGGCTTTGCAGCGGGCCGGTTACAAAGGATCGTGGCCATCGCCCCATAAGGGCAGCAAGCAACTCGACTACGGCCAGCGGGCCAGCGCCGACTGGCACACCATAACTGTCGGGGATACATGGGCACGCATCCCCGCCGACACCGCACTCGACTTCGGCGGTATCGGCAAAGGTTTTTTGCTCGACCGGCTTAGTGAAACGTTACAAACAGAAGGCATCGGTAATTACTGGCTATCGCTGGGTGGTGACATCTTATGCAACGGTGCTGATGCGAACAGCGACAGCTGGTACATCGGTATCGCCCGTGCGGAAGAAACGGGTAAGACCGTCGCGGCCGTGAAAAATCACGGGCAAAAGCTCGCCGTTGCCACTTCCGGCACTACCAAACGCCGCGGTGCCAATGAACGAGGTACGTGGCACCACATCATCGACCCGCGCACCGGCGAACCGGCCACTACAAACGTGCTAACCGCCACAGTGTGTGCTCAAGATGCAGTCACCGCCGACATCGCCGCCAAGTGCCTGGTAATCAGCCCTACGGCCCCGCCGCCGCTCGGCGTCACCGATTATATACTGCAAACCGCCGACGGTACCGTACAGAAAGCAGGGAACATATGGGAATAATTATGCACAGCACCACACAGCTCATCGCCGACGGTACCGTACGGATTGCCACGCAGCGCATCGCAGATTCGTGGACATGGTATGTTATCCGCGCCGCCGGTTTCACGGCTGCCGGGCTGCTCATACTACTGATGCTGTCCGGCATCGGACAGGTTACCGGGTTCACCTACCGGTTTTTAGAACCGGTTAAAGCCTGGGCGCTTCACAAAGCCATGGCGCTGGCCCTCTGCGCTGCCATTGTCGTCCACGTAACATTTTTACTCATTGACAAGTTTATGCCGTTCAGCCTGCTGCAGGTTCTCATCCCATTCGCGTCGCACTACAGTAACGGTAGTACGCTATTTGGGGTCAGCCTAAGCGCTGTCGCCGTAGCACTCGGTATCCTAGCCGCTTACGGTGTTGCGCTGGTCGTACTCAGCTCGCTCACTATCATCGATACACATCAAAAAACCTGGCGCTGGCTGCATTACTTGAATTATTTCATCATCCTAGCCGTCTTTCTGCACGCGCTCGGAGCCGGCTCCGACCTGCGCTACGGCACGTTTCGGGCCGCGTGGGTCGCCCTATTCCTGGTACTTTTACTGGCCGTCGTTCACCGCATCTATCGTGCCGGTACCCTGCGCCGCAAGCCAGGCGATACCGAACAGTAGCCAGGGATATGCCCGGGAGCCTATACTATCCGGTGGAGGTATACCTATGCCCGATGAGATCGCTGCCAAAGTTCACGAGAGCCTGTCGCGTTACCCGCGGCATATTTACCCGAAAGGGCAGATATTGGTATTCGCCGATGAAAATCCTGAACATATTTTCTATATCACGAAGGGCAGGGTGCGGCAGTACGACATTAGCTACCGCGGCGATGAGATCGTCGTTAACATCTTCAAGCCGCCAGCCTTTTTTGCCATGGCCTGGGCGCTCACCGACACCCCCAACAAATACTTCTTTCGGACTGAGACCGAGCTGGAGACATACCTTATACCACTCGCTGACGCCCGCACGTTTTTAGAGGCTAATCCGGATGTCATTTTGGACCTGCTGACGCGCGTGTACCGAGGCGCGGAAGGCCTACTCGGCCGGCTAGTACACCTGATGTCAGGTACCGCCGGCAGTCGCCTCATATACGAACTGCTGATCGAGTGCCGCAGGTTTGGCAAACCAACAGCCGACGGCCAACTACTGCTCGACACAACCGAAACTGATTTGGCCGCTCACAGCGGGCTGTCCCGTGAAACAGTCAGCCGCGAAATCGCCAAATTGAAAGCACGAGGCTGGTTGCGCGTGGACAGCGGCCATATTGTTGTCACCGACCTCGCCGGTCTGGAACACTCCCTAGGAACCGAGGTTTAGACACCAGACAGCTCAAACGATTCCACCGATTCGAACAGCTCGTCATAGTCACCTGTTTGTGGTCGGCCATATGCCGCCATCCGGATTTGCGCCGGCTCAATCATGAAGGTTGTATATGCGCCGGCCACTAGTTTGGCGATCGGCGGCGGCCCGTTGTCGCTCGTGGTTTGCGGAACGGTAAAGACAGCCCTAGCAACTTCGTGGATAGCATCCAATCCCGCATACTCAACCGCTACACCCGTAAGTGTCAACGTCGTCTGCGTGCGGGCATCGAAGACAACTAGCATGAGGTGGCTATTGTGTTTGAGGTTGTCATATTTGCGGGTACGCACTTTGGTCAGAAACCGTACGGTAAGATTTTCGTCGACAGTATAGTACACGACTACGCCATGCGGATCACCGTCTGGTGTCACGCTGCACACCACACCTATCGGATGTTCACGCATGAACGCAAGCAGACGCCGCTTGCGGGTCGGCAGGGTATTTGCTACGAATATGCCCTTGCCAAATTTTGCTGTCATATCAGTTCCTCCTTACGGTTACAGTCTAGCGGTGCCAAGGGAGTGACGCTGTGCGCAGCCGCACAGCCAGGCTGTGATCTATGTCAATGCTGCACCATGCGGAACGTGGTTTACTGAAGTCATAGGAGGGATATGCTATGAGCAGCCAATCACAGTCATCAGTGGGTGCTCGGCCCCTACCGCCGCCACCCGCCACAAACCATGCGGAGCCAGTCACCGACACGCTTAAGCAACTTGGCGCCAATCTCTACGACCTTTGGCTGCCCGAAACCCGCAGTCTTCCTCGCTTCTTGGTACCAGGAGAAACTATTGAAGGTGTCGTGTATGGTCGCTATAAGCAGCAATTCGGGAAGCCGCCGGGCAGGGGAGCATTAGTTGCGACAAGCCGCCGTCTTATGCTTATCGATCATAAGCCGTTATTTCTAAACGCCAGTGAAATTTCGTATGAAGTCGTGAGTGGTGTTGCCCATGGCAGGGCCGGTTTTGCCGGTACCGTCACGCTCAGCACCCGCATGGGCGAGCTAAGTGTCCGCACATTCAACCGGCGTGCAGCGGATTCGTTCGTGCGCGCCATGGAAGCTCATCTATTCAATAGGCCTGCCGAGTTCCGTCCACTGTCCAAACATCCTTCACCGGATGCGAACCGCTTGTAGGAACAAGCTGTCCAAGCTGTTACAGTAATAGCCATGTCCGCTACTATCCTGGTAGTTTTTGCCTTTATCTTTGTCGCTGAGCTGCCGGACAAATCCATGTTCGCCAGTCTGGCACTCAGCACCCGTTTCCGTAAATCCTACGTCTGGGCCGGCGCGGCGGTGGCCTTTTTGATCCACGTTATCATCGCCGTCACCGCCGGACATCTTATGACACTGTTACCTCGGCATTTGCTCGAAGCAATCATCGGCGTCTTGTTTCTGCTAGGGGCAGGGCTGCTCGCCTTTGGAAAAGATGAAGACGAAGCTGAGGAACGCAGAAAACTGGAGAAACAAGCTCGCGGTGCAGCCGATACTTTCCCGAAGGTCTTCGCTACATCGTTCGTAGTCATTTTCCTGGGTGAGTGGGGCGACATAACCCAGATCGCCACCGCCAACTTCGCTGCCAAATACCATGACCCGCTCAGCGTTAGCATCGGCGCCGTGGCGGCGCTCTGGACCGTCGCGGCACTGGGCGTCACATTAGGCTCCAAACTCATCAAACACGTACCTGGCCGCACGCTACAGCGCGTCACCGCGGTCATCCTGGTTATTTTTGCAGCCGTAAGCTTTTTTACGGCATTCAAATAACCTAGCAATCTAACTAGGCGGTTACTTAGGTTATAAGATCTAACGCTTCTTGCTTGTATTTTGCCTGCTGCGTCGCGAGGGCTGCAAACGCAGCCAGCCGTTTAGCGGCGTCCGTTCTTCGTGCTACAGGTGTGTAGCCGTCGTTTACAAAAGCTTGTGGTTCTCCACCTCGCCTACGATAGAAGAGTTCCAATACTTTGTCAGTACCCGCAGCCACTGGCCACCCGTCACCAATTTCGTCAAGAGATGCCACTACGCCCACCTGTAAACTACCACCTTGCCGAATCACATCCCTGGCGAAAGCTGCTTGCCCCCGGCCAGCACGCCTAAACGCCGCAGCCTCACAAATGACTACGTGTGGTAATGCCGCTTCAGCTGTCATCAACCCTACACGTGCGAGACGCGCTTCAGCCCGAGGAGTGACTAGACCTGGTTCCGTACCACTATTCATCAACTCCTCCTGAGCTGTTGATAGCAGCTGAAGAGTTGACGGTATGTGCTCGCCACCGACAATCTGAGTCATCTGTGTCACGGTAGGGTCATCACAGACTAATAGGAAATCGCGTAGTTCGGGGTGTACATCTATAAGTCCCGGCAATCTGTCGCCTAATCGGCCCATACGCTGCATTCTAATCACAGCACAGCACAAAGTAAAGTCCAGCCAAAGTAAGCACCCCCCTGCTCCTATTTCGATATCCAGAGAGCCCGCATTCTGCGAGCAGATGATACAATACAGGCGTCATGATTGATTACATAAAGCAGGTGATACGAATCATCATGCGGATGTTTGCCCGGCTACTAAACACCGTAAGCCACGGCCGTATTACCCCAAACGGCATCACCGTGTTTGGGTTGTTGATGCATGTGCCTATCGCCTGGCTCATTGCCACGCAACATAATTACTGGGCAGCCTTATTCCTAGTGGTATTTGGGCTGTTTGATACGCTGGACGGCGAACTGGCGCGGGTGCAAAAACGCGTTACCGCAACCGGTGCACTACTGGATAGCATCACTGACCGCTTCAAGGAAGTACTGCTCTACACAGGTGCCGCCTGGGCGATCATCGCCGGCACCGGCCGGGCCTACTTGGCCGTGTGGGCCATCGCCGCCTGCGGCTGCTCGCTACTCACCAGCTATGTCAATGCGGCAGGGGATGTTGCTGTTTCTAAGCTACCGCCCAGCAGACATGAGGTCAACAAAGCCTTCCGGGGCGGCCTGTTCCCGTTTGAAATCCGCATGGTTATCCTATTGATCGGGCTGCTCAGCAACCGCGTGCCGCTGGCCGTTATCGTCATTGCGGTCGGGGCAGCTGCTACAGCGCTCAGCCGGCTCTTCAGGGTACTAAACAGGTTGGCGGCAGCAAACGCAGGGTAGGACAGGCAGGTGATGCTGAAAGAACTGTTCTTTGCACTCTGGTTCTTCCTGCCGGCCGGTGTTGCCAACATGATGCCGATTTTCGCCGCCCGCGTGCCGCGATTGCAGCGCTTTGACGCACCAATGGACTTCGGCAAAAGCTTCCGCGGCAAACGTATTTTTGGCAGCCACAAAACCTGGCGAGGCCTAGCCGCCGGAGTAATCTTCGGTACTGTAGCATTGTATTTGCAACAGCTACTGGTAGCTCACTCCGGTTGGCTGCAGACATGGACAAGTCAGGTTAACTACTCGCAGCTGCCCACGCTGGTACTCGGCCCGCTCTTTGCTGTCGGCGCGCTGGGCGGCGATGCCATTGAAAGCTTTTTTAAGCGTCAGGCCAACATCGCACCAGGTCATGGCTGGTTCCCGTTTGACCAGACCGATTACATTATCGGGGCATGCATTGCCAGCGTCCCATTCGTATCGCTCAGCCTGTTACAATACGTGGCACTTGTGCTGATGTGGCTGATCATCCACCTCGTAGCAAGCGCCACCGGCTATCTTATCGGCGTCAAAGAACGACCCATCTAGACATCGCTAGCAGCAGAAGCCGCAGCAGTCCTATCGAGGTTCATCCACTCTGCGTACTCTGGACGGAAGGGCACCTCACCCGAGAGAGCAAACACAAGCGTAGCAGCACCCAGTGACGCCCGTATACGCATAGTGTCACCAGCACGCCCTTCTACAGAAAGTGTCTCCCCAGCAAGTGCAATCAGCGCCAGATGGCGAGTGCCTTCCTGGACACGCCTGCGTACAAGCCAACCGTCCCCACTTTGCGCCTGGTAATACTCAGTGTAATTATCATGCCCCGCTCTCTCAGTCAGAGCCCACATAGGCGAACTTCTGCCTGCGGGCACCCAAATCGAACGAACGGTAATAGCACCCGTTTCGTCTGCATAACAGCACGTAAGGGTTCCCGTGGTCGGGTCTTTTATATGGTTCACTAACGTAATCGGCGCACCGCCCAGGTGTCGTACACTCCATGGCCATCTGTCATTCCCGCTACCACCAGCAAAGCCATGATACGTGACAGAACCGTTATCGCGCTGGGCCATACTAACTCATACGGTATACCCTGCGGTGTCACGTGGCAGTATGATCCGCTACAAATACACGTAGCGTCTGGTTTTGCAGCCAAACCGCTCATGTTATAATGCGTTTATAGGCGGGAAGAGCATGATAAAAACACATTCGGATGACCCGGACGTTAAGGACGCGGCGAAGGCCGCCCGGGACATCATTGATGACATTTTAAACACGCTGCCGAAGGCGGAAACATTTGACTACGGCGGACACATCTTAAAGATTGACGCGTACGGCGTATGCACAGCCTGTACTACGCCGATCGCCGAAGCGCAGGCCGCCGAAAGGGCCTTACTGGAGCGTGCCAAAACACTACAAGACGAAACCGTCAAAGAGCATCTTGAGCTGGCGGCACAGCTATTTCACACCGAGGCCGCAGCCGCCGTTATCCGCGCCGAGCTCCACAACGGTCTGGGCAGCGAACAGATCTTAAACCGCCTGCTGGGCTTTACATATGACCGTCACATCGGTGAGGACTACCGGCACAGCCACCACGGAGGCCAGGAATAATGCCAACCGCACCTAGTAAAAAGGCGCGTGCCGACCAGCACCTTGATAACCTGCGAGCCTTGCGAACCCGCGGCGGACTATTTCGGGCCAGCCATAACGAGGTCAGCACCGGCTACGACAAGGCTTGGTTGCGCGACAACGCCTATGAGGCACTGGCCTTTGAATATGTCGGCGAGTGGGACATCGTAGCTCAAACTTACCACACGCTGCTCGACATTTTTGACAAGCACATCGACAAGATTAACTGGGCGACCACTAACAAGCCGTTCGAGACTTGGCAATACATCCACGCCCGCTACAATCCCGAGACACTCGAGGAATTTTGGGAGGACTGGGGCAACAAGCAACACGACGCCATCGGCCTCATACTATACAAGTTAGCCGAGTTTGAGTTAAACGGTCATAGCATGCTGCGGAGCCGTGCCGACCGTCGTACTGTTCAGACGCTTATCTATTACATTACCAACGTCGAATATTGGCACGACGCCGACAACGGCATGTGGGAAGAAAATGAGGAAGTCCACGCCAGTTCGGTTGGCGCAGTGCTGGCTGGCCTCAAAAAATGGCAAGAAGCCGGCACCATGGACGTGGATCAGGACGCTATCGACCGCGGCCAAAAGGCCTTGGACGAACTGCTGCCGCGCGAGTCAGAAACCAAGTTCACCGACCTAGCGCTACTGTCGCTCGTATACCCGTATAACGTCGTCAGCCCTGACATGGCCCATCAGATTGTCGATAATCTGGTATACAACCTGGCTAAGGATAAGGGCGTGCTGCGTTATCGGTTCGATCAGTACTACAACAAAAATTCCGACGGCTATAGTGAAGAAGCAGAGTGGTGTTTCGGCTTTTCATGGCTGGCTATCTGTTACACACGACTCGGTGACACTAAAAACGCCCGCAAATATCTGGACAAGGCGACCGCGACCATTACACAGGGCGGCAAAATCCCGGAGCTCTATTTCAGTCACACCGACCAACCCAATGAAAATACACCCCTGGGCTGGAGTGAGAGCATGTACGTGGTTGCGTTGCATGAAGTAAAAGGGTAGCAGCCAGGTCAAGCGATTGCGCGGCCAGCTAAAGCCCACTTTATTGAAAACCAAAAGGGCAATGACAAAGAGGTTCAGCAAGCGGGGCATAGGGAGGAGTAAGACCGAAAATGGTCAGCCTCAACTCGCTGGAGAGCAGTATTGGACCCTGGCGGGGCCAGACATGGTTAATCGGGAGTGCCCGCATGTCTGGCCCCAAAGGGGCATAGTAGACAGGTAACCTAATCATAGGCGTCACCTCACAGGCAACGGCTCGCGGATAAGTTTACATCGGTGATTATAGGCTGAAAACCCTTTCACGAAACAAGTCATACGGATGTGCCTGTAGCACATTCGAGTCGCAGGGACAGGATTTAAACCTGTGACCTCTAGGGGGCCCTGTTTCGCAGGCGAGCTACCAGGCTACTCCACCCCGCGTTGCGCGTCGCATTATACAAAGTATTTTGAGATACGCGTAGCGCATGAGAAAGTGGATTTAATCTCAAGGATATGTAGTATGCCCGAAAGCCGTTTGGAGTAAGAGAGAAATAATTAAGAATATAATTGATGGCACACCACCGATCATCCATTTTTCTCATCCGCCCAAACGGCTTGCCTGGTTTGCTCTGTAGCGCTATTGCGCCGAGCCCGCTTTCTAGCCAGGGCTTTCTTCATTCATCGTTACGGGCGGCTTTCGACCACTTCTCCTTCAGTAGTGAGGCGGCTAATGAGCCTGCACCCTATGAGAACGCCTGCGAACGAGATTACGGCGCCCAGGGTCACAAATACGGGGAAGAGCTGGTACGATTGCGTACCGATGTAGTAGTGCCTTACTGCGTAGGCGATAAAATGCCATGCACGGTTATAGCCACTCCGCCCAGAACTACCTTGGCATTAAACGGGATGGCGCCCGCGATGACAATACCTGCAAGTATTGCCAAGATGGTCAGGATGATGCCGTACACTACCATTTCCATGAAGGTGCTCCATTCTCCGTGGTACCGATGAACATTATATGTTATGGTACATTTTTAGATTATTTTCTAGGTTCGGCACTAGGTGCATCCCATGGCATCAAGTATTGCGGTTGGACACCCTAGGGGCATATCTGTCGTATGTTTATACTCGCGGATCACTATGATAAAAACTTGAGGTTAATCTGGTAAGCATTGAGGCTTGTGGGTTCTTGTCTCGCGATGATACTACCGAGAAGAGCAACTATACGTAAAGTTATGAAGATGCTTTGTTATACCATCGACGTTTCGATTTCGGCGAAAAATAAGTCATCGGTATGAGTGACGAGCAGCTCCCGTACCTCTACGAAGCCGGGCATGCATTGGTCTTTGGTTAACTGTGCCGGATCTTTCCATACCGCTATACCATCCCGCAATGTTGCTAGTTCCGGCCTACCGGTTGTTGTGCCGCTGAATATGTGGGCCAAGATTTTACTCACCTCTACGCCGGCCTTTACGGCGCGGATATATACCATGCCCCGGTGAGTGAGCGATACACCGCTTAACCCCGACTTTTCAAATAACTCCCGATCTGCAGCCTCAGCGATGTGTTCCGCATCATGAATTCTGCCTTGCAGCGGCCCAAAGAGGTTAAGGTACGGCTGAAAGAGGTGCTCATACAACGCCATTTGGCCTTGGTCGTTTGTAATATACAGCGAAGTCACAATATGAGGCTGCTGGCGCGGTCTCATGGCTTCGTGGCTTGCGCGGTCAACGAACATCAAGCCTTTCTCCGTTAGTGAGTAGTCGCGCCCGTCTTTTACGATAAGCTTCTCGCGCATGAGCTGATCCAAGTGATAAGCAAAATGATTGCTTTCCACTCCTGGCGGCCGCATTTTGGCATAGTTCAGTGACGGTGCATACATAAGCCGCCGGAGAATCTTACGCTGGATATAATGCATTTTTGCATCTTACCTTCCTTAATCATGAATTGTCAAAATGTCTTGACACAAATCGTCCTGTCTATATTCACAGAGCTTCGCGCGATATCGTACACACGGAAGCGCTTCCAACTAGCAACATAAGGAGTTGGAATATATGAGTGAACACATTACGCCGCAGGCAAGCAGTGAACTATTAGACGTTGTAAATGAGTGGGGCGAGCCAACAGGTCAGACACTCGACAAAAGAACGATCCACACACAAGGAGTACGCCACCGTGACGTCCACGTCTGGATTACCAACGGACACGACCTGCTGCAACAGCAGCGGAATTCGGATAAATCGATCATGCCAGGCAAATGGGACATCTCGGTCGGTGGTCATGTGAGTGCCGGCGAATCATACCTTGACGCTGCCGTACGCGAAACCCACGAAGAGCTTGGTCTAAGGCGGCCACCACAGCATTTCAGACGTATCGGCTTAGTGGCAACGCGACTTATGTTTCCCGGTTGGGAGCATCCACACAATATCGTAGGCGATAACTTTGTCGCCTACGAGCCAGGGCTATCACTGGCTGACCTGCGGCTGCAGGAGAGCGAGGTACAAGGCGCCCGATGGTACCCCATCGAGCAACTCGAGCGGGACCTAATGAGCGATGAGTCAGCCCGGCTCCATGCGCCCCAGCCGGCCGCGCTCTACGCACTTGGCATTGCCGGTATGCGCGGTGTAGTAAGCGTCTAGAGGTACTGCAACGTGTCACAGTGGGAGTACGGTAGTACTTACTCCCACTGTGCCCGCTTGACCGACCCCAGTTCAACGCCGACACGTCAAGCCCAAACTATACATAGTACAAATTTGAGTAATGGTCCACCAGGCACTTGGGCTAGTGGACCTTTTGTTGCAACATCTCTAGCATTTTTTGTATCCTTTTGCTGCGCGTTTCAGGCTTCTTAGCTTCTTCAATCCATTTTATGTATTCTTTCTGATGTGATGGCGGCAATTTCTTAAATATGTCTTCTAGCCCTGCATTGATAACGCTGCTTTGAATGTCGTCCATTGTACGGATTATAGCCACCGGGTTCGAGACAGGCAAACCGAGGACGATTCTCTTTGCAGAGTCAAAATCCGACTCCAAAAGAATCTACTTCTTGTTATACCACAAGCATTCTCAGATTAGTACGTAACATTGTGCTATACTCCGCTTATGGTCATATATAACTGGCACAAAAAGGTCAAAGGGGAACTGACCGTCGGTGACAGAGCGGCCGACGGGATGCGCAATGGCATGGGCAGCTGGGCGTTTGTAATCACCTTTATATTCTTTCTAGCAGTGTGGGCGTACTTAAATACCGCCCAGGGCTTTCACCACTGGGACAAATATCCCTACATTTTGCTCAACCTATTCCTGAGTATGCTGGCCGCGCTGCAAGGTGCCATCCTGCTCATCGCCGCCAAGCGCCAGGACGCTATAGCCGCGGCGATGGCCGAACACGATTACCAGACCAATGTCCAGGCCAAGAAGGAAATCGAGCTGCTTATGAAGATCAACGAAGAACAACTGCAGCTTATAAAAGAACTGCACGCCAAGCTGGACAACGGCAGTAAATCCTAAAAACTCCCCTTGCCGGGGAGTTTTTAGATTGCGAAATGGAACTTTTGGTCAGTGTTGCAGTCGAAAGGCTTTAAGCAAGCTGACGTTTGAACTTACGCAGACGCCGGGTTTCCAGCCGCTCGGCCTTGAGTTGCCAGGCGCTTTCGTACGCATCAGCGTCAAAGTCCGCCAGGTCCTCTACAGTAGTTGGTTTGGTGATGATGTGAACTCTTTTCATATAGGTGAGCCATCTCCTCTATGAACTGATTAGCTTGCTTCCGGCCTCGGGTGAGAGTCCCGAACCGATTACCTTAAGCTTAAACCAACAGACTGCAAGCCGCCTGCGAAATATCTCACAGCGCCAACAACGAGTGTTCATGTAACAGGGATAGTCGATATATACTGTCGTAAATTATACCTTTGTGCTTGCACCGCCGAGCACCCCTAACTGAAGTTTAGGGATCAGACAGTAAACTATTCGTTTGTTTTGTATTGACTAGCGTGGTATTATGCGACAATCTAGAAGGCGTACGCGTACCGGTCAGACCGGGTCGGGGAATCTAGCGACTATTTTAAGTAAAAGAACGGTTCGACGTGCGCAGCTAAGGCTTCCTCTCCAAAGTCAAAAGAGGAAGCATTAACCCTCGCAACCGCAATAAAGGAAGTTGGCCAGCATGGCAACAAAATTATTTGTCGGCTCACTGCCGTGGGCAGTGGACGATCAGGGGCTCGCAACATTATTTAACGATTTCGGAACGGTGGTATCGGCTAAGGTCATCATGGACCGCGAAACCGGCCGCAGCAAGGGCTTCGGCTTCGTCGAGTTTGAAGATGATGATGCCGCCAAAGCCGCCATCGACAAGCTCAACGGCACGGATGTACAGGGCCGTAGCATTGTGGTAAGCGAAGCACGTCCGCTCGAGCCACGGCGTTAATCGTTTAGTATATCTGCAGCTTTGTGCGATATGCTATAGCAGTCTTAATAAAACCCAAGGAAACTTGGGTTTTATTAAGACGCAGCTACTCTTATCTAATGGTATAATTTATATAACGTATGAAGTTGTTCGTCCAGATTCCGTGTCTGAATGAGGAAGAGACACTGCCGCTGGTTTTACGGGATATCCCGCACAGAATCCCCGGCATTGACAGCATTGAAGTACTAGTTATCAATAACGGCTCTACTGACCGTACGGTAGAGGTTGCCAAGAAGTTGGGCGTAAAGCATTTCGTGAACCATGTCGGCTGCCGTGGCCTGGCTCAGGCCTTCCGCGACGGTATGTGGTATTGCCTTGAGCATGGCGCCGACATTATCGTCAACACCGACGGCGATAACCAGTACCCGGGCGCCGCCATCTCTGACCTCGTGCAACCCATCCTTGAGGGTAGGGCGGAACTTGTCATCGCCGACCGGCAAGTCCAGACTATCGAGCATTTTTCTCCCGGCAAGAAGCTGTTTCAGCGGGTGGGGACCTGGGTACTGAACCTGGCCGCCGGTACGAAAGTCCCTGATGCCCCAAGCGGGTTTCGCGCCTATAGCCGTGAGGCGGCACTTAAGCTCAACATCGTTACACGCTTCAGCTACGCCATGGAAACGCTGATCCAAGCCGGCACGAAAAATCTGGCCATTGCCACCGTCCCCATCACCGTCAATCCCAAAACGCGCGAGTCACGCTTATTCCGCAACAACTTCGAGCACGTCTTTAAAAGTGGTACGGCGATTTTGCGGGCATTCATTATGTACCGGCCGCTTGTACTGTTTCTGTCGCTCGGTTTCTTTTTCCTGTTGCTCGGACTGATACCGTTCGGCCACTTCGTATGGCTGGCGATCACCCTGAAGTCGCGCTACGTGTTTGGCACTCACCACCTGCAGTCGCTGCTAGTCGGGTCGGTGCTGTTGATTGCGTCGTTTATCAGCTTCACGCTCGGTGTCATAGCCGACCTGACCCGCATCAACCGATCGCTCGCCGAAGACGAGCTGGAGCTCGTCAAACGGCACGTGCTGACCTCTAAGCACTAGGCGGACGAGGCAGGTCTTTACCGAAAATGAGCGGCGAGGCTACGCTGCGGATATCACCGTTGACCCGCCGGACCGTGGTGTTGGGCCAGTACCAGCTATCGTTCGAGCGGATGATATAGCTCATCGCGCCACCGCCCTGCAGCAAAAACACCGACAACACCAAACCAGCTACGCCAACCTTGATTTCCGGTGTCCGCCTTAAAATATCTGTCCAGGCCAATCCGCCGAGCGCGAACAGCAGTGGCAGGAACGGAATCCAGTAGCGCCCATTTATTGCCACCGGAGCCGCCGTACGCACGTAATCACCATAGTCATCCGCAAACAAAGCAATACCGTAGCCAAGCATAATCAACAGTAGTAGCACCCGTTCCGGGTGTCCGCTAAACAACTGTCGCCACCTCAGCACTATGCCAAGCCCCAGTAAGACCGCCAGACCGATACTCAAGCGGCCGATGATAATCAAGGGTGGTTGGGTGTCATACGTCGGCTGCGGCCCGATAGCGAAAAACAGCCGGTACCACATGCCGTACAGCCATGAGCCGGTATACGTTATAACGTCCGGGCGCCAGCCGGACTGTTTTTCGCTCACAAGCGTATAATTCCGCGCCCACGGGCCGTACTCCAGGCATACATCCTGACTGACGACTTGCGTGCATTTAGGAACAGGGTCATGATAGCGCACCAGATTTACAGCATACCGCTCCGCAAACAGTCCAAATGAACCCACCAGCAGCACAACCAGCAGCGCCTGCTGCCAAGCGGCCCGAGCACGTACCACCCGCCAAGCCGCCTGCCAAATCTTACGTACAAAAAGCTTTTGCCGCCACATCTGCCAGATCAGGAACAGCCCTGTCACCGCGAGAACCGGCAGAAACGGATATTTGACCAAGCCGCCGAGCAGTAGCACACAGGCGAGCAGGGCAAAACGCGCGAGTGGCACTCGACCCGCGCTAAAGCATGCCACAACGTCGAGCGTCAGAAGTATCGCCCAAGGTACCGCCACCATCAGCAAGTTGTCGTAGTTAATAGTCGCCGCCAGAAACGGCACGACCGGGATCAGCGTAAATACCAGCAGCGCCGCATTTGTCGGCGCCGGGCCCAAACCCAAACGCCGCAGCAACCGCCGGTACAGCACCAGCGCATAAGCAAACAGCACCACGTTGATCAGTCGTAGCACAATTATCTGGATGGTCTGGTCGTGCGTAAACAGCGAAATACCGCGGTACGGGAGGCTCATAAGCCAGTGATACAGATACGAGGGATCACGTAACGCTGGCCCGTAAGTACCGGTGGGCGGCTGCGATGTCAAAAACGGCAGCCACTGGTGAGCATGCAGCTGGATCAGGCCAAAATGGTACTGCTCGTCGAACGCCATCGGATAGGCCGCGCTACAGGCCAACCAGACCGCCTGCAACACAAAAAGGACGAAGGTTACACGCCAGAATGTCCGACTAGCCAAAAACCGGGCTACATGCCTGCTAACGCCCGGAATTCCCGTTCTCATTACTCTCCCAGTATACCAACCAGCCCCAGCAGAAGCTGAAGTAATTTATAAAACAGGCCGGGCCGCAGACCCCACGACCAGTCCGGCACATGCTAAACTAGATAGCAGATGCTGACATATTTGCAGGCAATAATCCTTGGACTGGTACAGGGAGTAACCGAGCTGTTTCCGGTCTCCAGTCTAGGGCATGCCGTACTCATCGTTAACCTCTTTAACTGGACTAATTTAAGCGCTCAGGCCAAGTCGGGCAGTTCCACACTTTTGAACCTGCTGGTGATGATGCACGTCGCGACCGCACTGGCGCTGATCATCTTTTACCGGGCACAGTGGGCGCGTATCGTAAGAGGTTTTTTCCGCAGCCTTGACCTTAATAAACGTACCGTGCACATCGGCAATGACGGCGATGCCAAACTAGACTGGCTACTCATAGCCGCCACCATACCGGGCGGGCTCATGGGTCTGCTGTTTGATCACAAGCTGCGTGTGCTCTTCGGCACAGCCTTTTTTGCCATCATATTCATAATCCTGAACGGTATCCTACTGATCAGGGGCGACAAGCTGCTAACAAAAGCCGAGCTTGACCGCCCGCGCCAGCGCGGAGCCGGCACAGACGAGCTGGCCGTTGCCAAAACGACCCGCGTTGTTAGCGACCACCTGACTATTGAGCGTGCCGCGCTGATCGGCTTCGCCCAGGTCTTTGCCTTTATCGCAGGACTCTCGCGCTCCGGTATTACGATGTTAGCAGGCTTACGGAGTGGCCTGGACCATCAGGACGCCGCCCGCTTTTCATTCCTGCTGGCCACGCCGCTAATCTTGCTCGCCGGACTCTACAAATTACCTGACGTACTGGCCCATGCCGGGAAGTATGGAGGCCAGATCCTGGTCGGTAGCTTGCTGGCTGGCATCGCCGCCTATCTGTCGGTACGATATCTGGATAAGTATTTCCGCAGCCGGTCGCTCCGGCCGTTCGGCGTCTACTGCATCAGTTTCGGCGTATTTATGCTGCTGGTAGGTATCATCCGCGGAGCTCCGTAAAGTCCGTCATGAATCTAATCGATATCCTAATCATTATATTTGTCATTAGTTCGCTGATACGGGGCTACAGTTTGGGATTGGTTAGACAGGCTGGCTCGACGATCGGGTTCATCATCGGGCTAGTGGCCGGATCGTGGATCGGCAGCATCATCATGAACCACGAGCAGAGCTTGTCCGCCAAAGCTCTAACCGGCCTGATAGCCGCCTTGAGCGGTGGTCTCATCTGCATGACCATTGGTGAGATGCTCGGGCGCAACGCCAAACGTAAGATCACGCGCAACCATTCGCTCGACAGCTTCGACGGCGCGCTTGGTTCGGTAATGGCGGTCGCCACGACCCTCCTCGGTGCCTGGCTGATCGCGTCCATCCTGGTGCTGGGCCCTGCCAGCAACTTCCAGCAGACGCTCAAAAACTCACGAATCTTAAGCGCACTCAACACCCAGTTACCCCCGGCTACATCGATCCTCAGTTCTCTGAACAAACTCATCGACCCCAACGGTTTTCCGCAGGTATTCAGCGGCCTGGAACCTAGCCCGAATACGCAGGTCAGCCTGCCGGAGCTCGGGTCATTCAACGCGGTAGTACACACCGCCGAATCGTCGGTGGTCAAGGTGGAAGGCAGCGGCTGCGGCGGCATTGTGGAAGGCAGCGGCTTTATCGTGGCGCCCGGGGAGATCGCTACCAACGCGCATGTGGTAGCCGGCGTAATGAGCCCGAAAGTCATCGACGAGAGTGGTGCACTGCACAACACGCACGTTATCTGGTTCGACCCGAATGTCGACCTGGCCGTACTGAAGGTCAACGATCTGCACGGGACACCACTCAAAATTAACGACAGCGAGCAACCTACCGGCACCACCGGTGTCGTCCTCGGATTCCCCGGTGGCGGCAGCTTCAACGCGCAGCCGGCGGCCGTCATGGAGCACTTTACAGCGCTAGGCCGCAACATCTACGGCCAGGGCAACACGGAACGTGATGTGTACTCCCTGAAAGCCCACATCATCCCCGGCAATTCCGGCGGTCCGGTCGTGGGGAGTGACGGGAGCGTACTGGGCATTGTCTTCGCCACCTCCACCTCGTACAATGATGTCGGATACGCTCTGACCGGGCATCAGGTGGCAGGCGAGCTGGCCACGGGCGAGCAATCGAATACCACATACAGTACCGGTGCCTGTAGCGACTAGGACAAGGGAGAGATTTTATGGCAACGACCGTTAAAAAACCAGGGGGACAGGCCGCGAAGACAGTTAAACCCGCGCCGCTCGCACGGCTCAACGCTGTCATGCCGTGGCTGCTGATTGCCTGCGGCATAGTCGGGCTCATCGCTTCGCTCGTCCTGGCCTACGACCAAGTACAAATCTGGAAGAACCCGACGTATCAACCCGCCTGCAACCTTAATCCGCTCATCAGTTGCGGCAGCGTTATCACCAGCGGCAAGGGTGAAATCGGCCACATACCCGGACCTATATTCGGTTTATTGGTGTTCCCGGTAGTTATTACCATCGGCGTCTCCATACTGGCAGGAGCCAAGTTCAAGCGGTGGTTCTGGCAGGGGCTCCAACTCGGTGCAACCGCGGGCATATTTTTTGCGCTCTGGATGTTCTGGGTAGCGCTCTTTCAGATCCACGCCTTGTGCCCATTCTGCCTGGCCACCGACGTCGCTATGTATGTACTGTTCTGGTACGTCAGCCTACACAACTTGCAGCAGGAGCACATCAAAACCCCATCATGGTTGGCCCGGGCTACAGACTTCTGCCTGCGTCACCACCTCGACGTCCTTGTCACTTGGTTCCTCGTACTTACCGCCTATACGCTGTACCATTTCTGGTACTACTTCGGCCAGCATTTGTAAGCCAGGACCTCATATGTTTAATGCCGCTCCAGAACTAGTAAGAGAAGGGTCGCCAGGCGACTATGAAGCACTGGCTATGGCAGCCATGGCGAGTAGCGGAGAAGTTCACGTAGGTGAGTCATGGAGTCGAGGACAGTTGGGAGAAGTTCTAGGCGTGTCCAACACGACAACAGACCCTACCATTAAGCGGTTACGCGGCAGGGGATGGATCCAGCCAGGGTCCTGGACTAACGAACATGGACGGGACCGTACGACCGTACGGAGTGGCAGACCACCGATACTCTGGCAATCTACGCCAGCTTTCTTTGACATGATCGACGAGGTAGGCATAGGGCTACTGGATACTGCCTCCCCCGAAGTGTTACGCCTACATAATGAAGCCGTATACACACACGTCTACCTCGAGCTGCAGGAATCAGACTTTTTACGAGGCATTGTTCGTACTACATGCATCAGCAGAGCAAAAGAGTTGGCACGTCTACAGGGTCGGCCTTCACGTACAACGTGGTTTGAGGGAAGCGCTGCTTGGTACAGCCTCGCGCATATCGTCGCGCACAATGCTCAGTCGCTAGCTGCGGATTTTGAAGCCGATAACCCGGGCTAACCGGATTAAGCGAGTCGCTTCTTAATGCAGACTTGAAGTCTGTTTGAAAACTGTGGTTTTTGCTACAATAAACTCTAGTAGTTTCTAGCTAACACATGGCAACACAAAAACTAACAAAGCCCCTTGCTGACGTGGTCATAACGAGGACCGCCGAAGCACCGGCGGTCCTGCTCGACCGCACGGTTAAGGCTAGCAAAAAGGCCCGGCGGACCATTCAACGTGGCAAGGTGGCCAAGGGCACCCGGCAGTACTGGAACACGCTCGGACCGGGACTAGTCACCGGGGCGGCAGGGCAGGATCCGTCAGGAATCGCCACGTACAGCCAGACGGGGGCACACTACGGCTTCCATTTCTTGTGGTTGGCCGCTTGGCTCTATCCGCTGGATGCCAACCTGGAGGCAATGTGCGCCCGCATCGGCCTGGTGACAGGGGAGGGGTTAGCCGCCAACATCCGCAAACACTTTTCGATGCGGGTGCTACGCGTTTGTGCACTCCTGCTGTTTACAACCAATGCCATTAACATCGGCGCCGACCTTGGGGCCATGGCCAAAGCAACGCAACTGATCAGACCATCCTTAAGCTTTTGCGGGCTCGTGCTCGGCTTTTCCATCTTCACCATTGCGCTACAGATTTTTGTACCATATGCCAAATATGCCAAATATCTCAAATATCTGGCGTTCGTGCTGGTAGCGTACATCGTTTCGGCCGCCATGGCACACTTGAACTGGCACGATGTACTGGCGCATTCGCTCAAACCGCAACTACGGTTTAACAAGCAGGACTTTGTGATCTTATGTGCCATCATGGGCACGACCATTTCGCCGTATCTGTTTTTCTGGCAGACGTCCCAAGAGGTCGAGGAAGAAATTCTGCATGGCAAAAAGACTATCAAGCTGCGACAGGCCACGACCGGCCGCAAGCAGATCCGCAATATGCGCATCGATGTCTGGTCAGGGATGTTTTTTAGCGAAATGATCATGTTCTTTATCATCGCGGCTTGCGGCGGGGTACTATTCGTGAACGGCGTCACAAATATCACCAGCGCTACACAGGCGGCCGAGGCGCTGCGGCCGTTTGCCGGCAACGCCACTTACTGGCTGTTCGCCGTCGGCATCGTCGGTTCGGGCATCCTGGCCATACCGGTGCTGGCTGGATCGTCCAGCTACATCGTGGCTGAGAGTTTCCGTTGGCGCGAGGGGCTGTACCGCAAACTGGGGCAAGCCAGCGCGTTTTACGGCATCATCATAATCTCTATACTTATAGGGTTCGGAATCAACCTGCTCGGCATCGATCCCATCAAAGCATTGATTTACGCGGCCATGATAAACGGCATCGTAGCACCCGTAATCATGGTGCTGATCTTGCGCATCAGCAGCAGCAAAAAGGTGATGGGCAAATGGGCCACCGGCCCCTTGAGCCAGCTGGTCGGCTGGCTGACCACGGGCGCTATGGCCGCCGCGGGCCTGGCTGCTATTTGGGCGCTCCTGCCAAGCTAAGCGACAGTACCGAACATATTCTGCATCATCTGTGTGTGTCCCTCGACTTTTTCGTGCGCATCTGCAAGCGTTATGCGGCCGGCAAGCAAGGCACGGCCCAGCCATATTTGTTGCTCTGCGTGCAGATGACGAATCATATTGTGAGTAGGGTAACCGTCCGGCTGCTGGTAATTTTCCTGGAACCAAGCATTGCCGATCAGACGGTTACCTATATATTCGCGGGGGGTCTGATCGCTGCCCGGTACACGTACGTCCAGCTTGTCACCAAATAGCCGTACTGCTTCGTCCACGCTGGTAACCCAGAACTTTCCGACCACCGCAACCCGGCCTAACGTCCGCCGTTTGTCAAACCGCGCCGAGAATCCGTCCTCGAAGACCAAACCCCAGATTGACTTGAGCGCCGCCGGTTCCGAAAGTATATGCAAATCGCGGCCAGCAACTTCGCGCTCTACCCGCCCGAGCATATTACGTCCTCGCTGCCATACCCTACCTTCTGCGATTTCGGTTGCTACGACGTTAGTATGAAGCTGTCCAATACGCGACCGACCAAGCCCAAGGCGTCGCGCGCGTGCTTCTAACCGTACGGCGGACAGGTATTCGTCGTACGCATTAGGGTTATTAGTAAAGCGTCCGTTGCCGTACACGTTGTCGGCGGCACTATGGGCAATAAGTCCATCTTGCTGTTCCGTTATACTAAAACCGGCGCGTGACATCCGTTGGGCCATAGCACCCAGCTCATACAGCAACCAAAACCCGTTGTGATACAGAGCAGGCACGCGGTACCTCGCCCTCTCCAATGTACCAATAATCTGGTTCGCACGGCCGATCCGTGGATCGCCATACAGCGTAAAGTCCGTGTATATATTTTCTGTTATAAGCCGAATGATCTTCGGATTGACGAGTAGGTGTTCAGGCAAGTGGGCAAGCAGCAGTTTCATCTCACTCTGCATCACGCGCCCCGGCAGCAAGCGGCTATCCGGGCTCTGCAGGGTATGGCGGATAAACGCCGTGTAGTCTCCGTCTTTCCGCCTACGACGCGCATTGTTATCCTCCTGTCCAGACGCGTACAAGTCGGGAAGGCCAGCGTATTTGACACCTCGCTTGTCTTCCCATTTGCGTTCAATCGCCGTTGCTCCGGGCGCATATGACGGCCATCGTGTTATAACGTCAAGGCCGTTGCCGGTAAGCCTCGGATCCCCATCAGCGGAGCGCGTACGCCGCATGCCTGGTTGCTCGTTTACATGTTCGAACACACCAGGTGTAGTGGCCAACAGCTCAATGCGACTAGGCTGAGGAGCGCCTGGCAATGCAGCATAGACAGCGGCAGCGCCGATTAGCATAATCTCTTCAGGGACGCCTCTCCCTAGCGAAAGGACTCGTCGAGATATAGCATCAGCGCTAGCAACAGGGGCTATTTCGTTATTCATGAGTACAGAAATATAAAAAAGGCCTAACAGGCAATTTTATATTATATCATGAATAATGACTATATGCAAGCTATTCGTGACGTAGCGCTTCGATGGGGTCTTTACGGGCCGCCTTAAGCGCGGGCATGCTGCCGAAAAACACACCAATGAATATAGCAATGAGCGGCGCAATGACCATAATCTGCCACACCAACACCGCTTGCAGTGTAGTGTAAGCGCGAAGCAGCCCCACGCCAGCGATAGAGAACACCACGCCTAAAAAGGCCCCGAAGGTGCTCAGCACAAATGCTTCGGCGACAAACTGACGCATAATCTGCTGATTGGTGGCGCCGATGGCCTTGCGGATGCCGATTTCGTGCATGCGTTCCGTAACGCTCACCAGCATAACGTCCATGATACCCACGCCGCCGACAACCAGCGCGATAATAGCCGCACCGCTCACCAGCAGCGTCAGCAAATGTATGGTCTGGTCTGGCGCACTATTGCCGTCAGAGGCTCTCGCGACCGTCACGTCGTTAGCGCCGCCATGCGACGCCACAAGTGCCGAGTGCACTGCCGTGACGACCTGCGGCGCATCACCGACTGTCTTGCTACGCGCCAGAATCTCATAGATCGCTAGAGAATCACCGCTTATTTGTCGCGCTGTGGAGTAGGGCACGAACACCGCGTTATCGAAGTTCGCCTCAACCGAAAACGGCGGAGCGTTAAAATAGTTGTACACTCCGGCCACCAGAAACCGCTGGCCGCGCCAGATCAGCCCCTGACCGAGCGGCGCGTTGTTGTCGAACAGTTCCTGGGCAATGGTCGCACCAAGCACCACGGTCTTACTGTCATCTTCGCCATCAAAAAAGCCGCCCGCCGAGAAGGATTGGTTGATGATGTCCGGGAACTGCGCATTCGTCGCCACAATGAACGGCGATGTCACCGTATGGTCACCTTGCATACTGCCGCTGGCCACCGCCAGCGGAACCGCCTCAGCCACGCCCGGAGTATTTCGTACAGTATTCAGATCGTTCTGCATCAACAGCGTACTACTGGCCCCCGACAAGCCCGTAAACGTACTCAGTCCCGAGCCACTACCGGCTCCGGACGACACCGTAAGCACGTTTTTACCGTAGCGGCCGAGCTGTCCGGCGACCTGCTGCTTTACACCCTGGCCTATGCACACCATTAGGACTACCGCCATCACGCCAATAATGATCCCGAACATGGTCAGCGCGCTGCGGGCCCAGGCAGCTCGCAGGCTTTGCCAGGCCAACCGGAAGTTATCGTTGCGCAGGCTGATCATTTACGGGCCGCCTTTTTGGCAGGAGCTTTTTTGCGGCGACGGGGCAACTTGGCTTTTATGGCCGCGCCAGCCGAGGCGCGTTTATCGAGTACCGGCATAATGGCTGACACGCCGGCAAAGTCATCATCTTCGGTCGTTTCCGGTACAGCATACATCACCTGGCGGGCGTAACGTCCGACCTCGCCAAGCTTGGTCTGCTCGTCATATCGGACGGAACCGTCCTGCATATACACTACGCGCGTCGCGTAACGGGTAAGCTCGGGATTGTGCGTCACGAATAGAACCGTGTTGCCGGTCTTGTGGATTTCAGAAAGCAGCTCCATGACCAACCGCGAACTGTTACTATCCAAGTTGCCCGTCGGTTCGTCGGCGATGATGAGCTGCGGACTGTTCACCAACGCCCGAGCAATCGCCACGCTCTGCGTCTGACCGCCGGACAGCTGACGTGGGTAATAGAACACGTGATCGCCTAAGCCCACCCGCTCCAGCATGTCCCAGGCCTTGCGCAGACGTTTGGCTGGCGACATACCCTTATATAACAGCGGCAGGGCGACGTTATCAATTGCCGTCAGACGCGGCAACAAATTGAACGATTGAAAGATAAATCCGATGCGGTCCCGCCGCATCCGGGCCCGCTGGTTGGTGGCCAGCTGGCTGACATGCCGGCCACTCAAGCTGTAGTCGCCGTGGGTCGGCCGGTCAAGCAGACCGATGATATTCATAAGCGTACTCTTACCGCTACCGGATGGCCCCATTACAGCCACGCATTCGCCCTGTTCAATCGTCAAATTAACCTCGTCGAGCGCTACGCTGGTGGCATCGCCGAAGCCGTATAGTTTGCTAACGTCCTTGAGTTCTATGAGAGGCAATGTTTGTATACCCTCCGTAACATTTGTTGGAGCCTGTTTCTTAGTGTAAGCTGCTGCCGTATCTATCCGCAACCTGTTTTTAAGGTGTTTTTCACGACATTTTACGCTATAATTGCAAATGCTCTTGAGAAGCCCGGCTGATACAAAGCTGGGAGAGAGCCGGATAAAATCTATTTGACTTTACCCGTGCGTGGAGAAAACCATAAAATGAGCATCTCCGACAGTGGAGGGGTCGCCTAGTGGCCTATGGCGCCGCCTTGGAAAGGCGGTTTACCCGCAAGGGTATCGAGGGTTCAAATCCCTCTCCCTCCGCCATAATTTTTAGACTGATCGAACGGGCAACTCAGGTAGCATAAACTTTTCTCTCAAGCGCTCCGTTTGAGCTGCACACTCAGTATCAGACATACCTTCTGGAGCACCGCAGCGCACCAGCACGCCTAAATCTCGTGTAGCACTTATCGCCTCAAGCGACACATCCAGCCCACTACCACTAGCATTGTAGCTACGACCACGCGCAGCACCATGCATACCGTTAGTCAACGTACCCCATAACCCGATGATGTACTTGCTATGCTCTCCAACACCACCCAGCGATTCGCCTGACTCCCAACGTAACATCTCTGCCCTAAGCCCTCTTTCTTGTGCTTCCGCCAGGTCGGCTGCGTACGCAGTATCTACGGCATGATACAGCGCGTCTGCAAAAAAGGAATCTCGCATCATTTGCACATAATCAGCAAGATGAACAGCGTCATGGCCTTCAGGCACCACAACCGGAATCTGCCTTACATGCAACGCTCTTGTATACGGCCCTGATGGAACAACATGCTTTTGTTCAGCGCTAATAACTATACCTTCGTACTGCGTAAGCTCCCAGCCATTATCAAGCGTGGGTAAATCTGGATGCGCGGCCCAATACTTATTTGCGTCCACCACACTCTTACCCGGCGCCAGCAGCCACTCAATCACCCTCGCTCTTTCACCGTGAGTACCAATGTCGGCCGGCATTGCTTCGTTCATGCCAAACAGTATAGGGGATACATATAGGGTGGTCTGTGGTTGATGCTACAATACAGAGGATATGTTTATGCTTGACCTCTTGAGCTGGTGGTATGGTAGCGGTTGGAAAGGGATTTTAAGCGCCACCCGGCGGCGCCTGGACGGACTGGCAGAGGCGTTTTCCATCGATACCTTGCTGCGCACCTTGTTTGCGCCGTGGAAACGGGTCATTACCTATCCGGGTGCCGGACTGGACGGCAAATTGCGGGCGTTCGGGGATAACTTCATCAGCCGCTGCGTGGGATTCGTGATACGTTTATTCGTACTACTGGCAGCTGCGGTCTCATTCGTGGGACTATGCCTGGCCGGCCTGCTGGAAATAGTCGTGTGGCCGCTCGTGCCACTGCTCGGCATCGCGTTGCTGGTTTGGGGGCTTATTTAAGTGGACCGCATGCTCGACCTCAATTCGCCGCGGGCTCATAAAGCACGTCTGGGAGCCAAAATCGGCACGGCCGGCTACGCGACATTACTCGGCGCAGCTATGTTGTGCATTGCCACCGGGGCGGGTCTGGTAATTTCAAGTATCCGCTTAGGGTATAGCCTGGGCGGCATCGGCATACTTCTGCTCATGCCGGCTGTCTGGTGGCGTCAGGATCTGCGCAGCGTACCGCCCGCCAATAACAGTCTGATGGGCCGCCTAAGCACCGCCTGCCTTGTACTGCTCAAACCCGGCACCGACTATTCGCCGAGCACCCTATGGGACGCTATCCATACTGATGGCCAAACGCTTTTTATCACCAATCACTTGTTCATCCAGGCCGACCAGCTGCAGGGCTGCTTCAGCGAAGATACAGCCGCACTACAATCGATATTCGAGGCAGCTACGCAACTGGCCGACAGTTCTGACAGCCGCACGGTAGAAGTCGGCCATCTTGCCGCCGTACTACTGCAAACCTCACCGGTTGTCGCCGAAATACTGAAACATATGAAGCTTGTGCCAAAAGACCTTGATGCCGTGATCGGCTGGTTCCAACGCACGCTTGAAGCTATGCATACCAAGCCGCAAACCTACGGCGGTATCGGTCGTGACTGGGCTAGCGGGTTCACGCCGCTGCTTAATCAGTATGGACACAACATCTCGGCGGCTATCGAGCGCCACGGCGCACACTTCGGCGCACTCATGGACAGCCCGGGTGTACACGACACCAAAGCCGCTTTCAGTCAGGGCGCTACCGCCATCGCGCTCATCGGCCCGGACGGCATCGGCAAAACCAGCCACGCCTACGCGCTCGCGCAAAATGTGTTAGCCGAAGCCCAGGATCCGGTGCTGCAGCACAAGCAGGTTGTCGGCCTTGACGCCTCGGCGATTGTCTCAGCGGCCACGCAGCCCGGTCGGCTGGAATATATCCTGAACAGCCTGCTCATGGAAGCCGCCCACGCCGGCAATATCATCCTGTTTTTTGACGACGCCCATCTGTTTTTCCACGGCGGACCGGGCAGTTTCGACGCCACGCAAATTCTACTACCGGCCGTACAGAGCCATGCGCTGCAGCTAATGTTCGCCGTCACGCCGCATGATTATGAGGGTTTGCGGGCGACCAATCCGGCCTTCGCCGGCCAGCTTACGCCCGTAGTGCTGCGCGAGCCGCCGGAAAGCGAAGTGCTAGAGATTGTAGCTGACAGCGCAGGCTACCTGGAGGCCCGGCGCAAAGTCCTGGTTACCTACGAAGCCGTCAAGGCCGCCTATACGCTCAGCGGCCGGTACGAGATGGATATGGCTTATCCAGGCAAGGCTATCCGCCTGCTGGAACAGTCGCTCACACACGGCACCGGCAAAGTCATTACCGAGCAAAGCGTGCAGGCCGCCATTGAGCAGACACGAGGTGTCAAAGCCGGCACCGCGAAGCCGCTTGAAGCCGACGAACTGCTCCATCTGGAAGATAAAATTCACCAGCGCATGATCAACCAATCACGTGCCGTGGCCGTCGTGTCTGATGCGCTGCGCCGGGCCAGGGCAGGAGTGGCTAACCCCAAACGGCCCATAGGCAGCTTCCTGTTTCTAGGACCAACCGGGGTGGGTAAGACGGAACTGGCCAAGGCGGTTGCCGCCACCTACTTCGGCAGTGAGGCCAACATGATTCGCCTAGATATGAGCGAATACCAGCAGGAGAGCGACGTGGCCCGTATCTTAAGCGACGGGCAGCACGAAACCAAAAGCCTCATTATGAGCGTCCGTACATCACCGTTTAGCGTGGTATTGCTGGATGAGATTGAAAAAGCTCACCCAAACATCCTCAATCTGCTACTGCAAATGTTGGATGAAGGGCAGCTGACCGACACCAGCGGCCGCAGCGTGTCGTTCAAAGATGCCGTGGTCATTGCCACTAGCAACGCCGGTGCCGACAGCATCCGCTCACATATCGAGCGCGGCGAACAGCTGGAACAATTTGAAAGCCAGCTCGAAGATGAGCTCATTAACAGCGGCCAGTTCAAACCCGAGCTCATCAACCGTTTTGACGAGGTCGTGTTATTCCGTCCGCTGGCACCCGACGAACTCGCTCAGGTTGTCCGGCTGATGCTGGCCGAGGTCAACAAAACGCTGTCGGCACAGAATATTTCCGTAGAGCTGACTGATGTTGCCATCGCCAAAATCGTCGAGGCCGGCAACGACCCACGTCTCGGTGCCCGGCCCATGCGTCGTACCCTTCAGCGTGCCGTCGAGAACACCGTGGCCGGCAAGATCCTCCGGCACGAGGCCAACCCAGGGGACCACATCACCCTTGATGCGCCCGATTTGAGTTTATAAACCCCCGGCCTCTCGGCCAATTTTAGTACCGACCGCTTCACCGGCGATCACCCGAGCAATATTGCCTTTAACCATCGGGTTGAACACTATCAGCGGCTGGTTCTGCTCTAACGCCAGACCCAGTGCGGCCTTGTCCATCACAGCGATCGCACCGTTGGTCACCGCCTCGTTTAGGGTCATCTCGGGCAGCAGCCGCGCATCTTTGAACTTGGCAGGGTCTTTATCAAACACACCTTCAACCTTTGTTGCCTTCAGCACCACTTCGCAATCAAGCTCCAGCCCGTAGCTGACCGCTGCCGTGTCATGTGTAAAGTACGGACGGGCGATACCGCCGGCAATGATGACTACCCGGCCGTTCACCAGGTGCTTTTCGGCCCGCCGGTATGAATAATTTTCTGCTAGCTGTTCCGCAAACACGCTGCTTAAGCACCGTGTACTTAAGCCCTGCGCCTCAAAGATATCCGTCATGGCCATGCAGTTAATCAGGCCGCTCAGCATACCCATCTGATCAGCCGTTACGCGGCGAATACCGTTCCCGGCCACTTCCTCGCCGCGCACCATATTGCCGCCGCCCACCACCAGTGCCAGTTGACAGCCTGTGGCGAGCGCCTGCTTGATTTCATTTGCCAGAAACGCGGCGATTTCCGGATCAACTCCAAACTCGTACTTGCCGGCCAGTTGCTCGCCGGACAGCTTCAGAAGCACACGCTTGTACGCCATTGTCCCTTAGTATATCAAAAGTTACCACTCGCTGGATCGAGCAACTCGCATGCCAACATCTTCCGGCAGAAGAGGGCCATGCTGGTACAGACTCATCATGGAGATAGCAGTAACGGGACCTGTCATTTCCTCGACCGTGCTTGTGTAGGAAGTATCTACAAGCGCCATGCCAGCACCCCCATGCCGTACGTTATGGGCATGTCCGTAGAGGGGACTATCGCCGAGTGTGCCATAGGCTGCCAAGTCTACTCTATAGGCACGAGTTGGCTCCCGTAAGGGATCCAGGTCTGCACCACGCAGCATATCTGACCGATTCCGATCACTAATTTTCACAGCTTCATCGAACAAAAGTGCTTTCTGTTCGAGGGTTAATTCCTCCGACGGAGCTACTATGCCCAGGCTGCGCCGCGCAGCAACCACCGGGTCACATTTGAAAAACCAACCCATGACGAAACGTCCTAGGTCCCGCCTGGCGAAAGCACGGGCATAGTCTTCCATCTGACGTCCGTCAATCAACAACACATCAGTCTCCGCTTCGACCGCCTGCCGCACCTCAGCTTCCAGAAGTCCTATGGCAATGGTATGTGAAGCCTTCACTCTGCCAGGCTTTCCGCTTGCGCTGGTCATTTCGGGACCATACAAGCAAGCCCTTCGCTCCACCTCATTCATCCTCGACACCCTGTCAAGCAAAGTGAGTACCTCTCTTTGTGTTGCGTCAGAGCCTAGAAACGCACCCAGAGTAGTAGGACTATCAAGTGGCTCGCCCATATCCAGAGCAACCCGTGCCATAGCCCTAAACTTGAGGCCTTGGTCTATTAGCATAACGCCTACACCAATAGCTTCAAGGCCAATCTTAAGGTCAAGCATACTTGTACCCTTACCACTGCGGGCCCAGCCTCCGGCAGTAATCATACAAGTAGGATAGTCCGGCAGATTTCTACTGGGGTACCTTCTTTTTGTCATAGGCCCAGAATTATAAAATTAAATGGCTGACATTACAATACCGTCGTATACTACACACCATGAAGATCTACAGTTGGAACGTCAATGGTATCCGCGCCGTACTACGCAAGGACGCCCTGCAGCCGTTTTTGGACAAGGAGCAGCCTGATATTTTATGCCTGCAGGAGGTCAAGGCTACCGAAGCACAGGCAGGGCTAGCATTGGATGGCTACCGCGCTATCTGGTATGCGGCCGAAAAACCGGGTTATAGCGGCACGGCCATTTTGACCAAGCTAAAGTCACTCCAAGTTGTAAACGGCTTTCCCGAGGACCTCATAAAAGAGTATGGCGTCACCGGCGACACCTACGGCAACCCGAACCTGGAGGGCAGGGTAATCGCCGCCGAATTTGACGGTTTTTGGCTGGTTACTGTCTATACACCTAATGCCAAAGATGACCTGACCCGACTTGAACTACGCCACAAGCATTGGGACCCAGCGTTTCTGGCGTATTGCAAACAGCTGGAGCAAACCAAGCCGGTAGTGTTCTGTGGTGACCTAAACGTTGCCCACACCGAGGATGATCTGGCCAACCCCAAGCCAAATGTCGGTAAAAAGGGCTTTACCGATGAAGAACGGGCTGGCTTCCAGGCGTTTATCGACGCTGGTTTTGTGGATACGCTGCGGCTCTTCAAGCAAGGCAACGGCTACTACACCTGGTGGAGCCATTTTGCCAACGCCCGCGCCCGCAACGTCGGCTGGCGCATCGATTACTTTCTGGTGAGTAATAGTCTTAAGCCCAAGGTTACAGTCGCCGATATCCACCCGGCGGTCACAGGCTCCGACCACTGCCCGGTCAGCATCACTCTGGACATATGAGCCACAGCATCTGTATTTTATATGGCCTAAACGAAGGTCCAGCCATTGGTCGTCAACTCGTCAAAGCTTGCGAGCAAGCAGGGTTTGTAGTTGTGCATAACCCAACTGCGGCCGATATCATCTTCGCCCACTCTGGCGGCTGTCTGCTCGTGCCACTCAAAAACAAAGCACGCCTGGTGGTTACGGTAGGCATACCGTATTGGCCCGGCCGATCGTGGTTCACGTGCCTGGTTATAAAAGTCAGCCGTGAATTCCGGCTATATCGCCAGCAACGCCGATTGTCGCAATGGGGCCGCAAGTGGACGTATCATTTCCGCTACGTGCTCAATCTCAAAGACCACATACGAATGGCCATGAACCTTGGCGCCGACAAGCCCTGGAACAGCACACAGTATCAAATTATCTTACGCAATCGCGACGACGCTACCTGTTCGCCGCACATCCTCGACCTGCCGTTCAAAGGCCCGCGCACCTTTATTTCGCTGCCCGGCGAGCATGACGACTGCTGGGATAACCCCACACCGTACGTTCATCTGTTACAATCGCTGATATGAAGCACACCACATTGCTATTTTTGCGGCGCAACGGGGAGATTTTGCTGGCCATGAAGAAACGCGGGTTCGGCGAAGGTAAGTGGAATGGTGCAGGGGGCAAGGTTGAACCGGGCGAAACATACGCACAAGCCACGGTCCGCGAATGCGAAGAAGAGATCGGCGTGACACCACAGAACCTGCACAAAATCGGAGAATTGCACTTTTATGATCTACCGGATGTGGAACATTATTGTCATGTTTACGTAGCGGATACATGGATTGGCGACCCGCACGAAACCGAAGAAATGCGACCACAGTGGTTCAATCTTGCTGACATTCCATACGACCAAATGTGGCCAGACGACAAGCTATGGTTGCCACTCCTGCTGGCGGGCAAGCGCTTTACGGGTACCGTAGTCGTAGAGCACGACGTGGTACGCGAAAGCGACTTCCAAGAGGTGAGTACGCTACAATAAGCTCATGGAAGTGAGTTATTGGCAACGACAGGGCGACAAACCGCTATTTCCAGAGTTGGAATGGAGCCGACCGGAAACACGGGCCTTAAGCGGCAAGCTGCTGATTATCGGCGGCAATGGCTATGAATTCAAGGCACCTGCGAACGCATACGGCGATGCCTTAGAGGCGGGCATCGGCGTTGCCACGGTGCTGCTACCTAACAGCATGCAAAAGATCGTGCACGATATTTTTCCTGAAGCCGAATTTGCGCCCAGCACGCCCAGTGGCAGCTTTGCGCGAGAGAGTCTGGCAGTCATGTTGGATCTAGCCGCTCCTGTGGACGGCGTACTCCTGCCCGGGGACATCGGCCGCAATAGCGAAACCACCGTCCTGCTGGAAAGTCTTCTGCAAAAATACCAGGGGCAGGTTACGATTACCAAAGAGGCCGCCGATGTACTGGTTCGTCAACCGTTGCAGCTTTTACAACGTCAACATACGCTGCTAGTTTTGGCCTTGGGGCAACTGCGGCAGCTGGGTGTTGCCGCACATTTTCCGCATGCTTTTACAACTGAAATGGGTCTGGTACAGCTTGTAGAGAGCCTGCACGAGTTTACGCAGCAGTATCCGCTCGCCATAATCACCCGCCATCAGGATAGCTACGCAGTAGCCGTGAACGGAAAGGTGAGCACTACGGCCGTCCAAAACGAGGAACCCGTTTGGTGCCTGAATACGGCCGTATACGCTGCCGTCTGGTGGACTCAGAACCCGGTCAAGTCTTTCGAGGCACTCACAACTGCCGTACACAACCTGACGGTCGGTTGACCTATCACGAGGTGCCGGATGCGTACCGTGGGCGTGACGGCAGCTGGTCTACAGTCCGATCAAATCCTACTAAGTCTGCCAAAGGCAATGGCTTGCTAAAGTCGAGTAGTAGCGCCATCGAGGGTTCCAGTTGACAGCCCACCTCAGCCAGAGCCTCTGGGTGAGCTCTTTCCAGACGCCCAGCGATACGCTCAGCTTGTATTGTATAAAAGGCTCCATACATGCCTAAGGCTGCTGTTAGGACAGGAAGACGTGAGCTCTCAGGCACCCTGGCCTCAGGTTCGAGAGTTCCCTCTGCGCGCTGGAGGGGCGCCTCCTGACATGCTCTATCTAGCACAGCGAGTGAGCTTTTGCTTCCTGCCAAGAGCTGATCACGATAACCTGGCAAACGTAGCCGCTGCAACATAGTGCTCAGTGCCGTCCCAGGATTTATCACAATGCCCGCCCTTTCGTCCATTGACAGCCCTGGCAATCCGTTCGCGCTTCTTAATAACGCACCGATAGAAGAGAACGCCTGACCGCTGTTAAAACGAACTTCTGTGCTTGCAAAATCCTCACTAACGCCTACCCGCACATCCGCTACGGGGAAAGTCATGGTCGACTCCGATTGCAACAGTCGCCTTTGCGCTCTAGTCTGCTGGACATCGCGTACTTCTCTGAACACCGGTTTGGCAGCCACCACTGCGGCGACGCCCAGTCCAGTAATGACACTTAGAATATCTGAGTGAGTAATGAGCTCTGTGGCGCCAGCCGCCGCCAAGCCACCCGCAGCCCAGGCAATACCGTCCAAGTCGCCCGGCATAGCATTTCGAGCGAGCAGCTTTCGGTTCTGGGGTGGGACAGCAACAATCTGCAAAGCTTGCTGGCCATCATTCGTTTCAGACATAGCTGTGAGATACTGCCCTGTGAGTCGGGGTGCTTCCGGAGTACCGACTGCCCTATCTTCGAGGTATGGGTAATTGCACCCAGCAAGTAAGGCTTGGTCTGTGATGGGGATATTTGGTGCTTTATATGGTTTAGACATATTTTATATTATAGATTTTATGTTATACTATGTATATATAAATAATGCAACTCAAAATCATCCGCAACGGGTCCAACAACTCAAGGGAGATTCATACTATCCGTATCAGACGCCCAGCTGCACGGTGGAAAGCTGGGCGTCTAGCGACAGGGCTGCATGCAGCCCTGGTTCTTTAACAACTGGTGCCGCAGGTCGGACTTGAACCGACACGAGGTTGCCCTCACAGGATTTTGAGTCCGGCGTGTCTACCAATTCCACCACTGCGGCACAAGTTGTTAAAGAACCGGTCAATTCCGCCACTCGCCCATGCTTATCAGAGGTGTAGTGTACTATAAGTCGGGCACACAGGCAAACCGTCGGATGCATAGGCGATTTGGTGGAATGCTCGCAGCTATATTCAACCACAGCTGATATAATTTAAACGAAGAAGCGCGAGTGGGCGGCGAATCCGCTCGGGTCTGGAAAGCCTATGAGCAACAACCCTCTTATCCCCCAGTTCAGCAATGATGCCCAAGCCGCCAATCCGGCAGTGGATCTTATCCGGGCCAAAGTGGAGCGGGCTTACGGCAACGAGCCAGCCGCAGCCCAGGAGCTGGCTGAGGCGCAAACTGAGCGGACGCCCAGCAAACACCAGCAGTTTATGCGCAGCCTCAGCCAGTCGGGCAAAAGCATGGCTGAGATCCAGACCGCTTGGCACCACTATTACACGCAGCTCCCGGACGATGAAAAGCGCGAGGTCTGGCAGGAGTTCTACGCGGCCAACCAGCACACGCCGTACCAAAAATTGTTCCAGAAGCAGCAGCCGGTCTTGAGCCGCAAGCGGGAAGAGCCGGTTGAGTTTACGTTCGAGCCACTGACGGCCGGACCAGCCGCCCAGCCCTCACCGGCGATACCAGCGCCGACCGCTTTGCCAAGAAGCGTCGTAGTCGGCAATCACACACCACCAAAACCCGGCCGTCGCCCGATAAAATTGAGCGATACAACCACCGCTCGCGCGCTCAAACGTAAAATCGCTAGCCGTGTAAGCTCCGGCGGACAGCTAACACTAAAGCATCACCTGCAGTCACTGATGTTCGGATTAGCCACCGGCTCGGTCGTAATCGTTGTGTTCCTATTCACCTTCTTCAATCAGATCATCATCGCGCCGTTCATCCAGCCGAGCCGCGATGTCAGCAGCACGCCAATCATCCAAACGACTACCAGTGCCGCCAGCGCTGACGCGCCGCCAAATGTCACCATCCCCAAGATCAACGTGCAGATCCCTGTCGATTTTTCACTGAACACGTACGACGAAAACGTTATAGATAACGACTTAGAGAGCGGCGTCATTCACTATCCGAACACCGTACTGCCGGGCCAAAACGGCAATGCCGCCTATTTCGGACACTCTTCTGGCAATATCTTCAATAACGGCAAATATAAGTTTGCGTTCACGCTGCTGCACGACCTAACCACCGGCGACCTGTTCTACATCACCTACAACAATGCCACCTACGCCTACCGCGTGTTTGACCGCGAAGTCGTGCCACCTACTGACGTAGCCGTCATCAACGACACCCGTGGTAAGCAGGCCACGGCCCAGCTTATCACCTGCGATCCGCCAGGCATCAGTACCAACCGCTTGGTCGTGTGGGGCGAGCAGATCAGCCCGGCCATTAGTACCAACACCGCTGGGGCGGCACCGACCGTCAGCGGCTCACCGACAGCCATTGCCGGCAACGGGCCGAGCCTCTGGAGCCAGCTGGTCAACGATCTGGAATTCTGGAAATAAGCTTACTGGTCCGCGGGCGCCCGCAACCAGGTGCTCATGAGCGCGATCCCAGCGACATTCTTAGTGCTTGGCGCCAAGGCATACACATGCGTGTAGCCCGGGTCGAATACCGGGGTATAAGCTGGGAGTGCGGGCATAAGCGTCTGCACATTGCGGTAGTCGTAATCGAATACGACCAGTTTGCCGCCGCTGACGTACATCAGGCGGTCACCGTCCATCCAGGTAGCGTGTGTCTGCGGCTGGTCGAGCGGCTGTACGGCGGTGTAGCGGTATTGGATGATGTTTTCAAAGTCATACACTGTGAAACTCTGGCCGCTTTCCGCCACCAGGAACTGCGTATTACTGGAAAACGATAGGTACGTCGGATTAGCGATATCGAGTCGTCGCCATGGGTTCGGATAGGTATCAGGACTGGTTGCCGGCTGACTTTGCGGATTTTTGTAGACATACACCGATGACTCATTACTGGCCGCCACCGCCACGTACCAGTCGCCGGCATATTGTGCCAGGTTCAGCTCGTACGACGGGGCGCCGGCCGGCAAGGTGCGTAGCACATAGCTCTGCTGGCCATCCTGCAGCACGGCACTGACCTGTCCGGGTGTAATTTTGCCGCCGGGTGGTTGGTCTGTCACATACAGGATTTCTTTGTCCGCATATGTTTTAAAAGCCAGTACATGCTGCAGTTTGCTCACCAGCGTACCATCGGTAGCATTCAGCCGTTGTAAGCTCTGGTCGTCCGGGTTGTACACGTATACCTGCGCGATGCGATTATTGTACAGGCTGAGCGTTTCGGCTTGCGCCAGATTCAGCTGGCGAGTCAGATTCACCGAATCGACCGGTGTAGCCCGGTCAAGCAGGACATATTCATGCCCCGCGGCACCTTTCTGCGTGTAGGTATGCAGCAGCACGACATGCTGGTTGTCGCTGGCCCATTCTTCGACTGCCCAGCTTTGAGTGCCGTCACTAGGGGTATACATGTTGGCGGGCAGGGTAATCGCGCTAGATACTGGCTGCTTAGCATTCTTAAAATCCCACAGCATGAAACTGCCCGGGGTATCCGGCCGGTCCAAGATGAGCCACCGGCGATCAGCGCTCTGCGTAGCCACACTTGGCGCAGCCGCCGGCTCTGCCAGAGAATCGGTTTGTAATTTGGAAGGGAACAGGAACGGATAGTCAAAATGCTGGACATCGCCGCCAGCGACATAGATCGGCCGCTGCCAGTCCCGATAGCCGGATCGGGTAATCGACATGGAATATGGGCCGGTCGGCACGGTAACACGAGTGTTTGTATTAGATGAGTATGGTTGGCCGTTCAGGCGAATTGCCGACCCACTCGGCTGACTGGATACGAACAGCAAGCCACTCTGCGTTACTTCACCCTGTTTGTTCAGGCCGTAGCCGTAAGCCTGGTACAGTAACACTAGCGCCGCACCGCCGATGGCCAGCGTAACAAGACAATAACCCAGCAACAACGTGAACTGGTTGCGGCGTTCCTGCTTAGGATCGAGGAAGTCCATTACTTCTTAGTATATCAGCAGGTGGTAAACCTGCGCTTAACGATTGCGGCGGCGGACTACCTTCTTAGGGCTGTTCGCCTGTTTCCGCAAAACATAACCAAACAGCGCCGTCGCGATGGCGATGTACAGAATATTTAGGGTAACGGCAAATACAAAGCCATTGGTACGACCAGTGTATGTGTCGTCACACGGACCGTCATCGTAGAAAAGGGTGACTGGAAAACCCTTTGTAGTTGATGATGCCGGCAGCACACGGACAGACTCCTCCGGACAATTGTATACGCATGAACCCGAGTCTGGCACGACAAGTTGGTTAAAGTCTGGGCAGTTCCACGAGATGACAGGTGGATAATCCGCGGTGGGAAAGATATAGGAAGAGCCGAGCGTGGACACAAAATTGGAGTACAGGAATTGTCCAAGCAACAGCACATACAACGCCCACAGCAAAGCTTTTTTATGATTTTTACTCTTCCAAATCGCCAAAATACCACCGACTGCCAACCCGAGCACACCAACCAGAGATACTATATGGGAAGCGAGAATATCAGGTGGTAGAAACCAGTCTGCAACGAGGAGTGCGAAGCTCGCTATGGTGACCGTCAGGTATTTATACTTTAGTAATACATTGCCCATCTGCTGAAAATTATAGCAGCACAACCAAGCTTCACTAGCGGTGTCACGCTTGCGTTTACCTAAGCGATAGCGGTACAATGCAGACAAACACAGTGGGCTAAAACGCAAGACATGGAACATCCAGCGACAATAGAGGTGAATGGCAGGCGCTACGATGCGGTGACGGGTGCCGTGCTTGGCCCGGCTTCAGCGCCACCCCTGCAGCATACCGGCCGCAACATTGACGGTTTTTTCCGGTCGCGTACCGCGACCACACCAGGGCATACCGCCGCCTCACGCCACATCAAAGATGATCCTGATGAGCTGATCACCAGGACGCCCGCAACCATGTCCGCAGCATTACACGCCAAGCCCGCCATGCGCGACGTTATCAGATCAGCCAAATCCGCCTCTAAGCCGCACAAGCCGACCACCAGCCGTGCGATCAATCACGCCCGTGCTCACTTGCCGCAGTCCGCGGACGCCCGCAGCATCAGCGTGAGCCACACTGCGAGCAAAGCGCAGGCGCTTACCGTTCACCGTACTCAGCCCAACCATGTCCGCCATCATGCCGCCCAGCATAGCCGGACATTGCGGCGCGACACCGTGCCCACGCCGGAGCCCAACACTCACAACACACTTCGCCCGCAAAGCGCACTCCAGCGCAAAGTCCCGGGCCTTATCGCATTTAAAAAATCCGCCGCAACTATCGACTCCGAGCGTCTGGCCCGCGCCCGGACCACTTCCAAGAGTCCGCTAATCATTCGCCATAGCACGGCAATGCCGTCCAGCCTCGCACCAACCTTCGCGCCGCTCGCCGTCCAGCCCACACCCACAGCGGCCCCAGAGCCCACCAACCCCACCAACGACCCCGATCCGGTACCATCGCCCCATCAAGGCAATCAAGTGCCCGACATGTTCGAGCAGGCTATAGCCCGGGCCAATAGCTTCGTCGATATCAGGACTCACGCCGCCAGCTACCGGCGGAAGGCCCGTTTACACATCGTTAGTATGGTCGGCGGGTCGATGGCATTGGTCATCATCGCCGCGTTCATTGCCTATCAGAACTCACCGGCGCTACAGCTCAAAATCGCCGCTTATCGGTCTGGTGTTAGCTCCGTCGCCCCCAACCTGGCCGACGCCGGCTTCACCTATAATGGCGCGCAGGCAGGAGACGGCAAGCTGATGCTCGGATTCAAAGGACCGGGCGGTCTATACCAGCTCACTCAGGAGAACACCAACTTAAGCGATGCCGACATGATTCAGTCCATCGGTTCCACTGACGCCAGCGGTACACCCACCTATCAGATGGTAATGGCCGGCAATACCATGGTCTATCGCTTCAGTAACACCAACGCCACCTGGATCAGCGACGGCAAGTGGTACACATTGAGCGCTGACTGCCCGGTAACCAACCAGCAGGTCAAGACGATCGTCCAGCACACTTAAGCTTGTCGCGGCAGACGGAACGCAGTAGCTCTGCTGTCGACATCGACAGCTAAGACTGCGACCACCTCACCTATGCTTTTTCCGCTTCACAACCTTCTGGTTGGCCGCATCTTATCGTCCCGCGTACGTATCCCTGCGGTCGTGTAGTTTCTCGTTCAATCACTTCCATCGAGGGACATACTATCCCAAGCTGGCAGCCGCCAGCAGCCCGACAACTGCGCTTTGCATTCAGCAATGCCTCGAAAGCCATTCGCTGGACAAAGTCTTGAGTAGTCATCCCGTTCTGCTCAGCTATTATACCGAGAGCCTCGCCCTCGTGACCGTCAATCGAAAAGCTTTGCTCTAAACCTGTCTTGTTCAGCACAGTCTACTCCTGGTTATCCTGGACTCTACAATACACCCTGTAGTTACATACGCAACCACAAGCAGTTCGTTTAGGGATTAACTTCTTATATAATGAGCGGCATGAAACCCGTCCGCACCCGTTTTGCCCCCAGCCCAACTGGCTATTTGCACGTCGGCGGTATCCGCACGGCACTGTTCGCGTGGCTGGTGGCTCGCCAAAACAACGGCCAGTTCGTGCTGCGGTTCGAGGATACCGACAAAAAGCGAGAAGTGGAGGGTGCGCGCGAACACCTCATCGCCAGTTTGCGGGCACTTGGGTTGGATTACGACGAAGGCCCGGACATCGGTGGCCCGTATGGCCCGTACACGCAAAGTGAACGCCTGGACAGCTACCATGCCTGGGCACAGAAGCTGATCAGCAGTGGCCGTGCTTACGCAGATACACGTTCTCCCGAAGAGTTGAGTGCCCTGCGTGAACAAGCCAAAATTCAAAAAAAACCGTTTCTGGCTCGTAAACACCAACCCGAGAACCCGCCAGCCTGGCAGCCCGGTATGCCGCTGCGGTTTAAGAGCGACCCTAAAGTCTACGACTGGCACGACGAAGTCATGGGCGATTTACACACCGGCCCGGAGGTCGTCGACGATTTTATCCTAATAAAATCCGACGGGCTACCGACGTACAACTTCGCCCACATAGTTGACGACGCAGAAATGAAGATTACACATATCATCCGCGGCCAGGAATTCACGGCCAGCATGCCGAACTACCTCAACTTGTATGAAGCGTTAGCTATAGAACGACCACTTATCGCCACCGTGCCGCACATTTTAGGCCCCGACGGCCGCAAAAAGCTCAGCAAGCGCGACGGAGCCAAGGATGTGCTGGATTACATCCGTGACGGCTTCCTGCCGGACGCTCTCATAAACTTCATGGCCTTGCTGGGGTGGAACGACGGTACCGAACAGGAAGTGTTCAACCGTGAGCAGCTAATTGAAAAATTCTCCTTAAGTCGCGTCGGCCGCAGTGGCGCTACGTTCGATGAGCGCCGACTATTGTGGCTGAACGGCCATTACATCCGTGAGCTGCCACCGGACAACCTATACGAAAAAGTGACTGAATTCTGGCCCGCCGAAGCCGCTGGCAGCAGCGATGAATACAAGCGAGCCGTGCTCAGCCTCACGCAGGAGCGCCTCAAATACTTTAAGGAACTGCCCACGCTCACCGCGTTTTTCTTTACCGACCTGCCCATAGACATAGAACTTGTCGACGGCAACAAGCAGCTCAAAAAATTTGACCACGCTGAGCTTAAGAACATGTTGGGCGACGCCAAAACCAGCCTGGAGCAAAGTGATTTCAGCCTGCAGGACCTGACGGATAGACTAAACGAGTTGCTCGAGACTACCGGCCAGAAGCCGGGCGTGCTTTTCAGTCTTATCCGCATCGCCACCACGCAGTCACCGGCCAGCCCCGGGTTGGCCGAAACGCTCAGTGTGCTGGGCCGCGAAACAACGCTGCGCCGCATCGATCAAACGCTCGCCGCGTTGTAATGTACGCCTTAAGGGGCTGACGTGCATGGCGGCTCTGGTATAATCATTAGCATGATACAGGACGTGGCGCCGCCCCCACAGGATGGCGCAAAACAAAAACGTATCGAACCGTTACCTCACCCCGAGGGACCGTCGATCTTCGAGCTAGCCAAAGCCGAAGATCCGGATTTTAAGACTCCCGAAGAAACAGCCGCGGAAGCAACGACCGAGCCTGAGCCGATTACAGAGGACCATGACACACCAATACTGTCCTCGTCATCTGCACCACCCAAGAGGCGCTTTTACCTCTGGCGGCCAAGCGGCCGCAAGCAGTGGGTTATTACCGCCGCCATTGCCGTACTGGTCCTGGGCGGAGCAGGCGGCAGCGTCTGGAAGCTCACCAACAATCAGTCGCAATCTCCCAAATCTGCCCCCAAGAAGACTGCGGTTAAAAACACAACGATTATTCCTAAACCCGTTTACAGTGACCTGAGTGGCCTACAAATCACTGACGCCAGCTTGAATCAAAAACCGGTCACCGCCGTGATGGTGGAAAACAGCACCGACGCCCGGCCGCAGAGTGGGCTAAGCCAGGCGAGTGTGGTGTTTGAAGCCCAGGCTGAGGGCGGTGTGACGCGCTTTATGGCACTCTACCAAGATACTGCGCCGGATAATGTCGGCCCTATCCGTAGCGCGCGACCGTATTACATCCAGTGGGCACTGGGCTTCAACGCGGCCTACGCGCACGTCGGCGGCAGTCCGGACGCCCTGAACGATCTGGCCAGCTGGGGCGTGCAAAATATGGATCAGTTCAGCAATGGCAATTACTACCACCGAATTGCCACACGCGCCGCACCGCATAACGTCTACACCGGCATTACCACCTTAAACGACCTGGAAACAGCCAAAGGCTACCATAGCAGTTTCACCGGCTTCCCACGCGCCACCACCCAGACGCCGCTTGCCCAGCCCACCGCCAGCAATATTGACCTTAGCATTTCCGGCCCCGTCTACAATCCGCACTTTGCCTTTGACCGTACCACAAACACTTACAAACGCAGCACCGAGGGCACGCCGGACACTGATGCCAACACCGGGCAGCAACTGGCGCCGACGGTCGTCATCGCCGTCGTCGTACCGTTAAGTCGCGGCGCCCTCGACGCCTCTGGCGCTTACTATTCCGATTACAACCCGCTTGGCACCGGAACCGCCTACGTCTTCCAGAACGGTGGCGTCACGACCGGGCAGTGGCACAAGGCGAGCAACACCGACCAGCTAACCTTTACCGACGCCAGCGGCGCACCTCTTCCACTCAATCGGGGGCAGACCTGGATCAGCGCTGTCTCGGCTGCCTCCCAAGTAAAATACACCCCTTAGGCCCTGAGCATGAGCTACTTCGAGCGTTTCGTCCGCCAATTCCGCGCCAGGTTGCTCCTGGTCATACTACTAAATAACGCACTCATCCTGGCCGGCTGGTACGCTACCGACCGCGTGCTGAAGCTGACGGGCTGGCAGGAGATCGCCGCGATCATTGCCATACCATTGCTCACACTCGTATTACTGCCGTGGGTAACAAGCCGCGCGCTCACACGCCCGACTAAATTCATTTGGCAGGCTATTATGCATGTCAGCCCGGACACTGCCGCCGACATGCCCGCTCCCGATCCCAAGCAGCTGCGCCTGGGCCGTGAACTTGTGACAAACCTGGTTAATCAGTTGTACCAGCTGACTAGTGTCGTACAGAAGATGGAGCATGCCGGATCAGAAGCCGCACAGGACTTGCACACCAACTTCGTAGCCAACCATTTGCCGCTGCCGTTTATTGTGCTGAGCCACGATGACACTATCATGTACGCCAATGAAGCTGCCGCTACATACTTAAGCAAGCCGGCCACTGATCTGGCCGGTCAGAACGTGTACACCGCCCTCGATATGTCGTTCACGAGCACCGATACGCTGCATGACTGGCTGGATACCACCAAGGACAAAGCGGCAGCCGCCGATCACAGCTGGGAGCGGGTACGTATCGGCCTGCCAGGCAGTAATAACAGCAAACAGTTTGACCTGGCGGCACACTATAACCAGGGCAATCCGCTAGGCTACGAGACACTGCTCACACTGTTCGACCATACCGGCACCTACGGACAGGACGACCAATCCTTAAGTTTTGTGGCGCTGGCCGTACATGAGCTGCGCACGCCGCTCACGCTGCTGCGCGGCTATATCGAGGTATTCGACGAGGAGCTTGGAGCCGGTCTGGATCCCGAGCTGCAGCGTTTTATGAAACAGATGGACGCCGCCGCTGGACAGCTCACCGCTTTCGTCAACAACATTCTGAACGTCGCCAAAGTGGAAGACGACCAGTTGTCCCTGCAACTGCATGAAGAAAAGTGGCCGGAAATAATCGATGCCGTGGTCAGCGACCTGCAACTCCGGGCCGGCGTACGCGGCATCAGTATTAAAACGGAGGTAGCCAGCGATCTACCGACCGCAGGCGTGGACCGCTACAGCATTTACGAACTTATCGCCAACCTGCTAGATAACGCCATCAAGTACAGTAAAGACAAGGCTGTCATAACTGTCAGTAGTACGCTTAATAAAGATGGACTCATCGAAACCAGCGTCCGGGACAGCGGCGTCGGCATCGACGGCAGCATTTTGCCGTACATTTTCGACAAGTTTTACCGCAGCCACCAGAACCGCAGCCAGATTGGCGGCACCGGTTTGGGATTGTATCTTGCTAAAGTCATCGTGGAAGCACATGGCGGCAATATTTGGGTACAGAGCAAGCCGGGCGAAGGCAGCACGTTCACGTTCACCATCATGCCGTATGGCAAGCTCGAGGACGAGCGCAAAGCCACCGGCAGCCAGGACATCACGCGGCACGCCCACGGCTGGATCAAAAATCATAGTATGTACCGAAATTAAGCGCCTGCTAAGGTAGAATTAAACTGTAATGGACGGCCCAAGACTCAAAAAGATTCTCTGCATCGAAGATGAGTATTTCATCAGCGAGTTGTATGTACGAGCGCTTAGGCGGGCCGGCTACGAGGCGGATGTTGAGCTGGACGGCCAAAAAGGGCTGACTGCCGCACAGACCGATAAGTACGACATCATCCTACTGGACCTGATGATCCCGACCGTCACCGGCATCGAAGTGCTGCGTACGCTCCGCGACCCGGCCAAAACCCCGAAACTGCACGCCAAGATTATCATCACCACCAACCTGGAGCAACGCGACGACGTCCGGGCTGACATCGAACATCAGGCCGACGGCTATCTCGTCAAGGCCGAAATAACCCCCCGCGAGCTGGTAGAGTTCCTGCAGAGTTTAACGGCCTGAAACTGTGAAACTTCAAATTGACGCTGCGCTTCGTCTTCGATATAGTTTAGTAAGTAAACTATTCTTGTAAGACAAGGGGGCAGACGGTGCTCAACCAACTAGGAAAATTTATTACGCGGAATCGGTGGTGGGTAATCGCCGTTTGGGTAGTGGTGAGTGTGGTCATCGCCGCATTTTCGCCTAAGCTCAGTAGTGTCACGTCGAGTGACCAGACGAGCTTTTTGCCAAATAAATACGAATCGGTCCAGGCAGGTAACATCGGTGACAAGGCGTTCCCGCAGTCCAAAGATGACACGGAAATACTGCTGGTCAGTCGCAAAGACGGTGGCAAATTGACCACCGGAGACCTGACAGCCGTGAAAACGCTGGCCAACCAATTACAGGCAGCACACCTGCATCGCATAGCAGATGTACAGACATCGGGACAGTTTGTGTCCAAAGACGGCACCGCCCAGATGGTACAGATCATGGTAAACGGGCAGGCGACCGGCGGCACCGCCGACAGCACTCTCACCAAAAATATCCGGAGCACGGTCAAGCAGCTCATTGCCGGCACTGACCTGCAAACCGGCCTTACCGGTGCCATCGCCGAAGACGCAGATAGTACCAGCTCCTCCAATAACGCTACCAAAATCGTCACGATGGCTACCTTCGCGCTGGTCATCATCCTACCAGGTGTCATTTTTCGCAGCCCTGTAGCCGCCTTTGCACCCGTACTGGCTGTGACGCTGGTATACACGCTGGCTCAGTCCCTCATCGCGATTGCCGCCCACATCTTTAATTTCAAGATCAGCGACCAGCTGAGTATTCTCTATACCGTCGTACTTTTTGGAATCGGTACTGACTACATCCTATTTCTGCTGTTCCGCTACCGCGAACGGCTGCGCAATGGTGCACGGGGCAGGGACGCCGTGGCCTTCGCGCTCAGCCGGGCCGGGGAAGCCATCTTTTCGGCCGCACTTGTGGTGATAGCCGCCTTCGCGGCGCTCGGATTTTCTGATTTCGGCCTGTTCAAGAACCTGGCGCCCGGCCTGGTCATCTGCGTGATTACCATGCTACTGGCGGTCCTAACGCTCATCCCGGCCGTGGTGGCCATCATTGGTCCGCGCATTTTCTGGCCCAGCAAAGGCTGGCAAAAGCAGCCGACCGGCACCGTACCAAAGCGTATCGGCGGCACCGTTAGCCGGCATCCCGGCATGGTTGCCGGTTGTGCCCTGGTACTGCTCCTGATTTTTGCCAGCGGCTACCCCAAGCTCCATATGAGCTATGACTTCAGCAGCCAGCAGCCACAGAACACCGAATCGGCCAAGGCCTTCAACCAGGTCAGCAAGCTGTTTTCGGCAGGGGCTATTTCGCCGACCGAAATCTTCATTGCGTCCTCGCAAAAACTCACTCCGGACCAGTTGGCCGCTACCACTGACAAAATCGACGCCATCCCCAGCGTAAAATCCGGGGGTCCGAGCCGGTTGTCGACAGATGGTAAGACCGGGCTTGTAACTGTGCTTCTACCCGGTAGTCCGGGATCAACGACTACTCTGGATTTTGTGCAAAATACCCTCCGGCCGCAGGCTCACGCCGCCGCACCTGCCAACGCCAAGGTGTATGTGACAGGGGAGAGCGCCGCCTTCGTCGATGTACGCAGCGCCGTGAGTCGCGATCTGGCGGTCATCCTGCCTGCAGCAGCCGTCATCATCTTTCTGATCCTGCTTCTGCTGTTACGTAGCATACTGGCGCCACTGTACTTGCTCATCGCGGTTGCGCTCGGCTTTTCAGCAACGCTTGGCGGCACCGTCTACCTGTTCCAGAGCATTCAGGGCAATGTTGGGCTGATATTCTTCCTGCCCATCATGGTCTACATCTTCGTGGTGGCCATCGGCACGGACTACAACATCCTGACTATGGTCCGTCTGCGCGAAGAAGTCCGGGCCGGCGAGTCGCCGCACAAGGCCGCCGACATGACCATCGAGCACAGCAGCACGACCGTAGCCAGCGCCGGCCTCATCCTAGCGGGCACGTTTGGCTCGCTGGCGCTGGCCGGCATCAGCTTCTTGAGCCAGCTCGGCTTTGCCGTAGCGTTTGGCATCGTGCTCTCAGCCTTCTGCATCGCGCCACTGCTCGTACCGAGCGTGGCCGTGCTGCTTGGTTACAAGGTGTGGTGGCCTGGACACCGGCCAGCGGTCGACAAGAACCGACGGTAGACGTTACGTGGCTGCGAGGTCGCGTGCAAACAGTTCCGGACTCTCAACACAAAGTTCGACAGCCCGTTCCCACAGCGCCATCAGAACTATACCGGCCGCCGGGCATTGACGATGGTGCTCAGGCTTCGCATCTATACGCCCTTCTGCTATAAGGCTCCTGACCTGCTTCGCGACATACTGTTTTGCGACTTTTGAGGCGTCAAACCTAGGGCCCACCTTGCTATCAAAGATTACGAATGGGTCATCTAGCGAGGGAAGGTCAGAAGAATACAAGCCAAATACAACCTCACGTATTATGTTGCGTTCATTGTCCGTACGGGCAAAGTAATTGGCAACCTTGCTCTTAAGGACAATTGCCCCGAGACTATGAGCGGTGAGAGCTATCTGTTCTTCTTTCCGCTCTGCATATCTCATATATGCACCTGGCGCATAGCTCTGTATCCCTGCAATAGTCTGGAGGCCGTTAAACAATATTGGGTCTAGCGCAACCCTAATCAACCTACGGTCACCAGTTGCCATTGCACGTACAATTGCACGGCCCACGAACTCCCTCTGCAGCTTATGAGCCACGACGTTGTATCGCCCAAAAGAAGGGTTGTCTTTCTCATACACCTTTGATGCTATAAGCCCATCCGCAATCACTGCAATATCGTCCTCAAAAAACAGTTCTGCAAGTTCAGCGGGCAGCGGGATAGGAGTATTGATGGCTAACAGATCAGCATGCTCGGCGAGACGGACTTCTGGCGAAGCTAATTCTGACATCTGTTTATTCTACATAATATGTATAAAATGCAACTACCATCTCGTTAACTTGATAGGCTGTGGCAAATTTTACGCCAGTGGGCATATTGCACAGTCAAAGCAAGAGCGTATAGTAGGAGATAGCCATGTGAGGACTGGCGGTTTTAAAGCCCTCTTTACCACACAGGCTACACACATTCAGGCAATCACACTTCGGTCACTGTGCGCCTTCTACAAACTTAGGTTTCTTATCAGAGTCACGAGCGGTGAACGGCCAATCGTAGCTACAGAAATCTCTCTTCATCTCCGTTCCCGGGCTTAATCACAAGTCTTCGGTTTTTTCATAAATCTTCAAAGTTTGTAGGAGAACCAGCGTATGACCAACGTTATCAACCAAGAAGTAAGTGTGAACGCCTTTTACTTTGCCGGGCAGGCAAGTGGGCAGGGCATGAAAACCTTCCCGCGCGAAATCGAGTACGGTGGCCAGGCGATCGCCTTCGCGAGCGGCCTGCGCTACCTGGTACGGCGCGGAGCCGAGGCAGTCAAACTATTTGACATGAGCGGAGCCGACGGCCTAACGTACCGCCTGCAGCAACAGGGTGAACACTGGACACTGCTCGCTACGAAAGGGGCTTTCTAATGACCCGCCGTGCTTACTTACAGGAAGACCTGCAGCTCATCCGGCGGTACTTCCCGGGTGCCAAAACCGTCGCGTTATACACCCCATTCGACCTTACGGTTGAGCCCGCTGAAGACCTCTGGAAGCTGTTCGCCGATGATTGCGGCAATCTGTCCGAAGCACAGCGGTACGGAGACCTGCTATGGAACCAGTAACAGGACCCTACACTGCCAGCGTCGAAACCGGCACGGGAGTGGCCGTGCATGCCGGTTTCCCGAACCCGGCCGCCGAACGCAACGGCTCACCGCTCAGCCTTGATAAACTGCTGGTCCGCCACCCCAGCAGCACCTATTTCTTCCGCATCCGTGGTCACAACTGGCAGGCGCAAGGCGTATTCGACGGCGACATCGCGGTCATCGACCGAGCACTTGCTCCGCACGAGCGCGATTTGGTTGTCGGGTGGCAAACAGACGGTGAATTCGCCCTAAGCCTCTTCAGCCGCACCGCCCGCCAGAAC